>NZ_JBNNVS010000027.1:0-76350 GCF_050280665.1 Pseudomonas sp. NPDC089547 | reverse complement strand
CGTGGAAGTGCCGCCCGGTCAGGCGCCGGCCGATTACCTCGACACAGCCGATCTCGATGATCCTCCGGCGGCGATACAGGCGAACGGGTTGGCACCCGACGAGCCGGCCAGGCGAACGGTGGAGGTGGAGGCGTTCTGCTCGTGGTCGGCGTGGAGGATGAAGATCCGGTCCATTGCCTTGGCCAGCACCGGGCTGATCGGTTTGATCTCGCACGGGGTGTTGAACATCATGTGCAGGAAGTTTTCCGCGTACGACAGGTCGTTGCGCGGGTACATCATCGGCTGGCCCATGGAGTACTTGTAAACCATCGCGGCCAGGGTCGGCATCTTGGCGACCAAGCGCACCGCGGAAATTTCACGGTGTTGCGGGTTATTGATGTCCAGGGAGTCGTGATAGAACGCCGACAGTGCACCGACCACGCCGCACATCACCGCCATCGGGTGAGCGTCGCGACGGAAACCGTTGAAGAACGACTTCAGCTGCTCGTGAACCATGGTGTGGTTTTTCACGGTGCTGACGAACTGGGCCTTCTGCTCGGCATTCGGCAGTTCGCCGTTCAGCAGCAGGTAGCAGGTTTCGAGGTAGTCGGACTGTTCGGCGAGTTGCTCGATCGGGTAGCCGCGGTGCAGCAGGATCCCTTTGTCGCCGTCAATGTAGGTGATCTTGGACTCGCACGAGGCGGTCGCCATGAAACCAGGGTCGAAGGTGAAGTGACCAGTGGCCCCCAACCCGCGGACGTCGATTACATCAGGACCAACGGTGCCGGTTAAAATGGGCAGCTCGACGGGGGCAGCGCCCTCGATGACCAACTGCGCTTTTTTGTCAGCCATGTGGCCTCCTATTAATGCTAGAAATCATCAGACAGACCCCCCACGCAGGGCCCGCACCACTATAGAGGGATAAATTCAGATGTCAATTTGCCTAAAGGCTTGTTGAATCAGGCATTCAAGCCTGATTTTTCCCGAAATTCTCGCCCATTTACGCCTTTTGCTCGCTAAAGGCAATGCGCTATTTGGGCTACCCCGTCACGTTGTCATAAGCAGCCTAACTGTCTATACTCGGCACCCGACCGCCAGGGGCTTGCAAGCCCGAACTGCTGGGGGTCGCCGTTCCCTGGGTGGTGGGTACCTGACCAGTACACTTACCAACAACTTTGCCCTGATTCGCTAGGGGCTCTTCAGTGTGAAAAAAGCCGTGAAAAGCCAACGACCTGTAAACCTAGACCTAAGGACCATCAAGCTTCCTGTCACTGCGTACACGTCCATCCTGCACCGTATCTCCGGCGTCATCCTGTTCCTCGGCCTTGCCATCATGCTTTATGCACTGGGCAAGTCGCTGGGTTCCGAGGAAGGCTTCGGTGAGGTGAAGGCGTGTCTGACCAGCCCGCTGGCCAAGTTCGTGACCTGGGGCCTGCTGTCCGCCCTGCTTTATCACCTCGTGGCAGGTGTTCGTCACCTGATCATGGACATGGGCATCGGTGAGACGCTGGAAGGCGGCAAGCTGGGCTCGAAAATCGTGATCGTCATCTCCGTGGTGCTGATCGTTCTGGTGGGAGTTTGGGTATGGTAACCAATGTCACGAACCTGTCGCGTTCGGGCCTCTATGACTGGATGGCGCAGCGCGTTTCTGCGGTCGTTCTCGCGGCTTACTTCCTCTTCCTGATCGGCTACGTGGTCGCCCACCCAGGCATCGACTACACCCAGTGGCATGGTCTGTTCTCCAACAACGCGATGCGAATCTTCAGCTTGCTGGCCCTCGTTGCCCTGGGCGCTCACGCCTGGGTCGGCATGTGGACCATTGCAACCGACTACCTGACGCCTATGTCGTTCGGCAAGTCGGCAACTGCGATTCGTTTCCTGTTCCAGGCGGTATGCGGCGTTGCGATGTTCGCTTACTTCGTCTGGGGTGTGCAGATTCTCTGGGGTATCTGATCCATGGCTAGCATTCCAACCATTTCCTTCGACGCCATCATCATCGGTGGTGGCGGCGCCGGCATGCGCGCTGCGCTGCAACTGGCTCAAGGCGGCCACAAGACTGCCGTAGTCACCAAGGTCTTCCCGACCCGTTCGCACACTGTATCCGCCCAGGGCGGCATCACCTGCGCCATCGCTTCGGCCGACCCGAACGACGATTGGCGCTGGCACATGTACGATACCGTCAAGGGCTCCGACTACATCGGTGACCAGGACGCTATCGAGTACATGTGTCAGGAAGGCCCGGCTGCGGTCTTCGAGCTGGACCACATGGGCCTGCCGTTCTCGCGTACCGAAACCGGCCGCATCTACCAGCGTCCGTTCGGTGGCCAGTCCAAGGACTTCGGTAAAGGTGGCCAGGCCGCCCGTACCTGTGCCGCTTCCGACCGTACCGGTCACGCGCTGCTGCACACCCTGTACCAGGGCAACCTGAAAGCCGGTACCACCTTCCTCAACGAGTACTACGCTGTTGACCTGGTGAAGAACCAGGAAGGCGCGTTCGTCGGTGTGATCGCAATCTGCATCGAAACCGGCGAAACCATGTACATCAAGTCCAAGGCCACCGTTCTGGCTACTGGCGGTGCAGGTCGTATCTACGCCTCCACCACCAACGCCCTGATCAACACTGGTGACGGTATCGGCATGGCGCTGCGTGCAGGCGTGCCGGTGCAAGATATCGAGATGTGGCAGTTCCACCCGACCGGTATCGCCGGTGCCGGTGTACTGGTTACCGAAGGTTGCCGCGGTGAAGGTGGCTATCTGATCAACGCCCACGGCGAGCGCTTCATGGAGCGTTACGCGCCGAACGCGAAAGACCTGGCTGGCCGCGACGTGGTTGCCCGTTCCATGGTCAAGGAAATCATCGCCGGCAACGGCGTGGGCCCGAACAAGGACCACGTACTGCTGAAGCTGGACCACCTGGGCGAGGAAGTGCTGCACAGCCGCCTGCCAGGTATCTGCGAACTGTCCAAGACCTTCGCCCACGTCGACCCGGTCGTTGCGCCGGTTCCGGTCGTGCCGACCTGCCACTACATGATGGGCGGCGTTGCCACCAACATTCATGGCCAGGCCATCACCATGGACGAAGAAGGCAAGGATCACATCATCCCTGGCCTGTTCGCCGTAGGTGAAGTGGCGTGCGTATCGGTTCACGGTGCCAACCGCCTGGGCGGCAACTCGCTGCTCGACCTGGTGGTATTCGGCCGTGCTGCCGGCCTGCACCTGGAGAAGGCGCTGAGCGACGGCATCGAGCACCTCGACGCCAGCGACACCGACATCGATGTTGCCCTGAGCCGCCTGAACAACCTCAACGGGCGTACCACGGGTGAAGACGTTGCCAGCCTGAAACGCGAGCTGCAGAGCTGCATGCAGAACTACTTCGGTGTATTCCGTACTGGCGAATACATGCTGAAGGGTATCGAGCAGCTGGCTGGCCTGCGCGAGCGTATCGCCAACGTCAAGATCAACGACAAGTCCCAGGCCTTCAACACCGCGCGTATCGAAGCGCTGGAGCTGCAGAACCTGCTGGAAGTCGCCGAAGCTACCGCCATCGCGGCCGAAGCCCGTAAAGAGTCCCGCGGCGCTCACGCCCGTGAAGACTTCGAAGACCGTGACGACGAAAACTGGCTGTGCCACACCCTGTACTACCCGGGTGAGAAGCGCGTTGCCAAGCGCGGCGTCAACTTTGCGCCGAAGACTGTTCCAGCCTTCGAACCAAAAGTCCGGACTTACTAAGGGTGGCTGCTATGTTGAAAGTCGAAGTTTATCGTTACAACCCGGACACCGACTCGGCGCCCAAGATGGAGTCGTTCGACGTCGATACCGGCGGCAAGGACCTGATGGTTCTCGATGTATTGGCGCTGATCAAGGAAAAGGACGAAGGTTTCTCGTACCGTCGCTCCTGCCGTGAAGGCGTTTGCGGTTCCGATGGCATGAACATGAATGGCAAGAACGGCCTGGCCTGCATCACCCCGCTGTCGGGTGTGGTCAAAGGCAACAAGCTGGTTCTGCGCCCGCTGCCAGGCCTGCCGGTCATTCGTGACCTGGTGGTCGACATGAGCATCTTCTACAAGCAGTACGAGAAGGTGAAGCCGTTCCTGCAGAACGATACCCCGGCACCGGCCATCGAGCGCCTGCAGTCGCCGGAAGATCGCGACAAGCTGGACGGCCTGTACGAGTGCATCCTGTGCGCGTGCTGCTCCACGTCCTGCCCGTCGTTCTGGTGGAACCCGGACAAGTTCCTGGGCCCTGCCGCGCTGCTGCAAGCCTACCGCTTCCTGGCCGACAGCCGTGACACCAAGACTCAGGAGCGCCTGGCGTCCCTGGATGACCCGTTCAGCGTATTCCGCTGCCGCGGGATCATGAACTGCGTGAACGTTTGCCCGAAAGGTCTGAACCCTACCAAGGCAATTGGTCACGTACGTAACATGCTGCTGCAAAGCGGCACCTGATACAACCTGTTGTAACTGCAGTATGCCGAGGTGCGGGTGGTGAGCCCGCACTGAGGTAAAACCCGAACAAGGGCCCACAAAGCCCGCGTTCATACCTATGAAGATATGAGACCAGCAGGGGCTTTCCGGGCTGGTACCCGGAAAATCAGCAGGATCCAAGTGGCGTGGTTCAGTCGCTTTATTCGGACTTTTCCAGGTTTGCTGTGGCTCTCGCCGATCAGTCCCCTAACCGAGGGTGACCAAGCATGCAAGAAAGCGTGATGCAGCGCATGTGGGATAGCGCCCACCTTTCAGGTGGTAACGCTGCATATGTGGAAGAGCTCTACGAGCTCTACCTGCACGACCCTAACGCTGTGCCAGAAGAGTGGCGCACCTACTTCCAGAAGTTGCCCGCCGACGGCAGCACCGCTACTGATGTATCGCACTCGACAATCCGCGACCATTTCGTACTGCTGGCAAAGAACCAGCGCCGCGCTCAACCGGTATCTGCCGGGAGCGTGAGCAGTGAACACGAGAAGAAGCAGGTTGAAGTTCTGCGACTGATCCAGGCCTATCGTATGCGCGGCCATCAGGCTGCCAAGCTCGACCCGTTGGGGTTGTGGCAGCGCCCTGCGCCCGTAGACCTGTCGATCAATCACTACGGCTTGACCAATGCCGATCTTGATACGACCTTCCGTGCCGGCGACCTGTTCATCGGCAAAGAGGAGGCGAGCCTACGCGACATCTTCGATGCACTCCAGAAGACATATTGTCGCACCATTGGCGCCGAATTCACCCACATCGTCGATTCCGAGCAGCGCAGCTGGTTCCAGCAGCGCCTGGAAAGCGTGCGCGGCCGTCCGGAGTTTTCCGCTGACGTGCAGGCGCACCTGCTTGAACGCGTAACGGCCGGTGAGGGCCTGGAAAAGTACCTGGGCACCAAGTACCCGGGCACCAAGCGTTTCGGCCTGGAAGGCGGCGAGAGCCTGATCCCGATGCTGGACGAAATGATCCAGCGTTCCGGCTCTTACGGCACCAAGGAAGTTGTCATCGGCATGGCCCACCGTGGTCGCTTGAACGTGCTGGTGAATACCTTCGGCAAGAACCCGCGCGAGCTGTTCGACGAGTTCGAAGGCAAGAAGATGAACGAGCTGGGCTCCGGTGACGTGAAGTATCACCAGGGCTTCTCCTCGAACGTGATGACCACCGGTGGCGAAGTGCACCTGGCCATGGCGTTCAACCCGTCCCACCTGGAAATCGTTTCGCCAGTGGTCGAAGGTTCGGTGCGCGCCCGTCAGGACCGCCGCAACGACACCGTTGGCGACAAGGTGCTGCCGATCTCGATCCACGGCGACGCAGCATTCGCCGGCCAGGGCGTGGTCATGGAAACCTTCCAGATGTCGCAGACCCGCGGTTTCAAGACCGGCGGTACCGTGCACATCGTGATCAACAACCAGGTTGGTTTCACCATCAGCAACCCGCTGGACGCGCGCTCTACCGAGTACGCCACCGACGTTGCCAAGATGATCCAGGCGCCGATCCTGCACGTGAATGGCGATGACCCGGAAGCGGTGCTGTTCGTCACCCAGCTGGCCATCGATTACCGCATGCAGTTCAAGCGTGACGTGGTCATCGACCTGGTCTGCTACCGTCGTCGCGGCCACAACGAGGCCGACGAGCCGAACGGCACCCAGCCGCTGATGTACCAGCAGATCAGCAAGCAGCGCACTACCCGTGAACTGTATGCCGAGGCGCTGATCCAGGCCGGTCGCATCGACGCCGAGCGCGCTCAGGCCAAGATCGACGAGTACCGCAACGCGCTGGACAATGGCCTGCACGTGGTGAAAAGCCTGGTCAAGGAGCCGAACCGCGAGCTGTTCGTCGACTGGCGTCCATACCTGGGCCACGCCTGGACCGCGCGTCACGACACCCGCTTCGACCTCAAGACCCTGCAGGACCTGTCGGCCAAGCTGCTGGAACTGCCAGAAGGCTTCGTGGTTCAGCGTCAGGTTTCGAAGATCTACGAAGATCGCCAGAAGATGCAGGCCGGTGGCTTGCCGATCAACTGGGGTTATGCAGAGACCATGGCTTACGCCACCCTGCAGTTCGAAGGCCACCCGATCCGCATGACCGGCCAGGACATCGGCCGTGGCACCTTCTCGCACCGTCACGCGGTGCTGCATAACCAGAAGGACGCCAGCACCTATATTCCGCTGCAGAACCTGTTCCCGGGCCAGCCACGTTTCGACCTGTACGATTCGTTCCTGTCCGAGGAGGCGGTACTGGCCTTCGAATACGGCTATTCCACCACCACGCCAAACGCGCTGGTGATCTGGGAAGCCCAGTTCGGTGACTTCGCCAACGGTGCGCAAGTGGTGATCGACCAGTTCATCACCAGCGGTGAGCACAAGTGGGGCCGCCTGTGCGGTCTGACCATGCTGCTGCCACACGGTTATGAAGGGCAGGGCCCGGAGCACTCCTCCGCGCGTCTGGAGCGTTACCTGCAACTGTGCGCCGAGCACAACATCCAGGTTTGCGTACCGACCACGCCGGCACAGATCTACCACCTGCTGCGTCGCCAGGTCATTCGCCCGCTGCGCAAGCCGCTGGTAGTCCTGACGCCCAAGTCGCTGCTGCGCCACAAGCTGGCCATCTCGACGCTGGAAGACCTGGCAGAAGGCTCGTTCCAGACCGTGATCCCGGAAATCGATGCAATCGATCCGGCCAAGGTCGAGCGCCTGGTGCTGTGCAGTGGCAAGGTCTACTACGACCTGCTGGAAAAACGCCGTGCCGAAGGCCGCGAAGACATCGCCATCCTGCGTCTCGAGCAGCTGTACCCGTTCCCGGAAGACGACCTGGTCGAAATCCTGGCGCAATACAGCAACCTCAAGCATGCCGTCTGGTGCCAGGAAGAGCCGATGAACCAGGGCGCCTGGTACAGCAGCCAGCACCACATGCGCCGTATCCTGGGCCGCCACAACAAGGCACTGGTCCTGGAATACGCCGGCCGCGACGCTTCTGCCGCGCCAGCTTGTGGTTACGCCTCGAAGCACGCCGAACAGCAGGAAAAACTGCTGCAAGACGCCTTCACTGTCTAACGCCTTCGCGCACCTGAAACCGAATTTAAGGAAACACTGACAATGGCTATCGAGATCAAAGCCCCAACCTTCCCGGAATCGGTTGCCGATGGCACCGTTGCCACCTGGCACAAGCAGCCGGGCGAAGCCGTCAAGCGTGACGAGCTGATCGTCGACATCGAGACCGACAAGGTCGTGCTGGAAGTACTGGCCACCGCCGACGGCGTGCTGGGCGCCATCGTCAAGGGCGAGGGCGACACCGTCCTGTCCGACGAAGTACTGGGTTCGATCGTTGAAGGCGGCGCTGCCGCCGCTGCTCCCGCTGCCGCTCCGGCCGCTGCTGCCCCGGCTGCTGCCGCTGCCGACGCTGGCGAAGACGACCCGGTCGCCGCGCCAGCCGCCCGCAAGCTGGCTGAAGAGAACGGCATCGACCTGGCTACCGTTGCCGGCACTGGCAAAGGCGGTCGCATCACCAAGGAAGACGTCGTCGCTGCCGTCGCCAACAAGAAGTCGGCGCCTGCCGCTGCGCCGGCTGCCAAGCCAGCTGCCGCTGCTGCTGCCCCGGTTGTCGTCGCTGCTGGCGACCGCACCGAGAAGCGCGTGCCGATGACCCGTCTGCGTGCCAAGATCGCCGAGCGTCTGGTTGAAGCCCAGTCCAACATGGCGATGCTGACCACCTTCAACGAAGTGGACATGACCGAAGTCATGGCGCTGCGTTCGAAGTACAAGGACCTGTTCGAGAAGACCCACAATGGCGTGCGCCTGGGCTTCATGTCGTTCTTCGTCAAGGCTGCCACCGAAGCCCTGAAGCGCTTCCCGGCGGTGAACGCGTCGATCGACGGCAACGACATCGTCTACCACGGCTTTGCCGACGTCGGCGTTGCCGTGTCCAGCGACCGTGGCCTGGTGGTACCGGTACTGCGTAACGCCGAGTCGATGAGCCTGGCTGAAATCGAGAACGGCATTGCCACCTTCGGCAAGAAGGCCCGTGACGGCAAGCTGTCCATCGAAGAAATGACCGGCGGCACCTTCACCATCACCAACGGTGGTACCTTCGGTTCGATGATGTCGACCCCGATCGTCAACCCGCCGCAGGCTGCCATTCTCGGCATGCACAACATCATCCAGCGCCCGATGGCCATCAATGGCCAGGTCGTGATTCGCCCGATGATGTACCTGGCGCTGTCGTACGATCACCGCCTGATCGACGGCAAGGAAGCGGTAACCTTCCTGGTCACCATCAAGAACCTGCTGGAAGATCCGTCTCGCCTGCTGCTGGACATCTAACCCTCTGGCTGCGTACCGTGCCGGCCTTGGCTTCGCAAGAAGCCATGCCGCGCGGTTCGCGGCTTGTAGCTTGTAGCTGATAAGGAATCTTTTATGACCCAGAAATTCGACGTAGTGGTGATTGGTGCAGGTCCTGGCGGCTATGTGGCTGCCATCAAGGCTGCCCAACTCGGTCTGAAGACTGCCTGTATCGAGAAGTACACCGACGCCGAGGGCAAGCTGGCCCTGGGCGGCACCTGCCTGAACGTAGGTTGCATCCCATCCAAGGCGCTGCTGGACAGCTCCTGGAAGTACAAGGAAGCCAAAGAGAGCTTCAACGTCCACGGTATCTCCACTGGCGAAGTGAAGATGGACGTTGCCGCGATGGTTGGCCGCAAGGCTGGCATCGTCAAGAACCTGACCGGTGGCGTTGCCACCCTGTTCAAGGCCAACGGCGTTACTTCGATCCAGGGCCACGGCAAACTGCTGGCTGGCAAGAAAGTCGAAGTCACCAAGGCTGACGGCACCACCGAAGTCATCGAAGCCGAGAACGTGATCCTGGCCTCCGGCTCGCGCCCGATCGACATTCCGCCGGCTCCGGTCGACCAGAACGTCATCGTCGACTCCACCGGCGCCCTGGAATTCCAGGCCGTACCGAAGCGCCTGGGCGTTATCGGTGCCGGCGTGATCGGCCTGGAGCTGGGCTCGGTATGGGCTCGCCTGGGTGCTGAAGTCACCGTCCTGGAAGCCCTGGACACCTTCCTGATGGCTGCCGACACCGCCGTGTCGAAAGAAGCCCAGAAGACCCTGACCAAGCAAGGCCTGGACATCAAGCTGGGCGCTCGCGTCACCGGCTCGAAAGTCAACGGCAACGAAGTCGAAGTGACCTACACCAACGCCGAAGGCGAGCAGAAGATCACCTTCGACAAGCTGATCGTTGCGGTCGGCCGTCGCCCTGTCACCACCGACCTGCTGGCTGCCGACAGCGGCGTGACCATCGACGAGCGTGGCTACATCTTCGTTGACGATCACTGCGCCACCAGCGTTCCGGGCGTGTTCGCCATCGGTGACGTGGTACGCGGCATGATGCTGGCCCACAAGGCTTCGGAAGAGGGCATCATGGTTGTCGAGCGCATCAAGGGCCACAAGGCCCAGATGAACTACGACCTGATCCCGTCGGTTATCTACACCCACCCGGAAATTGCATGGGTCGGCAAGACCGAACAGTCCTTGAAGGCCGAGGGTGTTGAGGTTAACGTAGGCACCTTCCCGTTCGCGGCCAGCGGCCGTGCGATGGCGGCCAACGACACCGGTGGTTTCGTCAAGGTCATCGCCGATGCCAAGACCGACCGCGTCCTGGGTGTACACGTGATTGGCCCATCGGCTGCCGAACTGGTGCAGCAGGGTGCAATCGCAATGGAATTCGGCACCAGTGCCGAGGATCTGGGCATGATGGTCTTCAGCCATCCAACCCTGTCCGAAGCGTTGCATGAAGCAGCGCTGGCGGTGAATGGCGGCGCCATTCACGTGGCCAACCGTAAGAAGCGTTAATTATAAGAAACCACGGCGGGCAGCCCGTCGTGAGTCTTGCGTGCATGACTCACCGCGGAACGTCCGCCGGACCGGATCACACGGGAAAACCCGGGGTCAACGGTCACAGGTGGTGCGGCGCCAGTAATGGCGCAGCGCCGAAGCGCAGTACCTAACGAAGACGGTAAAAAGCATGAATCTTCACGAGTATCAGGGTAAGCAGCTGTTCGCTGAATACGGCCTGCCAGTTTCCAAGGGTTTCGCAGTCGATACCCCTGAGCAAGCTGCAGAAGCCTGCGACAAGATCGGCGGGAACGAGTGGGTTGTCAAAGCCCAGGTTCACGCAGGTGGTCGCGGCAAAGCGGGCGGCGTAAAGCTGGTTCGCAGCAAGGAAGACGCCAAGGCGTTCGCTGCACAGTGGTTGGGCAAGAATCTGGTTACCTACCAGACTGATGCCAACGGTCAGCCTGTCTCCAAGATTCTGGTCGAATCCTGCACTGACATCGCCAAAGAGCTGTACCTGGGCGCTGTAGTCGATCGTTCGAGCCGCCGTATCGTGTTCATGGCTTCCACCGAAGGTGGCGTGGACATCGAGAAAGTTGCTCACGAAACACCTGAGAAGATCCTCAAGGCCACCATCGATCCGCTGGTCGGCGCTCAGCCGTTCCAGGGTCGCGAGCTGGCATTCCAGCTGGGCCTGGAAGGCAAGCAAGTACAACAGTTCGCCAAGATCTTCGTGGGTCTGGCCAAGCTGTTCAAGGATCACGACCTGGCCCTGCTGGAAGTGAACCCGCTGGTGATCAAGGCCGATGGCGACCTGCACTGCCTCGATGCCAAGATCAACATCGACGCCAACGCCATGTACCGTCAGCCCAAGCTGAAAACCTTCCACGACCCGTCGCAGGACGACGCCCGTGAAGCCCACGCTGCCAAGTTCGAACTGAACTACGTTGCCCTGGAAGGCAACATCGGCTGCATGGTCAACGGTGCCGGCCTGGCCATGGGTACCATGGACATCGTCAACCTGCACGGCGGCAAGCCAGCCAACTTCCTCGACGTTGGCGGCGGTGCTACCAAAGAGCGCGTTACCGAAGCGTTCAAGATCATTCTGTCCGACAGCAATGTCGCGGCCGTTCTGGTCAACATCTTCGGCGGCATCGTTCGCTGCGACATGATCGCCGAAGGCATCATCGGTGCAGTGAAAGAAGTTGGCGTTAAAGTTCCGGTTGTTGTTCGCCTTGAAGGTAACAACGCTGAACTGGGCGCTAAAGTACTGGCAGAAAGCGGTTTGAACATCATTGCGGCCACCAGCCTGACCGACGCTGCTCAACAAGTTGTAAAAGCTGCGGAGGGCAAGTAATGAGCGTCCTGATCAATAAAGACACCAAAGTCATCTGCCAGGGCTTCACCGGCTCGCAGGGTACTTTCCACTCCGAACAAGCCATCGCCTACGGCACCAAGATGGTCGGCGGCGTGACCCCAGGCAAGGGTGGTACCACCCACCTGGGCCTGCCAGTGTTCAACACTGTAAAAGAAGCTGTAGAAGCTACCGGCGCTGACGCTTCGGTCATCTACGTTCCGGCTCCTTTCTGCAAAGACTCGATCCTGGAAGCAGCCTTCGGCGGCATCAAGCTGATCGTGTGCATCACCGAAGGCATTCCTACCCTGGACATGCTGGATGCCAAGGTCAAGTGCGACGAGCTGGGCGTTACCCTGATCGGCCCTAACTGCCCAGGCGTCATCACCCCGGGCGAGTGCAAGATCGGCATCATGCCAGGTCACATTCACTTGCCAGGCAAGGTCGGTATCGTTTCGCGTTCCGGCACCCTGACCTACGAAGCTGTGAAGCAGACCACCGACGCCGGCTTCGGCCAGTCGACCTGCGTCGGCATCGGCGGTGACCCGATCCCGGTCTCCAACTTCATCGACATCCTGAAGCTGTTCCAGGAAGACCCGAAGACCGAAGCGATCGTCATGATCGGTGAGATCGGCGGTTCGGCTGAAGAAGAAGCTGCTGCCTACATCAAGGCTCACGTGACCAAGCCAGTCGTTTCGTACATCGCCGGTGTTACTGCACCTGCGGGCAAGCGCATGGGCCACGCTGGCGCCATCATCTCTGGCGGCAAGGGCACTGCGGACGAGAAGTTCGCCGCCCTGCAAGACGCCGGTGTGAAAACCGTGCGTTCCCTGGCTGACATCGGCAAGGCCCTGGCCGAGCTGACTGGCTGGGAAGCCAAGAAGTAATACTGCTACACCCCCCACGCAGGCAAAGGCCACCTTCGGGTGGCCTTTGTTTTTTCAGGGGGTAGCAGCGGTGGGCGGGCTTAGCGTGAAATCCAGTGACAGTACGTCCGGCAGTGCTGGGTCTAGCTGTTTCAGCAGGCAGTAACCAATACCGGAAATCCCGGTCATCAGGCCCAATTCGGGGTAACTGTCGTCGGCGAACGCTGAGCTGCCGATAAATTCACGTATGAGGGCGCCCAGCAGAGTGTGTGTGTTCTTCAGGGCAACGCTATCGCCACGTATGCGATAGACGGTTTGCAAGCACATGATGTTGCCGAAGTCGCCGTGGCACAGGCTATATCCACTCCCCAGTCCGTGGCGGTAGATGTTGCTGAGACAACATTCGATATCGCCCTGTATTTCGCTCCGGAATGCTCGCGGGAGAAGCGCTCCCATGCTTGAGAGCACTGCCTGCCTGGCCAGCAGTATGCCCGCATCGCCATGGCACCATTTGCTCATGCTCTGTGAAGTACGGCATTCACGCAGGTCGAGCCAGCCGTCATCTTTCTTGAGGGTGTTCTCGGCGCGCACGAACTGTTCGACCAGGGAAATGAGCTGGTTATCGTGTATCGCTTCATAGGCTTTGCAAAGCGAAAGCACTGCGCCAGAAATGCCATGCGCCAGGCCGCTGAGCGCGGGTGAGCCGTCGCGATTGTGCAATGCGCCGTTTGCGGTCGGTTGCAGTGCGCAGCGGATGTGTTGCACGCGTTGCCTGATTGCCTGTTCAAGCTGTGCTTGGGGTGCATGCTTATGGAGTGCGCTGAGCAGGCTGAGAATACCGCAACTGCCGGCTATGAGGTCGCTGTCGCAGCCCTCGGCAGGTGGCGCGCAGAGGGCTTTGGTCAATGCAGCCAGCTGCGGGTCCAGGGCGTCGGTCGGCGCCAGCAACCGGCGGTGCCAGACAAGGTAGAGATAGCCACCCAGGCCTTGAAAGGCGCTGAGGTTGTCGTCGCTGTTGAAGTGGCGTTGTGTTTGCGCGATGGAGGTGATGATTCGATCGGTGGTGTCGAGGTAGGCGGGGTTGGCTGTAATGCGGTAAAGGCCGAGGTAGAACAACCCTATGCCCGCCATGCCGGAATACAAGTCGTTGTTCATCACCGTCAGGTACGGCTTGTGCGTTGTGTGGTTGGTCTTGAATGCCAGCCAGCGCAGGCCACCGTCGATGCCCTCGATTACCCGTTGTTGCAGGTGCTGCGCAATGGTCTTTGCATCGTTCAGCGCCTGCGCCGTGTGCAGTGCGCAGGCCTGCTTGCTGGTGTGAGCCATGTTCATCGGCAGATCACTGACCGCGCCAGGTGCCAGGCATCTAAGCAGTACGGCACGCTGCAGGTTTTTGCTGCCGGGGGAGAATCCAAGTATTTTGCTGCGACAGGCTTGCAAGGGGCTTTGTTCAAGTGTGAGAGGTACATCGGTATCTGCTGACAGCGTGAACGAGGCATCAGTGATTGGCAGCGTGAAGCGCGGGATGTTCAGGTGCCGGAGTTCACTGCACTCGGTCTTGAATGCTGCTTCTTTCAGTGGGTTGCTTTTGGCTTCTGGCCAGAGGGTGGCGAGCAGAAGTTCACGATCCATGCGGCTTTGCAAGAAGCGCGGGTGCAAACTCATTGCAAGAAAGTCGACGTAGCGCTGGGTGTTCTTGATCAGCATGCGAGTGCTGAGTTGTTCGGCATGCTGGTCCAGGTGTTTCACCAGCTCATGCTTATGCCGGCTGATGGCGTCATAGGCGAAATCAAAGCCTTCCAGCAATGCGGGAAGATAGTCTCTTGCACTCAGGTTGCTGCCTGCCGGGAAGGGTTGGTGAGTAATTGCCGCGGCTTGCTCGCTACTGACCTTGCGCAGGTGATAGAAACCGTTTTCCCGCACCAGGGTATTCACACGAACGCTGAAGCGACACTGAGGTGTCAGCCCGCTTACATCATTCCCGGCATGCTGGGCGAACGGCACGAAGCCGCTGGCAAATACCGAGTCGCGTACGGTTTGCAGCGCATCCCGCAAGGTTGGAGTGGCTTCGAGGGTGGTGCCCAGTGGGGCGGTAAACAGGCACTCCAGGTCGATCATCACCGGGCTGCAGCCGTGGGCGATGATATTCTCGAAGTGGAAGTCGATGCCGTTCAGGGCGTGGATGACGGCGATCTGTGCGCCGAGCCGTTGGTAGAACAGGGTGTATTGTGTTGTGTCCTGGCAGTGCAGGTGCAGGACCTTCTCCGTCCAGCAGTGGTCTGCGAGGGCCAGCGACCTGGGCACATGGGCATGGAACCAGCGGTTGTCGGTCAGCGTGTGCAGCAGTGACAGCGTAGCCTGGTAAAAAGCTGCCTCGTGGTTACCGCGGGGCTTGTAGATCAGGGTCTGCCTGCTGGTGGTGATCTCGCAGACTGTCTGGTAGTTGCCGTGAGGGTCGCCCAGGCCCAGCGTCATGTGCTCGATCTTGCCCACGCCGCCTGGAAAGGTGGCGTTCAGCTCCTCATGGTCTTCATTGAAGTGCTGGACCACGCGAATCAGGTAAGCGCTGATGTCCAGTAGCGTCTGGAACAACAGGTCAAACAGTACGGGATAGTGCGCGGCCAGGGCGGCAATATTGGCATTTTCTTTCAGCAGTGCCGAGAACTCGGCAATGTCGTTGAGTGTGCCTTGCTGGATACCCAGATTCAGTGCGTGTGTCAGCGCAGCCTCGGAAATGCGCCGGACCGTGTTCATGATGTACGGTCGGACACTGCCGAGCATGCGCCGCAAGTGCAGGTGTTCGAGGTTGGCTGGCAGGTCGGCATGGCGAATGAATGCCCGGCGCACGTACACATAGAAGCGGTATTCAAACCAGAAGAACGGTGATGCACTTTCTGGGCGGGCAGCGCGGGGTGTGAGGCTCATCAGCTTTTGCAGTTCACCTGCAAAAGCCGTCGACCTGGGCGTGGTTTCGCCTTGCGCCAACAGTTGCGAGCGGTTCTTGCCCAAGTATTTCAGCAGGCTACTGTCATCGTGGTGCAGCAGTTTGAGGTTGGCGCCGAACAGCGCCCTCAGTTCTTTGTCGGGGATAAGTACCGGCAGGGAAGGGGTATTCACGTATTGCCCTTTTACGGTGTTTGTACATTCGCCAGTGCCGGGCAACAGCAAACAGCACTGTTGCCCGGTTACTGCAGGGTTATGCCGCTACGCAAAGAATCGAAGTGCAGCCCTGCGAGCCGCATTCAACGTTAGTAACGACGGCCAGTTCGTGGTTGGCCGGTTGTGCGGCCTGGAATGCCGCGATGTCGCTTTCGATGTCGCCGGACATGTTCAGGATTTCTTCGTTCATGGTCATCTCTCATAGGTCATGCACCGGGATTGGTGCGTCACCAAGATAACCAACCCTTCTGGCGATGAAGATCGTGAATTATTTCCCGGCCATGTATTCAGCTTGAGCCGGGCATCGGCAGTGGCTGATCAGGCTTTTCGATGGGTGTGATGGAAATTTCCGCGCAGACGCCGCGGCTGAAGCGGTGAATAATCGGCCCAAGACAGAGTCGTGCAGGCGACAAGGATGTACGCACATCGGACAAGCAGCACTGTGCCAGTGCGTTTAAGTGACAAAACGGTTACCCTACGCGCTCACTCTGTGCCCGTACCCCAAAAGGGAACGACACGCTAAACGGGTCTGGCCTACCAAGCCGGGCAGCATTTCCCCTCATCCAAAGGGAAATCCCCTCTCGAATCCCGATTTCAGCAGTGTGGTACTACCTTAAATGAAAGTTCTCAAAGGCCAGGATATCCTGGCGCTTGGCTTTATGACGTTTGCGCTTTTCGTGGGTGCAGGCAATATCATTTTCCCGCCTATCGTCGGCCTGCAGTCTGGCCCGCACGTATGGATGGCTGCACTGGGCTTCCTGGTGACCGCCGTGGGCTTGCCGGTCATCACCGTGGTCGCTTTGGCCAAGGTCGGTGGCGGCATGGATGCCTTGAGCAGCCCGATTGGCAAGTTCTTCGGCGGCCTGCTGGCGGCCGTGTGCTACCTGTCGGTCGGCCCGCTGTTCGCTACCCCGCGTACGGCGACCGTGTCGTTCGAAGTGGGCGTTGCACCGCTGACCGGTGAAAGCCCGCTGGCACTGTTCATCTACAGCCTGGTGTATTTCGCCGTGGTCCTGGCCGTGTCCATGTATCCGGGCAAGCTGCTCGATACCGTGGGTCGCTTCCTGGCACCCTTGAAAATCATCGCCTTGGCCGTGCTGGGTATTGCAGCCTTCGCGCTGCCGGCCGGCACCATTGGTGAAGCACAGCCGGCCTACGCCGCCGCCGCGTTCTCCAAGGGCTTCTCCGATGGCTACCTGACCATGGACACCCTGGGTGCCCTGGTATTCGGTATCGTGATCGTCAATGCCATTCGCTCGCGCGGTGTCGAGTCGCCGAAGCTGATCACCCGCTACGCCATCATCGCCGGCCTGATCGCCGGTGTCGGCCTGGCCTTGGTGTACATCAGCCTGTTCCGCCTGGGTGCCGGCAGCCACGACATTGCGGCTGACGCCACCAACGGTGCGGCAGTACTGCATGCCTACGTGCAGCACACCTTCGGCTCGCTGGGCAGCGGCTTCCTTGCCGTGCTGATCGCCCTGGCTTGCCTTGTGACCGCGGTTGGCCTGACGTGCGCCTGTGCCGAGTACTTCAGCCAGATCTTGCCGCTGTCGTACCGTGCGCTGGTGGTGATCCTGGCGGGCTCCTCGCTGCTGATCTCCAACCTGGGCCTGACCAAGCTGATCATGTTCTCGGTCCCGGTGCTCACCGCCATCTACCCACCCTGCATCGTGGTGGTCGGCCTGAGCTTCGTGAAAGACCTGTGGAACTCGCCAACCCGCATCCTGGCGCCGGTTATGCTGGTGTCGCTGGTGTTCGGCATGGTTGACGCGATCAAGGGCAGCAGCATTGCCCATGTGCTGCCAGACTTCATGGCGCACCTGCCGCTGAGCGATCAGGGGCTGGCCTGGCTGGTACCTTCGGTGGTGACCCTGGCTGGCGCCGTGGTCTGCGACCGCATGCTCGGCAAGCCGCGCGAGGCGCTGGCCTGACCCGGTAAAGTTGAAGCCTGAGGGCGGCACCGGCCACAAGCCAAAAGGGTGTTCGCCAAGGGTGGAAACTGGAAAGCCCCGTATCCGAGAGGATGCGGGGCTTTTTGTTGGCCTGTTCCTGCACTTGGCAGGTCGGCGCGATCAGTTGTAGGAGCGGCCTTGTGTCGCGATAGGGGTGCGAAGCGCCCCCAGGATTTCAGCTTCGCAGCACAGATTGCCGGGGCTGCTTCGCAGCCCTGTCGCGACACAAGGCCGCTCCTACAACTGACCGCGTCAGTTCAACGGCTACATAAGCCGTGCAGATTTCGATTCGTAGATGTGCCTTTTGCGGCTTGCCAGCGTCGAAACCCGGTCCCTATCCTCTAGGCACCTGGCCCACTCGGGAACCCTGCATGAACTTCATCCAAAGCAACTTCAACAACCTGCTGGCCATTGCCTGGTTTGCCCTGTGCTGGGGCGGTTACACCCGCTATGCCATCTGGAAGGGGCGCGACACGGCATGCCTGGCCAGCGTGTTGCACCTGTACCGCGAAGACTGGATGCGCCGCATGCTGCTGCGCGACAACCGCATTGCCGATGCCAGCGTGATCGGCAACCTTGAACGCAACGCGTCGTTCTTTGCTTCCAGTACCCTGATCATCCTTGCCGGCATTCTGACCGTGCTTGGCGCTTCTGACCGGGCGCTGTCGCTGCTGGCCGACCTGCCGCTGGTACAGCAGGCCTCCCAGGGCATGTCGGAGATCAAGCTGCTGTGCCTGGCGACGGTTTTTGTCTATGCCTTCTTCACCTTCAGCTGGTGCATGCGTCAGTACAACTTTGCCGCGGTGCTGGTAGGGTCGGCGCCCATGATTGGTGAACGCCTGGTCAATGAACTGGAGCGCAAGGCATTCGCTTTGCGGGCAGCGCGGGTGTTGTCGCTTGCCGCCAACCAGTTCAACCTGGGACTGCGTTCGTATTACTTCGGTATGGCCATGCTCAGCTGGTTCATCAGCCCTTGGCTGTTCATGGTCATGAGTGTCGGGGTGGTCTTTATCCTGTACCGTCGCGAGTTCCATTCGGATGTGCTGGATGTGATGGTGTTCACACCCACCGAAAGTATGCTGGGCGAACCGGGCAAGGAAACTAACCAGCCAGTTAGCTAAAACGTTTAACCCATTAAATACAGGTACAAAAAAACCCGACAAAGTCGGGTTTTTTTGTTTTAGCCAATTACTGCTTGGCAGGTTCGGCCGGAGCAGCAGGGGCAGCTTCTGTCGCCGGAGCGGCTGGTGCGGCTTCTGGAGCCGGAGTAGCCGGTGCGGCCTCTTCGGCAGCTTTCTGCTCGGCTTCAGCCTGATCTTTGGCGGCTTCGGCGTTTTCCTTGGCGGCCTCGTTCATTTTATCCTGAGCTTCACCCATTTTTTCCTGGGCTTGCTCGGCGTGTTGCTGTGCGTCCTGGGCTTTGTCTTCGCTCGCTTTATCGCAAGCGGCCAGGCCCATGGCAGCGGCCAGCATCAGAGCAAAAGCAAAAGGTTTACGCATGGGGGTGTTTCTCCTTGGTGGAATAAGTGACTTGTTCCTTCGAGTGCAACTACGCGGAATAAGTTCCGCGAAGGTTACAGATATATAACGCCCCGTTCTATATAGACTTTTTAACGTTTTTATGCCGCTGCGGCAGTACGGGTGGAAACAGCGAATGAGCGATTCAACCTTGATGGCCATGGCCGAACGTTTTCTCTCGGCCCTCAAACATTGCCAGTTGTTGCAGATGCAGGTGGCGCAGGCTGATGGCGATGGCATCACCCTCGTCATGCCCTGGTCACCCGCGATTGTCGGCAACCCGCAAACCGGCGCCGTGCATGGCGGCGCGCTGACTACGCTGATGGACACCACCTGCGGCATGGCCACGCTGTGCGTGCTGCCGCGCTTCGAGGTGTGTCCGACCCTGGACCTGCGTATCGACTATATGCACCCGGCCGAAGCTGGCAAGGCCATCTATGGCCACGCCCAGTGTTACCGGGTCACCCGCGATGTGATTTTCACCCGTGGAACCGCCTACCAGGATAACCCCGACCAGCCGATCTGCCAGGTGGTGGGCACGTTCATGCGCCTGGGGCAGGACATCAAGGGCGGTATCCGTTTCGGCAACAGCCTGAAGGAGGGTGGGGCATGATTCCGCACGCGGTTCGCCAGCAACTCAACGCCGCCCACGCGGTGGGAGACTACGGGCCATTGCTGGCGCTGATCCCCTATGCCGGGCTGATCGGCATCGTATGCGAACGCCAGGGCGATGACCTGCTTTTCCGCTTGCCGGCCAACCCGGACAACATCGGCAATCCGTTGCTCCCTGCCATCCACGGCGGTGTGATAGCGGGTTTCATGGAGCTGTCCGCCGCGTTGTACCTGTTGATCTACAGCGAAAGCGTGAGCATCCCGAAGATCATCGACTTTTCAATCGACTACCTGCGCGCCGGGCATTTGCGCGATACCTACGCCCAGTGCCAACTGTGGCGCCAGGGCCGGCGGGTGACCAACGTGGCCATCACCGCCTGGCAAGGTGACCGGCAGGCGCCGATTGCCACGGCCCGGGCACATTTCAAGATCGAGCCGGAAAAGCCCTTGAAATCATCCGGGCAGCCCCCATCTGAATGACATCCGCCGTTAACGCAGGCCGAGTCGGCCGCCAGGCGCCAACTGCCATCAGATCGGAGTTTCGAAGACCATGACTGTGGAAACACAAAAGGAAACGTTGGGCTTCCAGACCGAGGTAAAGCAACTGCTGCACCTCATGATTCACTCGCTGTACTCGAACAAGGAAATCTTCCTGCGGGAGCTGATTTCCAACGCCTCCGACGCCGCTGACAAGCTGCGTTTCGAAGCCCTGGCCAAGCCAGAGTTGCTTGAAAATGACGCCGACCTGAAGATTCGCCTGAGCTTCGACAAGGATGCCGGCACCGTTACCCTCGAGGACAACGGCATCGGCATGAGCCGCGAAGACGTCATCGCCCACCTGGGTACCATCGCCAAGTCCGGCACCGCCGACTTCATGAAAAACCTCACCGGTGACCAGAAGAAGGACTCGCACCTGATCGGTCAGTTCGGCGTAGGGTTCTACTCCGCGTTCATCGTGGCCGACAAAGTCGACGTATACAGCCGTCGTGCCGGTCAGCCAGCGGCCGAAGGTGTGCACTGGTCGTCGAAAGGCGAGGGTGAGTTCGAAGTCGCCACGATCGACAAGCCACAGCGCGGCACCCGTATCGTCCTGCACCTGAAACAGGAAGAGAAAGAATTTGCCGATGGCTGGCGCCTGCGCAACGTGGTCAAGAAGTACTCCGACCACATCGCCCTGCCGATCCAGTTGCCGAAAGAGCAGGCTGGCGCCGAAGGCGAAGAGCAGCCGGCCGAAGAATGGGAAACCGTCAACCGCGCCAGCGCCCTGTGGACCCGTTCGCGCACCGAGGTGAAGGACGAGGAGTACCAGGAGTTCTACAAGCACATCGGCCATGACTTCGAAAACCCGCTGGCCTGGAGCCACAACAAGGTTGAAGGTAAGCTGGAATACAACTCGCTGCTGTACGTGCCGGCCCGTGCGCCGTTCGACCTGTACCAGCGCGAAGCGCCACGCGGCCTGAAGCTGTACGTGCAGCGCGTGTTCATCATGGACCAGGCCGAGTCGTTCCTGCCGCTGTACCTGCGTTTCATCAAGGGTGTGGTCGACTCCAACGACCTGTCGCTGAACGTGTCGCGTGAAATCCTGCAGAAAGACCCGATCATCGATTCGATGAAGACCGCGTTGACCAAGCGCGTGCTGGACATGCTGGAGAAGCTGGCGAAGAACGAGCCTGAGCAGTACAAGGGCTTCTGGAAAAACTTCGGCCAGGTGCTGAAGGAAGGCCCGGCCGAAGACTTCGCCAACAAGGAAAAGATCGCCGGCCTGCTGCGCTTCGCTTCTACCCAGGACGACAGCGGCGAGCAAAGCGTCGCCCTGGCCGACTACCTGGCCCGCGCCAAGGAAGGCCAGGACAAGATCTATTACCTCACCGGCGAGTCGTACGCGCAGGTCAAGAACAGCCCGCACCTGGAGGTCTTCCGCAAGAAAGGCATCGAAGTGCTGCTGCTGACCGACCGCATCGACGAGTGGCTGATGAGCTACCTTAACGAGTTCGACGGCAAGGCCTTTGTCGACGTCGCCCGTGGCGACCTGGACCTGGGCAACCTGGATTCGGAAGAAGACAAGAAGGCCCAGGAAGAAGTGGCCAAGGATAAGGAAGGCCTGGTCGAGCGCCTGAAGGGTGCGCTGGGTGACAGCGTGGCCGAAGTGCGCGTTTCGCACCGCCTGACCGACTCGCCGGCGATCCTCGCCATTGGCGAACAGGACCTGGGCCTGCAGATGCGCCAGATCCTGGAGGCCAGCGGGCAGAAAGTGCCGGAGTCCAAGCCGATCTTCGAGTTCAACCCGAGCCACCCGCTGATCGAGAAGCTGGATAACGAGCAGAGCGAAGACCGCTTCGCCGAGTTGTCGCACATCCTGTTCGATCAAGCGGCCCTGGCGGCCGGTGACAGCTTGAAGGACCCGGCGGCCTACGTTCGTCGCCTGAACAAGCTGCTGGTCGAGCTGTCTGCTTGAGTTGATGTAAAGGAAAGCCCGCTTCGGCGGGCTTTTTTCATGGCAGGCTTTTTATAGTAAGTGCCTAAGGAGTGCTTGATGAGCAAGGTAATCGTCGAATCGCTGGTTTATCACCTGTCCGGCAAAACCTACGAAAGCCGCCTGGTCTATGAGCCAGGGGCGCTGGGCCGGCCTGGCCTGGTGATGGCGCCGAACTGGATGGGCATTGGCGAAGGGGCTGAGCGCATTGCCAAGGAAGTGGCCGAAAAAGGCTATGTGGTGCTGATTGCCGACTTGTACGGGCAATCAGTGCGTCCGTCCAATGCTGATGAGGCCGGCGCGGCGATGATGCCGCTGAAGAACGACCGTGGCGAGCTGCGCAAGCGTATGCAGGAAGCCTTGGCGCAGCTGTTGGGGCAGTCAAAGGCGCTGCTGGAGCCGGGTAAGGTTGCCACGTTCGGCTTCTGCTTCGGTGGCTGCTGTGCGCTGGAGTTGGCGCGCACCGGTGCCGACCTGCGCGCAGCGGTGTCGTTCCATGGCACGCTGGACACGCCGAACCCGGAAGATGCCAAGCGCATCAAGGGCTCGGTGCTGGTGCTGCATGGTGCTTCCGACCCGCTGGTGCCGAAGGAGCAGTTGCCGGCATTCGAAGACGAGATGAACGCGGCCAAGGTCGACTGGCAGTTGCTGAGCTATGGTGGGGCGGTGCATTCGTTTACCGACCCGGGTGCGAACGTGCCCGGCAAGATGCAGTACGACCGGCGTACTTCGGAGCGGGCGTTCCGTTCGATGCATAACCTGCTGAGTGAAGTGTTCCACCGCTAAGATCGTACGGGGCCGCTTTGCGGCCCTTTCGCGACACAAGGCCGCTCCTACAGACGATCGCGTTGATCATGACGCGCGCGGTTTTCTGTAGGAGCGGCCTTGTGTCGCGATGGGCTGCAAAGCAGCCCCAAAATCACCTGGGCAACTCTATCCTCGACATTTCCCCCGGCACTACAGGCCAATCCCCCGCCGCCCACCGCGCCCTGGCCCGCTCGATCAACTCCGGTTCACTGGCCACGAAATTCCAGTTCATCCGCCGCGGCCCATCCAGCGGCGCGCCACCAATCAGCACCAACTGGCATTCTTCCTCCGCATACAGCGTTACAGCTTCACCCTCCGGCAGCACCACCAGGCTGCACGGCTCCACGTCCTCCTCATCCATCAACAACTCCCCATCCAGCAGATACAGCGCCCGCTGCGCATGCTCATTCGGCACCAGCAGGGTCGTCGCGGGCTGCATCCGCACATGCGCATAAAGGGTAGGGGACAGCACCGGCACCGGCGACGCCAGGCAGAACCCGCTACCGGCAATCATGCAAATGCGCACCCCCAGGTTTTCACTGACTGGCAGGCTTGCCGCCGGGTGATGGCTATAGCTTGCCGCGCCTTGCTCATGTTCACGCGGCGAGGCCAGCCACACCTGCAACCCGTGCAGCCGCGAGCCATGGGCCAGGGCATCGGCAGGCGTGCGCTCGACATGGGCCACGCCGCTGCCCGCCGTCATCCAGCTGACATCGCCGGGCAGTACGCGCTGCTCCGAGCCCAGGCTGTCCTTGTGCAGGATCGCCCCCTCGAACAGGTAGGTAAGCGTTGACAAACCGATGTGCGGGTGCTGGCGGATGTCCATGCCATGCCCTGGGGCATAGTCGGTTTCCAGCATATGGTCGAAAAACACGAACGGGCCGACACTGCGGCACTGGGCTGCCGGCAGCGGGCGCAGGATCGGCTGGCCCTCGACCGATTCGGCACGCGGGCGGATGATCAAGGGGCTGCTCATGGGGCGGGCTCCAGATGAGTTGGAAATGCCTCAAGCATAGCGGTTTACCCGCCTCGGCTGAACCGTCCCGTTTGCCGGCAGGTCTACTGTTCCCGCACTCGAATAAGGAAGTTGCCCATGCTTGCCAAAGCGCTGGTCTGCGTGTTGTTGATGGGGTGGCTGTGCCAGACGGCACACGCGCGCGACTACCGCTACAGTGATGCCCACCTGCATTACGTCGACTTCTTCCAGGAAAGCGAAGGCATGCCCGCGTTGCTGAAGGCCATGGACGCCGCAGGCATCGAGCAGTCGATGATTTCCGGCATACCGGTGGCCAAGAAGTGGCACGAAGACGAGCCCAAGCGCCCGCGCTACTACGCCGGTGACGACGCTGATGCCTACTGGTACAGCGCCACCGACACATACGTGGCCGCAGCCTTGCAGCAGTTGCCGGCTGAGCAGCGCAAGCGCTTTCACCCGTTCCTGACCGGCTTCAATCCGGTAGACAAGAATGCGGTCAGCCACATAGAGCGGATGCTGGAGTTGTATCCAGGGCTGTGGCAGGGCATTGGCGAGGTGTTTACCCGTCACGATGACCTGACAGCGCTCACCAGTGGTGACACGCCACGGGCCAACAACGAAGCCATGACGCGCATCTACCATTTGGCCGCTGAGCGTGACCTGCCGGTGTTGCTGCATTCCAACATCACCTCCAAGCGCGAGCGCAACCCGTTATACCTGGCTGAAATCGAAGAGCCGCTGCGCAACCACCCGCACACGCGGTTTATCTGGGCGCACGCCGGCAGCAGCATGGAGATACACCGGCACCAGACGCAGATGGATTTTCTGCTGCCGGTGCTGACGCGGTTGCTGGAGGATTACCCGAACCTGTATGTGGACCTGTCGTGGAGTGTGCTGCAGCCTTACCTGCTGGATGCTAAAGGTGTGCCGCGCAAGGAATGGCTGGCGTTGGTCGAGAAGTACCCGGAGCGGTTCATGCTGGGGTCGGATGTGGTGGGGCGGTTTGGCAGCCTGGGGGAGCAGATGCACGGGTTCAGGCCGTTTCTGGATGCGTTGCCTGAGCAAGTGGCCAATAAAGTAGCCCGTGAGAATTTTCTGGCGATTTTGCCTAAGGCTCGTCATTAACCTGTGCCCGCGAAGAGGCCGGCACAGGTAACACAAATAAAAACGCCCCGAACCAGTCGGGGCGTTTTCGATTACCGCATCAGCGAATCACTTGCCTTCCCAGCGCTTGAGCACCAGGGTGGCGTTGGTGCCGCCGAAGCCGAAGCTGTTGCTCATGACCGTGTCGATCTTGGCGTTTTCTTCGGTTTTAAGCTGGATCGGCAGGTCAGCGACTTCCGGGTCCAGTTCGTCGATGTTGGCGGAGCCGGCGATGAAGTTGTTTTCCATCATCAGCAGGCAGTAGATCGCCTCGTGCACGCCAGCGGCGCCCAGCGAGTGGCCCGACAGGCTCTTGGTCGAGCTGATCTTCGGTGCCTTGTCGCCGAATACTGCGCGAACGCCCTTGATCTCGGCAACGTCACCGACCGGAGTCGAGGTGCCGTGGGTGTTCAGGTAGTCGATCGGGGTGTCGACGGTGGACAGTGCCTGCTGCATGCAGCGGATGGCACCTTCGCCGCTCGGGGCAACCATGTCGTAACCGTCGGAAGTGGCACCGTAGCCAACGATTTCGGCGTAGATCTTGGCGCCGCGGGCCAGGGCGTGTTCCAGTTCCTCGACCACGACCATGCCACCACCACCCGCGATGACGAAGCCATCACGGTCGGCGTCGTAGGCGCGCGAGGCCAGTTCCGGGGTTTCGTTGCGCTTGGTCGACAGGGCGCCCATGGCATCGAACAGGAACGACTGGCTCCAGTGCTCTTCTTCACCGCCACCGGCGAAGACGATGTCCTGCTTGCCCCACTGGATCTGCTCCAGAGCGGTGCCGATGCAGTGTGCCGAAGTGGCGCAGGCCGACGAGATCGAGTAGTTGATACCCTTGATCTTGAACGGGGTGGCCAGGCACGCCGAAACGGTGCTGCCCATGGTGCGGGTTACGCGGTATGGGCCGACGCGCTTGACGCCTTTCTCACGCAGGGTGTCCAGCGCTTCCATCTGGTTCAGGGTCGAGGCGCCGCCGGAGCCGGCCACCAGGCCGGTGCGCGGGTTGGAAACCTGCTCTTCGGTCAGGCCAGCGTCCTTGATCGCGTCCTGCATGGCCAGGTAGGCGTAAGCAGCAGCGTGACCGACGAAGCGGTAGACCTTGCGGTCGATCAGTTCTTCGAGGTTGAGGTCGATGGACCCGGAAACCTGGCTACGCAGCCCCATTTCCTTGTATTCCGGGTTGAAACGGATACCCGGACGGCTGTTGCGCAGGTTTTCGGTGACGGTAGCTTTGTCATTGCCCAGGCACGATACGATGCCCAGACCAGTGATAACGACGCGGCGCATGCGAATAACCCTTAGAAATTGTCAGTGGAGGTGAACACGCCGACCCGCAGGCCTTCGGCAGTGTAGATCTCGCGGCCGTCGACGCTGACCGAGCCATCGGCGATGGCCATGTTCAGCTTGCCTTTCAGGACGCGCTTGATCTGAATGTTGTAAGTGACTTTCTTGGCAGTCGGCAATACCTGGCCAAAGAATTTCACTTCGCCCGAACCCAGGGCGCGACCGCGGCCCGGCAGGCCTTGCCAGCCGAGGAAGAAACCTACCAGCTGCCACATGGCATCGAGGCCCAGGCAGCCCGGCATTACCGGGTCGCCTTCGAAGTGGCAGGCAAAGAACCACAGGTCCGGGGTGATATCCAGCTCGGCGACCAATTCACCTTTGCCGTACTTGCCGCCTTCTTCGCTGATATGGGTGATGCGATCGACCATCAGCATGTTCGGCGCGGGCAGTTGCGCATTACCTGGGCCGAACAGCTCACCGCGACTGCAGCGCAGCAGGTCTTCCCGAGTAAAGGCGTGTTGTTTGGTCATGCGAGCTCCTCAATAACCCCCTGTGGCAGGGGATGAATCTTCCCGGCCGTCCCGAAAAGCAACAGCTTTGGGGCGGCAGCCTACAGGTAGACTATTGCGTTGTGGTGAAAGTCACAGCGCACCTGGCGAAAGAAGTACAGGTGTGCACTGAAACGTCTATTTTCAGGTCCGACGACGGTCCTGTCCAGTCCTTAAGACTGCCGCACTTTAGCATTTATCGCCAGTCGCGGTTGTCCGACCGGGTAGCCAGCGCTGCAACACTTGCTGCAGTTCGGTGCGGCGCAAGGGTTTGCTCAGGTAGTCATCCATGCCGGCGGCGATGCAACGCTCGCGGTCGCCCTGCAAGGCGTTAGCGGTCAGGGCGATGATCGGTAACCCGGCGCCGTTGGCCAGCTGGCGGATACGCCGGGTCGCCTCATAGCCGTCCAGGTGTGGCAGGCGACAGTCCATCAGCACGGCAGCGAAGCGCTGGCGGCTGACAAGGTCAACTGCCTCAAGGCCATCATCCGCCGTGCATACCGCCAGGCCAAGGCTGCGAAGCATGGCTTCAATGACGCTCTGGTTGACCGGATTGTCCTCTACCAAAAGCACCTGGTCGCTGCCGGGCATGGTCGTAGCCTTGTGGGTTGGCAAGGCCGGCGGGCTGGGGGCAGGGCTGGCCAGGGCCAGGGGCATCTCGAGGGTAAACGTGGAACCCAGGCCTGCGCGGCTTTCACCGCGAAGCTTGCCGCCCATGCGTTCGGCCAAGGTGCGGGCAATCGACAGGCCCAGCCCGGTGCCGCCATAACGGCGGGAGATGGAGCTGTCGGCCTGTTGGAAGGCGACAAACATCATTTCCAGGCGGTCGCTGTCGATGCCGATACCGGTATCGCGCACGCTGCAGGTCAGCCAGATCAACTGCCGGTCGAGCACCTGCCAGCGCGCCTCGACCTGCACCTGGCCACGCTCGGTGAACTTCAGCGCGTTGCCGACCAGGTTCAGCAGGATCTGGCGTATGCGCGTGGGGTCGCCGTTCACCTGTAACGGCTCGATGCCGGCAGGCAGTTGCAGGTGCAAGTCCAGGCCACGTTGCTGGGCACTGTGCTGGAACGACTGGACGCTGCTGGTTATCAGGTCGCCCAGGTTGAAGTCGATGTACTCCAGTTGCAGCGCCGCGCGTTCGATGCGCGAGAAATCGAGGATGTCGTTGATGACTTTCAGCAAATGCCCGGTGGATTCGCTGGCTACGGCGGTGTATTCGGCCTGTTCGCTGCTCAGCGGTGTGGTTTCCAGCAGTTGCAGCATGCCGAGCACGCCATTCATCGGCGTGCGCAACTCGTGGCTCATCATTGCCAAAAAGTCCGATTTTGCGCGGTTGGCCTGCTCGGCCTCCTCGCGGGCCTGGATCAGCTCGGCGATGGCCTGCTTCTGTTCATCGCTGGCCTGCTCCAGGGCGCTGGCCAGGTTGTTGATGTGGCTCGCCAGGTGGCCCAGCTCGCTGTCATCCACCACGGGCAGCGGGGTGTTGTATTCGCCTTGTTGAATGGCCTTGACTGCATGGCCCATGTCGCTGATGGGCTTGGCCAGGCTCAGGGCCAGGCGGCGCGCCAGCAGGAAGGTGAACAGCAAGGCAAACAGGGCCAGGATGCCGGCCTTGATCACGATTTCCTGCTGGCGCTGGCTGAAGGCGTCATCGGACATGCCGACGATCACCCGGCCCAGGTAGTCATCGCCGATGGCAGGTGTGGTGGCTTTGCCCTGCTGCAGGAAGTCGCTGTCCAGGCGAATCTGCTGCAGGCGGATGGGCGCCTGGAACACTTCGACGCGCTGCGCACGGTTGGCGCTTTCATCGGACTGCTCGACGTACACCAGGATGTGGTTGCGGCTGTCCTGCACTTCGAGGAAGCGCACGTGGGGGATGCTGAGGGTCGCCCGCATCAGGCCTTCAAGCACTTCGTTGTTGCCCGAAATCACGCCGTATTCCGAGGCCGGAGCCAGCTGGTTGGCGATCAATTGCCCGGTATGGTTGAGTTCCTGGCGCAAGTCCTGGATACGCACGAAGGTAAAGAAGCTGATCAGCAGCAGGGTCAGCAGCAGGGCAGGGCCGAGGCTGATGATCTGGGTGCGGGTGTGGATGTCCCAGCTCAGGCGCTTGCTCATGGGGTGGGTTCTCCTTCGGCCAGGGCCTTGGCGGCGGCGTTCGGATCGATCGGTTCCAGGCCCAGGGCGCGGGCTACCTGTTGGTTGCCGCTGACCCCGTAGTGTGCCGGGTACAGGCTGCGCGGCCAGCGCGCAGGGGGTTGGTCGAGTAACTGGTCGAGCACCGCCAGCCAGTCATCCTGGTCGCTGTAGGTACTGGCCAGCGCACCGGCGCGCACGAAGCCGGCGTTTGGGCCGATCAGTGCCATTTGCCGGCCATAGCTGCTCAACAGCAGGTTCTTTGCCGTCTTGGAGTTGTACAAGTCGGGGTCGTCCAGGCCCAGCAACACATCGCTGTTGCCCAGCAGGTGCTGCAGGGGCCGGCTGTCACGCAGGTCGGGCCAGTCCTGGGCAATGATCTCCAGGCCTAGCGGGCGGGCCGCATGGCGCAGCTCTTCAAGCAGGAAGGCACTGTGTTCGCCGTACAGCACACCAATGCGCTGTGCCTGTGGCAACAGGTAACGCGCCAGGCGCAATTGCCGGCCCAGCGGCGCGTCGCTCCACAGCAAGGTGAGGAACGCGGGGCGCGACTTTCCCAGGCGCTGTTCAGCCTGTACCCGGCTGACCCGCATGACCAGGGCTGGCGGGCCGGCGTTTTCACCCAGGCGCCACTCCAGCGCGGCATTGTCGAGCAGAATCAGGCGCTGCTCAGCCTTGAGCTTGCCGGGGCGGGGCAGGTCGGCGATGGCCTGGAAATGCACGTGATCGTGCGGTCGACGGCTTTCGAGTGCGGCGACGAAGCTGCGGATGCCGGGCTGGTCCTCGGCGCCTACCAGCAGAATCTCGCTGGCAGACAGCGGCCCCAACGGCCACAGGCACAGCAACAACAGGCGCAGCAGCAGGGCCATCAGAACTCCAGCTCCGCACTGACACTGAAGCGGTGGCGGCTGTCGTAAAGGTTCTGCACGTAGGTGGTGGGCTCATCGTCCAGCCGCTGCTGCCACAGGGCTGCCAGCTCCAGATTGCTGCCCTGCACCCGAAAACGCTTGGCCACGCGCAAGTCCACGCGCTCGTAGCGGTACTGGTTGAGCGCATCGTCGCCGTAGTAGAACAGTGCGCTCGACCAGCCGTTGCCCCATTCGCGCATCCAGCCTGCCGAGCCGCTGTTGCGGGCAGTGAGGCGGCTGTCGTTGGGGTTGCTGGCCCAGGCGTCGACGTAGGCGTAGGTCAGGCGCAGCCGGTCACGCAGGGTGGGGCGCCAGTCCAGTTGTGCCTCGCTGCCACTGAACCTGGCCTTGTTTGCGTTGCTGGCGATGTACTGGTTGTTCTTCAGGGGCTCGCTGATCATTCCGGTGATCTCGTCGTAGAACAGCTTCACATCCATGCTCAGGTCGATGTCGCTGAAGTAACCGTTGTAGCCCAGCTCGCGCGAGCGCATGCGCTCCTGGTCGAGGTCGCCCGGGCCGCGGGTCTTGACGAAGTATTGGCCGTTTTGCAGCCCGAATGCATTGGGGGTCAGGTTCTTGACCGTATAACTCCAGTTGATGTTGTTCTCGAACATGTCGGGCGAGCGCACCGCCTCGGAGTACACCGCACGCAGGCCGTGGCGCGGGGTGATCAGGTAGTTGACCGCAACACGCGGGGTCAGCGAGCTGCCGGACAGGCGCGAGTCTTCGAACATTGTTCCACCCTGCAGGATCCAGTGCTCGTCGGCGCGCCACTCCAGCTGGCCGAACAGGCGCCATGTCTGGTCGTCGATGCTGCCGTTGAAATAGGTCTGCGAGTCGGCACGATCATAGCGGTAGTTCATGCCGCTGAGCAGGCGCAGGCTGTCGGTCAGGCTCAGGGTGTCCTGGATTTCGAGGTCATAACGGGTTTCGCGGGTGCTCTGGTCAACGTCGCCGCACACCTGCTGCTTGCCACCGTTTTCCCATTGCTGCTGCACCTTCTGCAAAAGCCCACCCAGCACGGGGTCACTGGTCGAAAGGGGGGCGCCGGTAGCAATGCCTCGCGCCACTTTTTCGGCGAAGTCAGGGTTCAGTTGCCAGATCTGGGTCAATTCCGGGCTGAATGACTGCAAGGCGTCACACGCACGCCACACTTGCTGGCGGTCGAAGTGCTGCGCAGAGCCCTGGATATAAAGGCTGTGCTCGGAACTGAAATCCTTGGTCCAGCGCAACGAACCGGCATAGTCCTTGGCATTAACGTCCGCGTTGTTACCGGCCTCGTACCTGGCGAATACCGGTTGATAGGTATAGGGCCGCTGGTTGCTGCCTTCCTTTGCTGCCAGCTGCCATTCCAGGGTCTGGTCGGCCGCCAGGTTGTGGCTGGCGCTGAGGTTGAAACGGGTCAGTCGGCGGCTGTCGCGGTAATCCTGGCCGATCTGGTCGTGGTCAAAACCGTCGTCCTGTTGGCCAGACAGCGACAGGCGCATGTCGCCGCCGTCCCAGCCGAAGCCGTGGCTGGCATAGAAGTCGTTGATGCCATCCTGGCCGCGGGTCACTTTCATCCGTGTGCCATGGCTGTCGGCGGGGTTGCGGGTGAGGATGTTGACCACTGCCATCAGCGCGTTGGCGCCGTAGCTGACCGTGTTGGGGCCGCGAAACACCTCGATGCGCTCGATGTCTTCCATGGCCAGGGGAATATCGCTCCAGTCCACCGTGGCCAGGCCGGCACGGTACACAGAGCGGCCATCGATCAGTACCTGCATGCGCCGCGCTTCGCTGGCGTTGCTGCCGTGGTAGTTCACCGTCGGCTGGTTGCCGGCGCTGTAGCCGATCATCATGCCCGGCACCAGGCGCAGCAGTTCGGGGATGTCGCGAGCGCCGCTGGCGCGGATCAGTTCGCTGTCGAGCACTGTCATGCTGCCCGGAACGGCCGCCGGGGATTGTTTGAGGCGCGTGGCAGTCAGAACCTGCGGCAGGTCGCTGTTGTCGATGAACAGATCGTCGGCCATGGCTGGGCCACCGAGCAGGGTGGTCAGTATGAGCAGGCGCGGGAACGGGGGCGTGCCAGGGAACACAGGGCGGCCTTGTATCAGGATTGAAACAGGCATGGTAACTGACCTTGGGGGTTTTGCCAGTGATCTGAAGCGTTTTGCAGCGTGTCTGTCTTGACGCATTTATGGGGCGGAAACCGAGCGCCGCCCGCGCGGCGCATCGCGAGTAAGCTCGCTCCTACATTTGTTGCAACGTGGCCATGACAGTGTCATCTGCGTTGCTAGCCTTGGCGCATGGCAGGCGAGCCGTATAATGGCGGTGTCGCCACTTAACTTTTGGCTTTAACGGATTGGATATGACTGAACAGCAACCTGTTGCAGTTCTGGGGGGCGGCAGCTTCGGCACCGCCGTGGCGAACCTGCTGGCAGAAAACGGTGTGCCGGTGCGCCAATGGATGCGCGACCCGGCGCAGGCCGAGGCCATGCGGGTAAATCGCGAGAACCCGCGCTACCTCAAAGGCATCCGCCTGCATGATGGCGTGGAACCGGTCAATGACCTGCTGGCCACCTTGCAGGCCAGCGAGCTGATCTTCGTCGCCCTGCCATCCAGCGCCCTGCGCAGCGTGCTGGCCCCCCATGCCGAGTTGTTGCGCGGCAAGGGGCTGGTCAGCTTGACCAAGGGTATCGAGGCGCAAAGCTTCAAGCTGATGAGCCAGATCCTTGAAGAAATCGCCCCCGAGGCCCGCATTGGCGTGCTGTCGGGGCCCAACCTGGCCCGTGAGATTGCCGAGCACGCGCTCACCGCTACCGTGGTCGCCAGCGAGGACGAAAAACTCTGCCAGCAAGTGCAAGCCGTGCTGCACGGCCGTACGTTCCGTGTCTATGCCAGTGCCGACCGCTTCGGCGTCGAACTGGGCGGGGCGCTGAAGAACGTCTACGCCATCATCGCCGGCATGGCCGTGGCACTGGGCATGGGCGAGAACACCAAGAGCATGCTCATCACCCGCGCCCTGGCCGAGATGACCCGTTTTGCCGTCAGCCAGGGGGCCAACCCCATGACCTTCCTCGGCCTGGCCGGCGTCGGAGACCTGATCGTCACCTGCTCCTCACCCAAGAGCCGCAACTATCAGGTGGGCCATGCCCTGGGCCAGGGCCTGAGCCTGGAACAGGCGGTCAGCCGCCTGGGCGAGGTGGCCGAGGGCGTCAACACGATCAAGGTGCTCAAGGCCAAGGCCCAGGAAGTGCAGGTTTATATGCCGCTGGTGGCGGGACTGCACGCCATCCTGTTCGAAGGCCGCACGTTGAACCAGGTCATCGAGCACCTGATGCGCGCCGAGCCCAAGACCGATGTCGATTTCATTTCCATCAGCGGTTTCAACTGAGCCCTTGGCGGCTCTGACACAGCAAGGAGCAACACATGAACGATACGCCCGAACGCGCCCAGCGCGAGTCGATCATCCTGCGGGTCCTGTGGATGCTGGTGTTCCTGGTGGTCTGGCAACTGGCCGAATTGCTGCTCGGTGGCCTGGTGCTGGTACAACTGATCTACCGCCTGATCTATGGCGCGCCTAGCGCCAGCCTGATGAACTTCGGCGACAGCCTGAGCCAGTACCTGGCGCAGATTGGCCGCTTTGGCAGCTTCCATACTGACCAGAAGCCTTGGCCGTTTGCCGACTGGCCCGCACCGCGTGCCCCGGAAGGCGAGGCGCCGCATGCCGTGGCCCCGGCTGCGCACCCGGTGCGGGACGAGGAGCCCAAGCTGTGAAGCTGTGGGTGCTGCGCCACGGTGAAGCCGAGCCGCGAGCCAACACTGATGCCGAGCGCCGGCTTACGGCGCATGGGCGCGAGCAAGTGCTGCACAGCGCTGCACGCCTGCTTGGGCAGCCGCTGCTGGCGATTGTCGCCAGCCCCTACGTGCGCGCCCAGCAAACGGCGGCGCTGGTGCATGACACACTGGGTTTCAGCGAGCCGGTGCGTACCGTGCCCTGGCTGACCCCCGAAAGTGACGTGCAGCAGGTGATCGGCGAAATTGAACGGTTGGGGCTGGAGCATGTGCTGCTGGTCAGCCACCAGCCGCTGGTGGGCACCCTGGTCGGGGTGCTGGAGCATGGCCACCAGCAACAGCCGGCGGCCATGAGCACAGCCAGCCTGGCGGAGCTTGAAGGGGATTGGCCACTGGCCGGGTTGATGACCCTCAATGGGATCAGTTATCCAGCTTGAAACCCTGAAACCGGCAAGGCAACTGGCATTTTTGTCAGTTGCCGCAGTAGATGGCCCCTTGCTAGCGTTGCCCGAAAGCCATAAAGCAGGGAGCGGCGAATGAAGGGTGTTAGGGGGGAGCTGTTGGGCTCCGTGGATTTGCAGCCCACCCTGGACATGGTCGAGCAAGGCGTTGCTCTGGACTTTGCCCGATACAGCCTGCTGCGAGACTCGGCCGATGCCAAGCTCTATGGCCTGATGAAAACGGTCAACGCCAGCAGTGTGCTGAACGCTGCTGACAGAGAGAACAGCCTGCAGGACTTGCTTGTCCTTCAGGATGCCTGCCTGCATGTGTCCCGCTTGCTGCAAACCAGCTGCCTGGCGCTGCGCCGCTTGCAGCTTGACTACACGGCGCAGCGGCAGGCCCGCGAAGCGCTGGAGAGCCAGCTGGGCTACGTGCAAGCGTGCCTGCGCCGTTCGCTTGCCAGTTTCGACCCGTCGGCGTGACCTGATAGCCCTTGCCGATGACCTTTCCGGACATTGCCGAACGGGGCTCCGATGCCGACAATGGGCCATCATTCCCGTCCGGACCAGGCGCCATGTCGCAGCAGATCTTCTTCGCTCATGCCAACGGTTTCCCCTCGGCCACCTACGGCAAGCTGTTCGCTGCCCTGGCGCCGGACTACCAGGTGCAGCACCTGGCCCAGCACGGGCACGATCCGCGCTTTCCGGTGGACGACAACTGGCAAAGCCTGGTGGATGAACTGTTGCACCACCTGGCGCAGCAGGATGGGCCGGTATGGGGCGTGGGGCATTCGCTGGGTGGGGTGTTGCATTTGCACGCGGCCCTGCGCCGCCCGGAGTACTACCGTGGTGTGGTCATGCTTGACTCGCCGGTACTCACCCGTGCCGACCAGTGGCTGCTGCGCACGGCCAAGCGATTCGGCTTCATTGACCGCATCACCCCGGCCGGCCGCACCTTGGGGCGCCGCGAAACCTTCAACGACCGTGACAGCGCGCGCGACTATTTTGCCGGTAAGTCACTGTTTCGCCACTTTGACCCCGAGTGCCTTGATGCCTATGTAGACCATGGCCTGCAAGCGATGGAGCAGGGGCTGCAACTGCGCTTCGATCCAGCCACCGAAATCAGCATCTACCGCAGCATCCCGCACACCAGCCCGGCACCTGCACGGCAGTTGCAAGTGCCGCTGGCCATGGTGCGTGGCGAGCGCAGTAACGTCATCCGCCGTCACCACACCCTGGCGGTGCGTGGTATGCCCAAAGGTGAATACCACAGCGTACCTGGCGGGCACATGTTCCCGCTGGAGCGCCCGACCGACACCGCCAGCCTTATCAAGGGCCTGTTCGACCGCTGGAGCCAGGCATGAGCGCGCAGGTCGAGGAAGTCCGCCTGAGCCTTGGCCATATCGAGTTGGCTGCGCACTTGTTCGGCCCCGAGGACGGGTTGCCGGTGATCGCCTTGCACGGCTGGCTGGACAACGCCAACAGCTTCGCTCGCCTGGCACCGCAACTGAAGGGCCTGCGCATCGTCGCCCTGGACCTGGCCGGGCATGGTTACTCGGAACACCGCCCGCTCGGCGCCGGCTATGCCTTGGCCGACTACGCCCATGACGTGCTGCGGGTGGCCGAGCAACTGGGCTGGCAGCGTTTTGCGCTGCTGGGGCATTCGCTAGGTGCAATCATTTCGGTGCAACTGGCCGGCGCCTTGCCCGACCGGGTCAGTCACCTGGCGCTGATTGACGGGGTCATCCCGCCAACGGGGGCCGAGCAGGATGCCGGCGAACGCCTGGGGATGGCACTTCAGGCCCAGCTGCGGCTGGATGGCAAACGCAAGTCGGTGTACGCGACGCTGGAAGAGGGCGTACATGCGCGCATGAAGGGCATGGTCGCAGTCACTCGCGAAGCGGCCGAGTTGCTGGCCCAGCGTGGCCTGATGCCGGTGCCCGGTGGCTACAGCTGGCGCAGCGACAGCCGCCTGACCCTGCCATCACCCGTGCGCCTGAGCGAAGCCCAGGCCATGGCCCATGTGCGCCGGGTGAACTGCCCGGCGCAACTGGTGGTGGCCGCCGACGGCATGCTGGCGCGCCACACCGGCTTGCTGGAGCAGCTACCCTTTGAGCAGGTGACGCTACCCGGTGGTCACCACCTGCACCTGAACGATGAGCAGGGCGCGGCCCTTGTCGCAGACTGTTTCAATCGCTTCTTTGGCTTTGCTTGACTTGCACCGGACAAGTGTCGAGGCTTGGCGGGTTGAACAGGGAGACAACCATGCAACTGCCAGACATACTGGAGCTTCACTTCGGCGCAGGGCGCCGCCTGGGTCGCCAATGAGCGCGCCTGTTGCCATCCGAAATGCCGTGGCCGCCTGCCTGGTGTTCGCCAGCCCGCTGTTGTGGGCCGGCAGCCTGCCGGTACCGGTGGACGCCAAAGTGGTCGATCAACGCCCGGCCGTGGAGCAGGAGCGCGTCTACCCGATGGGGCCGCTGCGCAAGATCAGCGGTCGCCTGCGGGTCGACGACAAGGTTGAAAGCCGCGGCCAGGTGAGCTCTGTAACCTACGAACTGCCCGTCGAGCGCACTGCCCGCGAAGCCTTCACCACTGCCCGTGAAGAACTGCAACGCGACGGCGGTTACCCGTTGTTCTGGTGTCAGGGCCGCGATTGCGGCGAGGCCAGCCTGTGGGCCAACGATGTGTTCGCCAATGCCCGCCTCAACGGTGGTGACGAACAACAGGCATTCATCCTGCTGCGCCGTTCGGCAGAAGAGGCCGACACGCTGGTCGCGTTGTACAGCGTTACCCGTGGCAACCGCCGCGCCTATCTGCACGTGGAAGAGTTCGTTGCCGGCAGCCCGCTGGGCGAACTGCTGCCAACCGCTGCCACGGTGCTGCGCGAGATGCGCGATACAGGCAAGCTCGACTACCCTGACCTGGCAGCACCACAAGACACTTGGGTGAACTTGCTGGCGCGCAGCCTGAACCTCGACAGCACCCTGCGCGCTAGCCTCAGTGGCGCCCAGGCCGAGGCCTGGCGCGAGGCGCTGACCAAGGCAGGCGTGCGTAACGGCCGCCTTGAAGTGGGCAATGCGCCCACCGACGGCCTGCACCTTGAACTGATCCGTTGAACGAGCACCATCATGGTTAACAATGATCGCCTGCTGGTCCAGATTCTGCTGTTGGCGTTGCTGGGCGCCGGCCTGTGGGTGATGGCGCCGTTCATCTCGGCGCTGTTGTGGGGCGCAATCCTGGCCTTTGCCAGCTGGCCGTTGATGCGCTTGCTGACGCGTGTGCTGGGCGGGCGCGAGACACTGGCTGCCAGCCTGCTGACCACGGCCTGGATCCTCATCGTGGCGCTGCCGCTGGTGTGGCTGGGGTTCAACCTGGCCGATCATATTCGCGACGCCACGGCGTTCGTGCGTGATGTGCAGGTCGACGGCCTGCCCGACGCGCCGGCCTGGTTGGGCGGTATCCCGTTCGTTGGCGAGCGCCTGGTCAGTTGGTGGCAGTCGCTGGACCAGCAGGGTGCGGCTTTGCTGGCCTCGGTCAAACCGTACCTGGGGCAGGTGGGCAACTGGCTGCTGGCGCGCAGTGCGCAGATCGGCAGCGGTGTGCTGGAACTGACCCTGAGCCTGGTGTTCGTGTTCTTCTTCTACCGTGACGGGCCGCGCCTGGCAGCGTTCGTGCTGCGCTTGCTGCACCGCCTGATGGGCGAGCGCGCCGAGTATTACCTGGAGCTGGTAGCCGGTACCGTGCAACGGGTGGTCAACGGGGTGATCGGCACGGCCGCCGCGCAGGGCCTGCTGGCGCTTATCGGCTTCCTGATCGCTGGTGTGCCGGGTGCCATCGTGCTGGGGCTGGTAACCTTCATGCTCAGCCTGATCCCCATGGGCCCGCCACTGGCGTGGATCCCGGCCACCGCTTGGCTGGTGTGGCAGGGCGAGTACGGCATGGCGGTGTTCCTGGGTATCTGGGGCACCTTCGTCATCAGCGGCGTGGACAACGTACTCAAGCCGTACCTGATCAGCCGCGGCGGCAACCTGCCGTTGGTGATCGTGTTGCTGGGGGTGTTCGGCGGCTTGCTTGCCTTTGGCTTCATTGGCCTGTTCATCGGCCCGACCTTGCTGGCGGTGGGTTACAGCCTGTTGTTGGACTGGAGCCGCAACGCCTCGCACCAGCCCCCGGTCCAATAACCTGTACTGGCCTCTTCGCGGCTAAAGCCGCTCCCACAGGTGTAGTGTTAACTCGAAGCCAGCACAGTACCTGTGGGAGCGGCTTCAGCCGCGAACACCGGCGCAGCCGGTGCCATACAGCGCGGTCCTTGAAAGGTCACAGCCCGGCTCAGTATTTCCAGGTTACCGAAGCCGTGAGGTTGCGCGGTGCCCCATAATTGGTCGACCCCGCCGACTGGTACAGCGACAGCAGATACTTGCGGTCAAATACGTTGTTCAGGTTCAACGACGCACTCCAGTGTTCGTCGAATTCGTAGCTGCCCATCAGGTCGGCCAGCGCATAGGCCTGCTGGCGTACCCGGCTGTTGCCATCGGCCTGCGTTGCACTTTGCCATTGAACGCGCGTGCCGATCCGGGCCTGGGGCAGGCTCGGCAGGCGCCAGGTGACACTGCCACGCAGGCTGTGGCTTGGCACATAGCGGCGCGTCTTGTTGCCGTCATCATCCTCGATGTGCACATAGGTATAGCCAGCGGCCAGGTCCAAACCAGGCATGGCTTCGCCCGACGCCTCCAGCTCCACACCATGGCTCTTGTTGTCCTCACCGCGGTAGGCGTACTGGCCATTGATGATTTCGCCAGTGGTCACCGCCACATTCTGCTGCTCGGTCTTGAACAGGGCGGCGCTGACGGTCAGGCGATCTTCCAGCAGGCTGCCTTTGATGCCTACTTCAGTGCTTTTGCCTTCCAGCGGCTCGATCACACCCCCGGCGCTGCTGCGCAGGTACTGTGGCTTGAAGATTTCGGTCCAGCTGGCATACAGGCTCCATTGCCCATTCAGGTCATACACCAGCCCGGTGTAGGGCGTGACCTTGCCGTGCACCCGGGTGTCGTGGGCAGAACCGTAACCCATGCCTTCACCATCGGCACTGAGCATACGGGCGCCGGCAATCCAGTGCAGGTCATCGGCCAGGCTGAAACGCGCACCGGCATACAGGCTTTTCTGGCGGTCGGTGAAGTGCTGGGTGTTGAGTTCGTCGGTGTAGGTCAGCGGTGGTTTCACCACGGCGCCGGCCAGTGCATCGGCAAGGCTGACGATTTCGCTTCCGGAACTGTTGCGGTAATAACCGCGTTCATCGTGGCGACTACGGCCGTAGTTGGCGCCTAGCGTCAGCTCATGCTGACGCCCGAACAGGGCGAACGGGCCCGACAACTGCGCTTCACCAATGAGCTGGTGTTCGCTGCTGGTGGTGCGGTTGATGTAGGCGAACACGTCATCGGCGGTGAAGGGGATGGCATACAGCATCTGGGTATCCTGATGCTGGTTGACCCCGGTTACGGTGACCTTGCCTTGCCAACCTTCACCAAAGTCATGGGCCAGTTCCGCGAAGGCCCGTTGCGTGTGGATATTCCAGTAGGTCCAGGGCTGGCCGATACTCGCGCTGCGGCTGCTGTAGTGGATCGGGTTACCTTGGTAATCTGCCATCGGCAGCGCACCCCAGGTGCTGCCGTTGGCGTCGCTTTTCTGCTCGGAAAAGCCCACGGTCAGGGTATCGGCGTCGCTCAGGTCGAAATCCAGCAGGCCAGCCATGACATTCAGTTCGTGGCTGTAGCGGTCCAGGTACGAGTTGCCTTTGTCATGGGCATAGATGAAGCGCCCACGTACGTTGCCGCTGTTAGTCAGCGGGCCGCTGACATCGAGGTCTGCGCGGCGGCTGTCCCATGCCCCGATGCTGGTGCCGATCCTGGCCTGGAAAGTATCGGTCGGCCTTTTACGCACGAAGTTGACGGTTGCCGACGGGTTGCCCGCGCCGCTCATCAGGCCATTGGCGCCGTGCAGCACATCGATCTGTTCGAACTCGGCAAGGTCCTGGTCGCCCAACATCACACCCGAGGAAAATGGCATGCCCATGCCGTCGTACTCGAAGTTGTCGATGGTGAAGCCGCGCGACGTAAAGGCTGTACGGTCGGTTTCAAATTGTTCGACGGTGACGGTGGGGGCGTTGCGCAGCGCGTCTTTCACGCTGTTGAGCTTGAAGTCGTCGAGCTGTTCGCGGGTAACCGACGATATTGCCTGCGGGGTTTCCCGGTTGCTCAGGCCCAGGCGCGTGGTGCTGGAAGCAGGCCTTGCCTGGTAGCTACGGCTTTGGCTGTCGGCGGCCAGTTGATATTGCACCTGTGTGGGGGCCAGGGTTACCTCACGGTCGGCGCCTTGCGTCTCGCTGGGCAACAGGTACAGGGTGGCGGCATCAGTGCGGGCAAAATTGAAGCCGCTGCCTTGCAGCAACCTGGCCAGGCCGTCTTCGGCCGAGTAACTGCCGACCACTGCCGTGCTGCGCAGGGTGGCATCGACGTTGCCGTCCAGCAGTACGTTCTGACCGGTTTGCTGGCTGAATACCAACAGGGCCTGGCGCAGGGGCTGGGCCGGGATGTTCAGCGACAGCCTGTGCGCGCTTGCGGCCGGTTGGCCGGGGGCAGCCTGTGCCTGTGCCGCGCCGGCCAGCAAGGCACAGGCCATTGCTGCGCTCAGCACGCTACGCTGCCAGCGTGGCTGGAAAGAGGTGTGTGGGTTGTGTCGCGTTACCATTCGGTGTGCCCCATGCAAGTGCAGATATGCGAATAACTCTCAGTGCCGTTAAGACGCATGAAGCATTTGAATGCCTGATGGGGCGTAGAATTATTTTCAGGCAGCGGGGTAGAGCAGGGTAACCAGCTCGGTGTAGCGTGCCGTACGCACGGCCAGCGCCCGGGACAGCACGTCGAGCATCTGCTCGGGTTGTTCCAGGTTGAGGATCAGGCTCACCCGCCGGGCCGCCAGTTGCTTGTCCATGATGAAAATGCGCCCTTCACGCCAGCGCTGCAGTTCCTCGACCACTGATTGCAGCGGTTCGTTGAAGAACACCAGGCGCCCGCTGCGCCAGGCCAGTACCTGCTCCAGTTCGGCCCGCTGGATGTCCCCGGTTGCGCGCGGGCTGAAACGCAGCGCCAGGCCTTCGTCAAGCTCGGTCTGTTGGGTGGCTGCCAGCACCTGAACGCGATGTCGGTGCACTGCTACCTGCGCGGCATCAGCGTGGCACGATAAGGAGAACTCGGCTTCGCTACAGCGTACTTCACCCGCCCGGCTGACAACGGCGAACGGGCCGGCACTACTGGGGCGCACCATGAAAAACGCCTGCCCCTGCAGTAACTCGACAACACGGCGGGTTGGCGAGAAATCCAGGTTCATCGCTGTGTGCCCGGCCATCTCCACGGTCGAGCCATCTGGCAGGCGGGCGATCCGGCGCTCACCCACCGCCGTGCTCAGGTCGGCGAAGGGGGTGTCCATGCCTTTGAGCCAGAAAAGCCCGGCACTTGCGCTGGCTGCTGCGGCGCTGGCGGCCAGGCCCATGCCGACGAATCGGCGGCGTGACAGCCGCGCGGGAGCCGGCGTTGCAACTGCGGCGGGCGGTATCAGCAACGCCGACGCTGCCCACAGGTTCTCCAGTTCGGCGTAGGCTTGGGCATGGCGCGCATCCGCCGCCATCCACGCCGCCCAGGCCTCGCGCTGCTCCGCAGTGGGGGTGGCACCATGAAACAACGCGAACCACGCGCTGGCCTGATGATCGATGTCATCGGCAGGCGTGGCAGGGTCGGTAAATGGCGGTTCGCGATTCATCGGTTCAACGTTTCACAGGCAGCGCAGGAGTGGTGCATTGTGGCAGGCCGGCGGTCACTGGGACATGCCTTGTTTCAACAGTTCCAGGGCCTTGACCATGCGGCTGTAGGCGGTCTTGGGGGAAATACCCAGGCGCGCGCCGATGTCGACATAGGTCATGCCTTCGACCCGCACCATCAGGAACACTTCGCGGCAGGGTTCGGGCATGTTCTGGATCACGGTGTTCAAGGCAGCCAGTTGCTGGTTGGCGATGGCGGCCTGTTCCAGGTTTGCGCTTGGCTGCGCTACAGCGCTGGCCTCGGGCGAATCCAGTGGCTCGCTCTTGCGGTGCTGCTGACGGCGGGTGTGGTCGATGAACAGGTTGCGTGCGCTGGAGAACAGATAAGCGCGGAAGTTCTCGATACGGCTGCGGCCCATCTGCTCGGAAAGGCGGATGAATGCGTCCTGGGTCAGGTCGGCGGCGGTTTCCTTGCAGCGCAGGCGACGGTCCAGGTACTCCTGAATCTCTTCGCGATGGGCGAGATAGAGTGCCTTCAGATCTGAACCGGACATGGGCCACCTTGGCGGACGAGCGAGCGAGGGCGGCAAAATACCACAAATGAGAATTGTTTTGATTGATGCGGTTGTTTTTCCTGTACTGGCCTCTTCGCGGGCACGCCCGCTCCCACAAGTACAGCACCGGCATTGAATACTGTGCTGTACCTGTGGGAGCGGGCGTGCCCGCGAAGAGGCCAGTACAGAAAACCTCAAACCCTGACTTTTACGCATTCTTTATACCCACCCCCACCCCTTGATCTCGCCCCTTTACGCCCCTCCCTCGGACAATTTCCCCAAAGCGGCCCAAGCCGCACCACGGGGAGAACCACTCATGAACATGCTCGACGGGCTGTCACTGCTGCTGGCAGTGGCCTTGGCGTTTTATCTGCTGGTGGCGCTGCTGCGCGCCGATCGCAGCTAGGGAGCGGCCATGCACAGTTACGATTTCGCCTTGCTTCTGGCGTTCTTCGCCATCGTGCTGCTACCGGCACCTTGGCTTGGGCGGTTCTACTTCAAGGTCATGGAAGGCCAGCGCACCTGGCTGTCGCCTGTGTTGGGCCCGGTCGAGCTGGCCTGCTACCGGCTGGCGGGCGTGAACGTCAGCCAGGAGCAGAACTGGCGGCAATACACGCTGGCCTTGCTGGCCTTCAACCTGGCCGGGTTCCTGTTGCTGTTCGCCGTGCTGCTGTTGCAGGGCTACCTGCCGCTCAACCCGCAGCACTTGCCAGGCCAGGAGTGGTCGCTGGCGTTCAACACCGCGGTCAGCTTCGTGACCAACACCAACTGGCAGGCCTACAGCGGTGAAGCGTCGGTCAGCTACTTCAGCCAGATGCTCGGCCTGACCGTGCAGAACTTTGTCAGCGCTGCCACCGGCCTGGCCGTGCTGGTCGCGTTGTGCCGCGGCATTGCCCGGCGCAGTGCAACGACGCTGGGTAACTTCTGGGTCGACATGACCCGTGCCACGCTCTACGGCTTGTTGCCGTTATGCGTGCTGCTGGCGCTGTTGCTGGTGTGGCAGGGCGTGCCGCAGACCTTTGCCGACTATGCCCATGCGCTGACCTTGCAAGGCGCTGACCAGACCATCCCGCTGGGCCCGGCCGCCAGCCAGATCGCCATCAAGCAACTGGGCACCAACGGTGGTGGCTTCTTCGGCGTCAACTCGGCGCACCCGTTTGAAAACCCCACGGCCTGGAGCAACCTGTTCGAGGTGGCGTCGATCATCCTCATTCCGGTGGCGCTGGTGTTCACCTTCGGCCACTACGTGAAGGACCTGCGCCAGAGCCGCGCCATTCTCGCCTGCATGCTCGCCCTGTTCCTGGTGGGGGGCAGCACTGCGTTGTGGTCGGAGTACCAGCCCAACCCGACGCTCGAAAGCACCCAGGTGCAGCAGGCCGCCCCCATGGAGGGCAAGGAAAGCCGCTTCGGCACTACCGGTTCGGTGCTGTGGACAGTGACCACAACCGCGGCCTCGAATGGTTCGGTCAACGCCATGCACGACAGCCTTAACCCGCTGACCGGCATGGTGGCGATGGTCAACATGATGGTGGGCGAAGTGATCTTTGGCGGTGTCGGTGCCGGCCTCTACGGCATGCTGCTGTTCGTGCTGATTGCGGTGTTCCTGGCCGGGTTGATGATCGGCCGCACCCCGGAATACCTGGGCAAGAAGTTGCAAGCCCGCGAGGTGCAGTTGCTGGTGGCGACCCTGCTGGTGATGCCGGTCGGCGTATTGGTGCTTGGCGCCATCGCCGCCAGCCTGCCAGGCCCGGCGAGTGCGGTCAGCAACCCGGGGGCGCATGGCTTCAGCCAGTTGCTGTACGCCTACACCTCGGGCACTGCCAACAACGGCTCGGCGTTTGCCGGGTTTGGCGCCAACACGGTGTTCCACAACGTGATGATCGGCCTGGCGATGCTCATCGGCCGCTTTGGCTACATCCTGCCAATCCTGGCCTTGGCCGGCAGCCTGGCCGCGAAGAAAAGCGCGCCGCAGGGGCAGAACAGCTTCCCCACCCACGGCCCGCTGTTCACCGGCCTGCTACTGGTGACCATCCTGCTGGTGGGTGGCCTGACCTTCCTGCCGACCCTGGCCTTGGGGCCAATCGCTGAACACTTGAGCCTGGGTTTCTGAGGACTGACCATGAACATGCCCATTCCTGAAGTAAAAGCGCGGCATACCGCCAAGGACCAGACCCGCTTCGCCGCGCTATGGCGCCCGGCGCTGGTGCAGGCGTTCGTGAAACTTGACCCGCGCCAGCTCAAGCGCTCGCCGGTGATGCTGGTGGTGGCCCTGACTGCGGTGCTGACCACGGTGCTGTGCTTCTCCCCCGGCAGTGGCGTAAGCACCGGGGTTGCCGTGCAGATCGCCCTGTGGCTGTGGTTTACCGTACTGTTTGCCAACTTCGCCGAAGCCTTGGCCGAGGGCCGCGGGAAAGCGCGCGCGGATAGCCTGAAGGCTGGCAGCCAGGGCCTGACTGCCCAGCGCCGCAAGCGTGATGGCAGCTACGAGACGGTTGCGGCCAGTGCGTTGCGCAAGGATGACGTGGTGCGTGTGGTAGCTGGCGAGATGATCCCCGGTGACGGCGAGGTACTGGAAGGTATCGCGGCCGTTAACGAAGCCGCTATTACCGGTGAATCTGCGCCCGTGATCCGTGAGTCCGGTGGCGACCGCTCAGCCGTAACCGGCAATACGCGGCTGGTCTCCGACTGGTTGTTGATCCGCATCACCAGCAACCCGGGTGAGTCCACCCTCGACCGTATGATCGCCCTGGTCGAGGGTGCCAAGCGGCAGAAGACCCCGAACGAGATCGCCCTCGACATCCTGCTGATCGGCCTGACCCTGATCTTCCTGATCGTGGTGGTGACCTTGCAGCCGTTCGCCCACTTCGTCGGTGGCAGCCTGCCGCTGATCTTCCTGGCTGCATTGCTGGTGACGCTGATCCCCACCACCATCGGCGGCCTGCTGTCGGCCATCGGTATTGCCGGGATGGACCGGCTGGTGCGGTTGAATGTGATCGCTCGTTCAGGTCGGGCGGTTGAAGCCGCGGGTGACGTGCATACGCTGATGCTCGACAAGACCGGCACCATCACCTTTGGCAACCGCCGTTGCAGTGCGTTGCATGCGGCACCGGGCATTACCGCCAGGGAACTGGGGGAGGGCGCCTTGCTGGCCTCGCTGGCGGATGACACCGCCGAAGGCAAGTCGATTGTCGAGTACCTGCGCCAGCTGCACGACTTTATCGAGCCCGCTGCCGGGCAGTTCCAAGCCGTGGCCTTCAGCGCCGAGACACGGTTGTCGGGCATCGACTTCCAGCAGCACCGCTATCGCAAGGGGGCCGTCGATGCGGTGCTGGCATTCGTCGGCATGCAGCGCCTGGAAATGCCCCCGGCGCTGGCCCGCGAAGTGGAGCGCATTGCCCAGAGTGGTGGCACGCCTCTGCTGGTGTGCACCGACAAGCGCCTGCTTGGCGTGATCCACCTCAAGGATGTGGTCAAGCCTGGCATCCGTGAGCGCTTTGCCGAGTTGCGCAAATTGGGCATCCGCACGGTGATGGTAACCGGTGACAACCCCTTGACCGCCGCCGCCATCGCAGCCGAAGCGGGGGTGGATGATGTGCTGGCCGAGGCCACGCCCGAGAAGAAACTGGCGCGTATTCGCCAGGAGCAGAACGACGGGCGCCTGGTGGCCATGTGTGGCGACGGCGCCAACGACGCTCCGGCCCTCGCCCAGGCGGACGTGGGCATGGCCATGAACGACGGTACCCAGGCTGCACGCGAGGCGGCCAACATGGTCGACCTGGACAGCGACCCGACCAAGTTGCTGGACGTGGTACAGGTCGGCAAGGAGCTGCTGGTCACCCGCGGCGCGTTGACCACGTTCTCTATCGCCAACGATGTGGCCAAGTATTTCGCCATCCTGCCGGCGCTGTTTGCCGCGATCTACCCGCAGCTGGGCGTGCTCAACCTGATGCACCTGGCCAGCCCGCAGAGCGCGATCCTGTCGGCCATTGTGTTCAACGCACTGATCATCATCGTGCTGATCCCGCTGGCACTGCGTGGCGTGCGGGTGCAGGCGGCCAGCGCGGCGCACCTGTTGCGGCGCAACCTGCTGATCTACGGGCTGGGCGGCATCGTGGTGCCGTTTGCCGGGATCAAGCTGATCGACCTGCTGCTCAACGCCCTGAACCTGGTCTGAGGAGGCCGCCATGAATGCTTATGTACGCCCGGCGTTGAGCCTGGCCCTGTTGATGACGCTGGTGACCGGCGTGTTGTATCCGCTGGCGGTGACGGGCATTGCCCAGGTCGCGTTCCCCGAGCAGGCCAATGGCAGCCTGGTGCGCGATGACCAGGGCCAGGTGCGGGGTTCGGCACTGATCGCGCAGGAATTCAAAGGTGATGGCTGGTTCCATTCACGGCTTTCGGCCGGCGCCTACGCCACCGTGGCCAGCAGTGCCAGCAACCTGTCGCCGAGCAACCCGGCGCTGGCGGAGCGGGTCAAGGGTGATGCGGCTGCGCTTTACCAGGCGCAGCTGGGGCCGGTGCCGCAGGCGTTGCTGACGACCTCGGGCAGCGGCCTTGACCCGCAGCTTCCACCCGAAGCTGTGGCCTACCAGATCCCGCGGGTGGCGGCGGCGCGGCAACTGCCGGTAGAGCGCTTGCAAGCCTTGCTGGAAGAGGCCACCCTCCACCCATTGATTGGTCCGCCAGTGGTCAATGTGCTGGCGTTGAACCAGGCGCTTGAGCAGTTGAACCACTGATTTCAGCAGCCCACGATCCCCTGTAGGAGCGGCCTTGTGTCGCGAAAGGGCTGCTAAGCAGCCCCAAAATCTCAGCAGGAATGCACAAATTGCTGGGGCTGCTTTGCAGCCCTTTCGCGACACAAGGCCGCTCCTACAAGGGCGCGCTTGGCAAGCCTTCTTGCTAAAGGATGAAACATGAGTGACTCCGCCCGCGCAGATGCGCTGTTGGCCACCCTCCCACGCACAGGCCGAGGCCGGTTGAAAGTGTTCCTCGGCGCCGCCCCCGGCGTCGGCAAGACCTTCGCCATGCTCCAGGCCGCCCACGCGCAGCAACGCCAGGGCGTGCAGGTGCTGGCCGGGGTAGTCGAAACCCACGGCCGCGCCGAAACCGAAGCGTTGCTCGGCGGCCTTCAGCAGCAGCCCCTGCTGCGTAGCCAGTACCGTGGCGTCACGCTCGAAGAAATGGACCTCGACGGCCTGCTCAAGGCAGCACCGGCCTTGGCCCTGGTCGACGAACTGGCCCATACCAATGCCCCCGGCAGCCGCCATGCCAAGCGCTGGCAGGACGTACAGGAGCTGCTGGCTGCGGGCATCGACGTCTACACCACGGTCAACGTCCAGCACCTGGAAAGCCTCAACGACAAGGTCCGCGACATTACCGGCGTGCTGGTGCGCGAAACCCTGCCGGACTGGGTATTGCAGGAAGCCTTCGAACTGGTGCTGATCGACCTGCCGCCGCGTGAGCTGCTCGAACGGCTGCGCGAAGGCAAGGTGTATGTGCCAGAGCAGGCGCGGGCCGCAATCGACGCGTACTTCTCACAAACCAACCTGACCGCCCTGCGCGAGCTGGCCATGCAGACCGCCGCCGCCCAGGTGGATGCCGACCTGGCCCACGGCTATCGCCAGCGCGGCCAGGAGGCCCCGGCCTTGCGTGGCCGGTTGCTGGTTGGCGTTGATGGCGACGACCAGGCCGAGCGCCTGGTGCGTCATGCCAGCCGCGTAGCCCAGCGCCGCCACCTGCCCTGGAGCCTGGTGCATGTGGACAACGGCCGCCTGCGTGACGAAACCGCACGCCATCGTTTGCAGGCTGCGCAGCAACTGGCCGAGCGCCTGGGTGGGGAAGTGGTGCTGCTGCGTGCCGGCGAAGTGGCGCGCACCTTGATTCAGCATGCCGCCGAACGGCGGGCCAGCCTGGTGTTGGTGGGGCAATCCCGCGACCGCCTGCGTCGGCGCTTGTTCGGTGCCGGTGTGGCCGCGCGCCTGTTGCGTGAAAGCCATGGCCTGGAAATCAACGTGCTGGACCGCGATGTGCAGCCGCAAGCGCCGCGTTCGGCGGTGCGGCGGGTATGGGTATGGCGGCATTACCTGCTGGCGCTGCTGGCCACCGTCATGGCGGCGGGGCTGTCCTCGGCGGTGTCGAGTGTGTTGGCATTGCCCAACATCTCGCTGGTGTTCCTGGCTGCGGTGTTGCTGGTGGCGGTACGCAGCAGCCTGGGGCCAGCGCTGGCCTGTGCTGCGTTGTCTTTCCTCACCTACGATTTCCTGTTCATCCCGCCCAATTTCTCGTTCAGCATCCAGCGCGAAGAAGACGTGCTGACGTTGGTGTTTTTCCTGCTGATGGCCGCGCTCACCGGTAACCTGGCCGCCCGCCAGCGCCGGCAGTTGCAGGCGCTGCGCGAGACCCAGGCACAAACCAGCCAGTTGCTCGACCTGTCACGCCGGCTGACGGTGGCCACCGACCGCCAGGCCGTCTTCAATGCCGCCGGCCAGCATCTGGATGGCTGGCAGGATATGCAGGTGTGCCTGCTGGAGCGCAACGCCGAAGGCCAGCTGCACGTGGCCAGTGGTGAAGCCCACGCCTTTAGCGACAACGAACGCGCCGCCGCGCAATGGGCCTGGCAGCATGGCCAGGCCGCCGGTCATGGCAGTGACACCCTACCCAATGGCCGCTGGTGGTGGTGGCCGCTGGCGGTAGACGAACAACCCCTGGCGCTGCTCGGTGTTCGCCCGCGTTCCGGTCAGCCGCTAAGCGACCCGCGCCGGCGCCTGCTCACCGCCCTTGGCCAGCCGCTGGCACAGGCCTTGGCCCGCGCCCGCCTGGCCGAGCAACTGGAGGCCGCACGCCTGCATGGCGAAACCGAGCAGTTGCGCAGTGCCTTGCTGGCGTCCGTTTCCCACGACCTGCGCACCCCGTTGACCGCCATGCGTGGCAGTATCGACAGCTTGCTGGCGTTGGGCGACGCCATCCCCCCGGAAGACCGCCGCGAGCTGTTGGAAGGCACCCGCAACGAGGCCGAGCGCCTCGACCGCTACATCCAGAACCTGCTGGACATGACCCGCCTGGGCCACGGCGGCCTCAAGCTGGCCCGCGACTGGGTGGCGCCGGGCGACATCGTCGGCAGCGCGCTCAACCGCCTGCGCGTAGTACTCGCCCCGTTGCGCGTGCACACTGATGTGCCGGTCGAGCTGCCGCTGCTGTTCGTGCATGCAGCGCTTATCGAACAGGCGCTGGTCAATGTGCTGGAAAACGCCGCACGCTTCTCGCCGGCAAATGGCCGGCTTGAGCTGCACGTGTCAGTGCAGGACATGCAGTTGCGTCTTGCCGTCCTTGACCAAGGCCCTGGCATTCCGGTGGCCGACCGCGAGAAGATCTTCGACATGTTCTACACCGCCGCCCGTGGTGACCGTGGCGGGCAGGGCACTGGCCTGGGCCTGGCCATCTGCCAGGGTATGATCGGCGCCCATGGCGGGCAGATCCTGGTAGGTGAAGGCATTGATGGCCAGGGCACCGGCATCACTCTATGCTTGCCGCTGCCCCCTCAACCTGAAGCCGAAAGCGAAACCGAAACCCCATGAGCCAGTCCGCCACCCTGTTGGTCATCGATGATGAACCGCAGATCCGCAAGTTCCTGCGCATCAGCCTGGCCTCGCAGGGCTACAAGGTGATCGAAGCCGCTACCGGCGAAGAGGGGCTGGCCCAGGCGGCACTGGGTAAGCCGGACTTGGTGGTGCTCGACCTGGGCCTGCCGGACATGGACGGCCAGCAGGTGCTGCGGGAGCTGCGCGAGTGGAGCGCGGTGCCTGTGATGGTGCTGTCGGTTCGCGCCAGTGAAGTGCAGAAGGTGGATGCGCTGGATAGCGGGGCGAACGACTACGTGACCAAGCCGTTTGGCATTCAGGAGTTTCTGGCGAGGGTGCGGGCCTTGCTGCGCCAGGTGCCACAGGCCGGTGGTTCGGAGGTGGCGGCCAGCTTCGGGCCGCTGACCGTGGACTTTGCCTTTCGCCGGGTGACGCTGGAGGGCGTCGAGGTGGCGTTGACGCGCAAGGAATACGCGTTACTGGCGATGTTGGCCGGGCACTCGGGGCGGGTGATTACCCAACAGCAGTTGCTCAAGGACATCTGGGGGCCGACCCATGTGGAAGACACCCATTACTTGCGAATTGTGGTCGGGCACCTGCGCCAGAAGCTGGGTGATGACCCCACCGCGCCTCGCTTTATTATCACTGAACCGGGAGTGGGGTATCGTCTCGTGACGCCGTGAATGACTACTGCAATGCTTGCCACTCGTACTGCTGGCGTGTAATCGATCTTGCATTTATTAATTTGCAAGATTACGATGCAGCAATGAAATCACACGATCTTAATCCTAGTGCCGCCCGTATCGGTCATAGGATCCGCGCAGCCAGGGAATCCCGCGGCTGGACTCAAGAGCAGCTTTCTTCGTCGCTGGGGTTTGCAGACCGTCAGACGCTATCGAGTATCGAGAAGGGAGATCGGCGAGTGCAACCCCCCGAGTTGCTTCGCGTCAGCCAAGTACTCGACAAATCTGTCGAGTGGTTCATAGACCCGTTCGTAGTCGCTGGCGAAGCCTCATTTTCTTGGCGGGTAGCCTCGTCTGTGTCTGACGATATTCTGGACGATTTTGAATCACGTATAGGAAAAGTCGTTGGCCTCTTTCGCTTCTTGAAAATTTCTCTGGAAGGACCTTCACCCGCGTTGACCCAGGTTTTGCGAATGCCGGAAAGACCAAGGTTTGAGGATGCATGGGACTGGGGGGAGTCGCTGGCGAAAGAGTTAGATCTCGGCCTTATTCCTTCACAAAATCTTGCGCAACGTCTTGAAAGTAAGCTCGAGCTTCCGATTCTGTTCATCGATGCCGAAACAAATTCGAAACCGGAAGGCGTTTCTGGCGCCATGTGCCGTCTGCCGGATTTGGGTGTGATTGTTATTAATCGACGTGAGTCGCTTGCTCGGCGTCACTTTGACATTGCTCATGAACTGTTTCATGCATTGACGTGGGATAAATTGACGCCAGAACATCGCGAAGACCCTGAGGACAAGCCACGGCGTAATCGGCGGATCGAAACGCTTGCGGATAACTTTGCTGCGGCTGTACTTATGCCGAGATCAAGCCTTGTTCAGCTTATAGAGCCAGCCCGCTTCAATGATATCGAACACTTAGTGGACGTGGCGGATAGACTCCAAGTGTCGACGGCGGCTTTGGCTTTCAGGCTTCTGAACCTGAAAATGATTGATGAGTCTACCTGCGAAGCTTTGCGGTGCCCAAGAACATCCTCAGTGGTAGTAGATCCGCCACGGTTGCTGTGTGAGAGCTTCGTATCGCTTTTACATGATGGTATCGCTCGCGGGCATGTTTCTGCTCGAAAAGCAGCCAAAGCGCTTTCCATGACGTTAGATGACTTGGTGGCTTTGCTTGGTGAATATCAGAAAAGCCCTCAGTTTTCTATTTAGGCATGGACAATGGCAAAGCAGCGAGTGCTAGTTGATACATGCATCATTATTGAAGCATTTCGTCTTAATTGCTGGGCTGCACTATGCAACCATTTCGAAATCGAGACGGTGGAACGGTGTGTTGAAGAGTGTCTTGCCGGTGACCCGCTGGCACCTGGGCGCGTAGCGATCGCGAGTGACCTGTTGAAGCAAGGGCTGTCGAGGATACATCCTGTTGACGAGCTGATGCTGATTAATCTGGCATTTGAACGTGAGGACCTACCAGCGCTCGATGATGGTGAGCTGCACATGATGGCGTGGTTGCACGCGAACCCATCTGAGGCTGTTGTTACTGCCATCTCAACTACAGACCGTGCAGCGGTACGTGCTACTTATGTGCTCAATTTGGTAGATAAGGTTCGTTCTCTTCAGGACCTGGCAAAAAATGCGGGTATCTCTGCTCGGCAATTACACCTGTTGCAAAGCCACTTTAGCGAGAGCTGGTTGAGTGCTTTAAGAACTCAGCTCAAAATGGGAGTGCTATAAAACGTTAAGCGCTTGGGTTGGTAAGTGTGTCTCAGGCTCTGGCAGGCTCCTTCTCGAACAGCTGACGCATGACTTCAAGGTAGCGCCTTGCCCCCAGGCCAAGCGGCCGCGACTTGATCCAGATGATGTCCACCCACAACCGCAGGCGGTTGGCCATGTTGTCGAAGCGCACCTCGGCCAGTGCCCCCGAGGCAATCAGCGGCTCCACCAGTGGCTGCGGCAGGTAGGCCCAACCCAGGCCGGACTGCACCAGGTCCAGCGTGGCCAGGTAGCTGTCGGTCAGCCAGATGCGCCGCGACAGCACCATGCGCGGGTCAGACCCGGTGGCCTTGCCCGAGGCCACGATGATCTGCCGCTGTTCGGCAAAGGCCTCTTCAGGCAATGGCGTGCCGCTGTTCTGCCCGGCAGGGTGGCGGGGGGAGGCAACGGCCACCAGCAACTGGCTGCCGGCTTCGAGGAATGACTCACGCTCGTCGATGCCGGGCCGCTCGAACACCAGCGCCAGTTGCACGCTGCCTTCATGCAACAGGCGCACAGCTTCGGTCTGCGTGGCCGAACGCACTTCGATTTCCAGGCTGGGGAACTCTTGGGCGAGGATTTCCAGCGGCTGGCTCCAGCGGCCGGTTTGCAGTTCGGGCGCCATGGCGATGGTCAGGCGCTTTTCCAGGCCTTTGTGCAGTTGCAGGGCCTGCGCGTCCAGCAGGTTGAGCTGGCAGATCACCTGCCTGGCCTGCGGTTCCAAGGCCAGTGCGGCGCTGGTGGGCAAGGCCTTGCGTGTGGCCCGGTCGAACAGCACCAGGTCCAGTTCTGCTTCCAGCTGGGCAACTGCCATGCTCACCGCCGAGGGTACACGGCCCAGCTTGCGTGCAGCGGCCGAGAACGATCCGGCATCAAGCACGGCGAGGAAGATTGCCAGGGAGTCGCTGGAAAAGGCCATTGTCAGAAAACCTGATAACAAGGGAACATCGAGGCCGAAAAGTATGAACACCCAACGGCCTGCGCCACAATCCCCTACAGCCCTTCGCCCAGCACCCGGTCAATGCTGTCGACAAAATAGTCCACGCTCGCCCGGGTGGTGCACATTGGCGGCTTGATCTTGAGGATGTTCAGGTAGTCGCCGGTGGGTTGCATGAAGATACCCAGCTCACGCAGGCGGTCGCACAGGGCCATGGTTTCCTCTGTGGCCGGCTCCAGGGTTTCGCGGTCGCGCACCAGTTCCAGCCCCAGGTAGAAGCCCGACCCGTGTGCCGCGCCAGCCAGCGGATGCTTGTCGACCAGTGCTTGCAGGCGTGCCTTGAAGTAGCGCCCGGTGTCGCGGGCGTTGTCCCACAGGCCTTCTTCCTGCATCACGTCCAGTACCGCCATGCCGATGCGGCAACTGACCGGGCTGCCACCGGCCGATGAGAAGAAATAACCCTCAGCCTCCAGCGCTTCGGCAATTTCGCGGCGGGTGATGACCACGCCCAGTGGTTGGCCATTGCCCATGCCCTTGGCCATGGTGATGATGTCGGGCACCACGCCTTGCTCTTCGAAGCCCCAGAAGTACTCGCCCAAGCGGCCATAACCCACCTGCACCTCGTCGGCGATGCACACGCCACCACGGGCGCGGACCTTGGCGTAAGCATCGCGCAGGTAGCCCGCTGGCAACGAAATGCCGCCAGCGTTGCCGTACACCGGCTCGCAGATGATGCCCGCGAGTTGGCGGCCACGGGCATCGAGGTCGGCCAGCTTGGCATCGACGTCACGCAGGTAGTCAGGCGCGCTGTCGGCACCGCGGAATCGGCCGCGGAAGGTGTTCGGCGCCTCGACCGGGTGCACCCAGTCCGGGCGGGTTTCCAGGGCTTGCGGGTTGTCAGCGATGGACGTGGAGATGGCGTCGGTGGCCACCGACCAGCCGTGGTAGGCCTCCAGCACGCTCAGCAGGTCGCGCCCGCCGCTGTAGGCCCAGGCCAGGCGAATGGCCAGGTCGTTGGCTTCGGTGCCGCTGTTGACCATGAACACCCGGTCGAACCCTTCAGGTGCCAGATCGATCAGGCGCTCGGAGAACTCGGTGATGGCCGCGTAGTGGAAGCGCGAGTTGGTGTTCAGCAGCGACCACTGGCGTGCCGACTCGGCGACCATGCGCGGGTGGCCGTGGCCCAGCACTGCGACGTTGTTGAGCATGTCCAGGTACGAGCGGCCCTGCATGTCGATCAGGTAGTTGCGCCAGCCGCGTTCGATGTGCGGTGGCTGCGCGTAGTAGTGCTTCTGCGAGCGGGCAAAGCTGGCGTCGCGGCGGGCCAGCAGGGCTTGTGGGTCGGGCAGCGGGTCGGCATCGCAGTCAAGGCCCAGCAGCGCGGCTGGCGACGGGCACAGGGCCAGCCAGGCATCGGCTTGGGACGGGGTGGCGAAGAAAGGTGGCTGGATGCTGAGGTCCAGGCACAGCTGTACGCTGAGGAAACCGCAGCTACTGCCCAGTGACTGGCCCTTTGCCACGGGCTGCCCATCGGCAGGGGCATCTTCCAGGCCCTGCAGCCACAAGGCCCAGTGCGCGGTTCGCAGGCAACCGCGGCCGTCGCCATGGCGCTGCCAGGTGCCGGCTTCTGGCGCTTGCACCAGGCTGCCGTTGGGCACATGCAGCTCAACGCCCAAGGCGCAGGTGGCGGGCTCTTCGGGCCGGTCGATATGGGTTTGCGACAGGCGATACTGCCCGTGCAGGGTGCAGGCCGGGGCCGTTTGCGAGGTCAGCAGGCGCTGGTCAAAACCGGGTTGCTCCCAATTGCCCGCTTCGCAATGGATGCTGAGTACACCCAGGTCCACCCGTGTTACAGCTTGCCCGGCCAGCTCGGGGAGCAGGGGGGAGCAGGGGTTCAAGTCTGGAGCGTCCAGTTGCAAGCCTGCCGCTTGCAGGATGGCGGCCTCCATCAGCGCGAAAGGCACGGCGGTGGCGGTGTCGAAGATTTCCCATTCGTGGGCCACGTTGTCGCGGGTGTACTGGTTGCCGGGGTCCACGGCCAGTTGCTGCGCGCTGCTCAACACCAGTACCGCAGCACGGTTGATCACCAGTGGCCACAGGGCGCGTAGTTCGGCCTCGGTCAGTGGGTTGAGCACCTGGTAGGCGCTGATCGCCGGCAGGATGCGCAGCGGGTTGCCCTCGGCGTGGTGCAGCAAGGCTGCGCAGGTCACTGACAGGTCGGCAATGCGCCAGGTACGCAGCAGGTCGCCGAAGTCGATCACACCTTGCAGTCGCCACTGGCGTTGGGCATCCCGAGCCCAGACGGTGTTGTCGTCGGTGATGTCCAGGTGCACGGGCTGGATCGGCAGTTGGTCCGCCAGCGGCATCAGGCGTGCGCAGGCCTGGCGAGTGGCGTGTTCGATACGGGCGCGTTGCCCGCTGTCGTGCAGCACCGGGAGCAGGTGGTCGATCAGCGCCTGGGCATGTTGCGGGTCCCATTGCAGGGTGCGCACAAGGCCGGGGTGGTCGAAGTCGACCAGCGCCCTGTCCAGCTTCGCACAGAGCCCGCCCAGTTCAGCGATCAGGCGTGGTTCCAGGTGTTTGAGGCGGGTCAACGGTTGGCCTTCGATGTAGTCGAGCAGGCGCAGGCGCAGGGGTTGACCGTCGATGTCCAGTGCCAGCAAGCCTTCGCCGTTGCCGGCGTGGCGCACGGCGGGTACCGGCAAGCCCTGTTCGCGCAGGTAGGCCAGTGCGGCGTGTTGTGCTTCCAGCTCAAGCTGGGCATAGCTGCCGTGGCAGGCCTTGAGCACATAGCGGCCTTGTGCTGCGTCCACGCGCAAGTTCAGGTCCTGCTGGCTGCCCAGCGCCGTCAGGTCACCGTCAAGGCCATAGTGCGCCTGCAAAACAGCACGTGCCTGCGCTTCGCTGAGTGAGGGGCTGGGCAGGCCGGAACGGCTGATCAGCGTGGTCAGGGCAGGGGACGCGGACGGGTGCTGTGGGCTGGGCATGAGGCTCTACCGTTGCTGCTGGGAGTGGACGGGGGAGAATTTATGCCCGATCTGGCTGATGATGAAAGACGATTGTTGTCAGTAATTCTGATAGTGGTACCGAATTATGCAAATTATTGGCAGCCAATAATTATTGGCCATTGATAAAACTGGATAAAACCGCTGCAAGCTTTCATTCCAGCCCTGGGCGGAGCGGGCAAGCCAGCGTCAACCGTTGCACCAACGTAGCCCGCAATGCCTGCAATTCCTCAAGCCGCTGCTCGACCAGTGCCAGCTTGTCACGCAGCAATGCCTCGATTGCGCGGTCCGGCTCGGCGGACTGCCACAGTTGCTCCACGTTGCTGCCAATTTCGTTCAGGCTGAAGCCCAGGCGCTGTGCTGTGCGGATGAACATCACCAACTGCGCGGTTTCATCCGGGTAGTCGCGGTAGCCGTTGGCCAACCTGCGGGCCCGAATCAGCCCTCGCTCTTCATAGAAACGCAGGGTGTCACGGCTGATGCCACACACCTGGGCGAGCTCACCTATACGCACGGTTTTATCCTTGTTCGGGCTTGACCTTGGAGCATACTCCACGGTTTAGCCTGCTGCCTTCGTTGATTGGGAGGGCAGTGAACATGTGGAGTAACACGAAGTATCGCAAGCTGGTGCGCGCCAGCGGCATCTACGACCTGGTCGTTACCATCGGCTTTGCGACGCCGTGGAGTTTTGCCCTGATGCATGGGTGGTTGAGCGGGTTGCATGGCAAGCTTGGGCTGGCGGGTGGGATACCAGTGTTTGAACCGATGCACATGATGATGGCCAACCTGATGGGGTCTATCGTGTGCGTGTGGGCGTGGCTGCGGATACGCCATCCGGAGCAGCGGTTTGGTCGTTACGATGCGGCGGGGAGGGTACTGTTTTCAACGTGGCAGGTTTATGCGCTGCTCAATGGGGCTTCAGCGTTGATCTGGGGTGTGCTGGTGCTGGAGGTGCTGTGGGCGATTGCACAGTTGGCACCGGTATCACGGGCACACGCTAGCCCTGTGGGAGCGGCCTTGTGTCGCGAAAGGGGCGCGTAGCGGCCCCCTGGTATCAGCTTCATTGCATGAATTGCTGGGGCCGCTTTGCGGCCCTTTCGCGACACAAGGCCGCTCCCACAGCGACCGCGTCAGCCTGTCATGCGTTTGCGTGTTTCCTTGTCGAGTGTGTGCCGCAAGGAGGCCAGGAATGGAATGGCATCGGTATAGCGGCGGCCATAGTCCAGGTTGAATGCGTAGTCGAAGCCAGGCGGGTTTTCGCCCTGGATGTGCTGCAGGATGGTTTCGATCTTGTCGAGTGCCTTGACCACCTTGGCTTCGGGCGAAGTGGCTGCTTCATATTCGTCGAACAGGGCAACGATGTTGTCCTGCATCGAGGGTTCGAGCATCGAGGTCATGGCTATGAGGTCTTGCCGTTCACTCATGCTCTTGTTTGGCGCCGCTTGCGCGTCAGGTGCGGGAACATCGCCACTCAACGCCTCCCCAAGGTCATGGACAAGGCAAAGCTTCAGCACCTTGCAGATATCGACATCACCCAGGTCTTCTTCAAACACCAGTGCCAGCAACGCCAGCCGCCAACTGTGCTCGGCGGTACTTTCACGCCGGCCTGTGGAGGTGTGGGCACTGCGGGTTACGCTCTTGAGCTTTTCGGCCTGGCGCAGGAATTCGAGTTTTCCATGAAGGTTTTGATCTGGCACGGCGGGTGGCCTCTGGCTATTGCAGAGGTAGATATTCGGCTCGCTGCCTGCCGGCGTCCACGCATTGAATATGCGCGAGGGTTTCCACCAGCCGGGCAGTCGAGCCATCCGACAGGGTGAGCCGTGTCCAGCGGCACAGGCTGTGCTGGATGGGCACCTGCGCAGAGCCGTTCGTGCCAGTGGCGAACTCCAGGGCCGGGGCGGTCAGGTTATTTCGCCAGCCCAACTCGGCCAGGCGCTGTTCCTGGCTGGCGATTTCCTCTGTTGCGAACGGCCACAGCGAAACGCCCAACAGTTCGCTGAGCGGAACGTGGAACTCGGCTTCTCGAGGCGCCGAGCATGCCAGAAGGCGGTGGGTGAGGTCGCAGACCAGGTGCACCGGCTGCGCGCTGCCCGAAACCAGGCGCGCCAGGGCCTGGTCCGCTGCGCTGCTGAGCCGGGCTTTGAGCAAGGCTTCGATACGCGCCCGTTGCTCGGGTTCGGCGTCCTGTATGCCTGACTCCCAGCGGGAAATGGTCGATTGGCAAACGCCGAACATCTGCGCTGCGTGCAATTGTTTTACCCGGTTCAGCATGCGCCACTGCTTAAGCATCGGGCCGATGGGGGTGTTAGCAAGTGAAGGGGAGATGTTCATACACGTCTGCCGGGTTGGTGCGCTCAAATTTGGAGATTGCGCTTCCACTCATCATGGATGTTCGTCGACCAACGTGCCCGGTAGATACCTGTCAGCGCGAGGTTCATCAGGAAATCACGCAGTGGGGCAGGGTAAAGTACGTTTGCGTCGTATATGGCCGTGAAGGGCGAGTGCTTCATTCATACCCCATCTTTAATTCCTGGGCTTGGGCTGCCAGCGCATCCATCGCAGCACGGCTCCCCTCGTCACGTTTGTCCTTGTAGGCAACCAGGTCAGAGAACTTGACCCGACGATGACGACCCGTTTTGGTATGTGGAATCACCGCTTCGTCGAGCAGCTTCACCAAGTGCGGGCGAGAGACGTTGAGCAGGTCGGCCGCCTCCTGGGTAGTCAGCTCAGCGTGGATCGGAACGACTTTGACCGAGTTCCCCAGGGCCAGCTCGCTGAGAATTTCGCCAAACAGGCGCAGTGCGAATGTGGGTACTTCAACGACCCGGCGCTGATTCTCTTCATTCAGCAGCTCAATCCTTTGGGTATCTGATTTTGTCGAAAGGAAAGCCGCTAGCGTGCGGCTGGACTCGACAGCCACGGCAATTTCTTTCTCATCAGGAAGCACCTTGCGAGAGAGGTCGGCGGTGGTCATGGGTATCTCCAGTGCGATATCGATTGTGAGGCGGCGGCGACGATGCAGCAGCCCAGGTTCGAGTTATATTCGAAATATTCGAAAATCGCAATAAACGAAACAACCGCATGGGTGTAGGTTGCCCGGAGAGTGGCTACCCGTTGATCCCGGGCAACCACATGCTCAGCGCATCATGCCCAGTTCGGCGTCATCCATCAGCGCCTTGGCCATTGCGCTCAAGTAGTGGGCGGCCCAGATCATCATCGGTTTTTCGTCCATCAGGCCGGTGATGGTCAGTTCGCGGACGTAGCCCATCAGCTCCGAAGATTGCTCGCGGGCGTCTCTGCACGGGATGCCGGGTTCGATGCGGAACAGTGGGTGGGTGCCGTTTTCGCCTTGGCAGAAGGTGGCTTTGCCGACGGTGAAGTGGGTGTCTTCTGTGGTCATTGTTGTATCCCCTGAAAATTCTCGACTGCCTGGGCTGGCCCTTTCGCGGGCAAGCCCGCTCCCACAGGTACCGTGCAAGTCTTGAACACTGTGGTGATCCTGTTGGAGCGGGCGCGCCCGCGAAGAGGCCGGCCTAGGCAACACATCAATCAAGCCTCAGTGCGAAGTCCGAGGCTCCGCAGGCATCTGCACCTGAACCAACGCCGACTCAAGCAAAGCCCGCAGCGCCTCAAGTTCATGCATTGAGGTCATCATCAGGATCGAGGCCGGTGATTTGGGTTGCAGCAGCAAGGCATGATGCACCACGGTGGCTGCGCATAGCGCGTAGTCGGTGGCCTGGATCAGGGTGTCTTCGAGGGAATGGGGGTTGTGGGGTGGATCTGGAACGATTTTCAACATCACGATTTTCCGTTATCGGTGCTGCCTCCGACCTGCTGTCAAACAGTTGGGTGGCAGCTGTACGTGGGTTGACAGACCGGCGGAAATCGTAAAGTTCCGGCGCACGCAAGCGTGCCCGCACGTACAGCCGCCATAATGGCGAGCCGCATACGATTTACCGTCACAGCCTGTCAAAGCTGTATCGCTGATCTTCAGCGACCAACCGAGACTAGAGCCCTGCCAGAGCAGCCGCAACGGAAAATACGCGGCAAGAGTATGTTTGGGAAATGGACTACAAGGAAGGGGGTAAATCTGATTTTACTCCTCCAGAAGCGGGCCGCTTTGCGGCCCATCGCCGGCAAGCCAGCTCCCACAGGGATAGCGCAAGTCTTGAAGACTGCGCGGTCGAGGTGGGAGCTGGCTTGCCGGCGATGGGCTGCGCAGCAGCCCCAAAAAGCTAGCTAACGGCATCCACCTCCAAAAACGCCGCCTCCAGCAATTGCCGCGTATACGGATGCTGCGGCGCATGGAAGATCGCCTGCGCATCCCCTTGCTCCACCACATGCCCATGCTTGATCACCATCAACTGGTGACTCAACGCCTTCACCACCGCAAGGTCATGGCTGATGAACAGGTACGTCAGGTTGTACTTCTGCTGCAAATTCCGCAGCAATTCCACCACCTGCCGTTGCACCGTACGGTCCAGCGCGGACGTAGGCTCATCCAGCAGAATCAGCGCAGGCTTCAACACCAGCGCCCGTGCAATCGCGATGCGCTGGCGCTGTCCACCCGAGAACTCATGGGGATAGCGATGCCGCGTACGCGGGTCCAGCCCCACTTCTTCCAATGCCGCAACAATCGCCGCTTCCTGCTCTTGCGCGGTACCAATACCGTGAATGCGCAACCCTTCACCCACAATGTCTGCCACGCACATGCGCGGGCTCAGGCTGCCGAACGGGTCCTGGAACACCACCTGCATTTCCCGCCGTAGCGGCCGCACGGCCTTCTGGTTCAGCCCTTGCAGGTTCTGCCCGTGGAAGTGGATGCCGCCCTGGCTGGAAATCAACCGCAAGATGGCCAAGCCGAGCGTCGACTTGCCCGACCCGGACTCGCCAACAATGCCCAGCGTTTGCCCCTGCGGCAGGCTGAAGTTGACCCCGTCCACCGCCTTCACATGGTCAACGGTGCGCCGCAGCAGCCCCTTCTTGATCGGGAACCACACCTTGAGGTCATCCACCTCAAGCAGCGGCGCGCCCACCGGGTTATGCGCCGGCAGCCCGCTGGGCTCGGCATTGATCAGCATCTGCGTGTAGTGGTGCTGTGGGGCGCTGAACAACGTGGCGCATTCGGCCTGCTCCACGATCTTCCCACGCTGCATCACGCATACGCGGTGGGCGATGCGGCGCACCAGGTTCAGGTCATGGCTGATCAGCAACAGCGCCATGCCCAGGCGCGCTTGCAGTTCCTTGAGCAGGTCGAGGATCTTCAACTGTACGGTCACGTCCAGCGCCGTGGTCGGTTCGTCGGCAATCAGCAAATCAGGCTCGTTGGCCAGCGCCATGGCAATCATCACCCGCTGGCGTTGCCCGCCCGACAGCTCGTGGGGCAGGGCCTTCAAACGCTTTTGCGGTTCGGGTATGCCGACCAGCTCCAGCAGCTCCAGGGTTCGCGCAGTTGCTTCCTTGCCGGTCAGGCCCTTGTGCAGCAACAGGATTTCGTTGATTTGCTTTTCGATGCAGTGCAGCGGGTTGAGCGAGGTCATCGGCTCCTGGAAGATCATCGCGATGCGGTTGCCGCGAATGCGCTGCAGGGTCTTCTCGTTCTGTTGCAGCAGGTCTTTGCCTTCGTAGCGGATGCTGCCGCTGGGGTGGCGGGCCAGGGGGTAGGGCAGCAGGCGCAGGATCGAGTGCGCGGTGACCGACTTGCCCGAGCCACTTTCACCCACCAGCGCCAGCGTTTCACCCTTGCGGATGTCAAAGCTGATACCGTCCACCACCCGGTTCACCTGGTCCCCGGTCACGAATTCCACAGCCAGGTCCCGCACTTCGATCAGGTTCTGTTCACTCATGTCACTTCCTCGGGTCGAAGGCATCGCGGGCGGATTCGCCGATGAACACCAGCAGGCTCAGCATCAGCGCCAGCACGGCAAAGGCGCTGATGCCCAGCCACGGGGCCTGCAGGTTGGACTTGCCCTGGGCCACCAGCTCGCCCAGCGACGGCGAACCGGCGGGGAGGCCGAAGCCGAGGAAGTCCAGGGCGGTGAGGGTGCCGATGGCGCCGGTGAGAATGAACGGCATGAAGGTCATGGTCGAGATCATGGCGTTGGGCAGGATGTGCCGGTACATGATCGCGCCGTTGCGCATGCCCAAGGCGCGGGCGGCGCGCACGTATTCCAGGTTGCGCCCGCGCAGGAATTCGGCGCGTACCACGTCCACCAGGCTCATCCACGAGAACAGCAGCATGATACCCAGCAACCACCAGAAGTTGGGCTGCACGAAACTGGCGAGGATGATCAACAGGTACAGCACCGGCAGGCCGGACCAGATCTCCAGAAAGCGTTGCCCGGCCAGGTCGACCCAGCCGCCGTAAAAGCCCTGCAACGCGCCAGCGATAACGCCGACGATGGAGCTGGCCACAGTCAGCGTGAGGGCAAACAGCACCGAAATGCGGAAGCCGTAGATCACCCGCGCCAGTACGTCGCGCCCTTGGTCGTCGGTGCCCAGCCAGTTGTCCGCCGAGGGCGGCGCCGGCGCGGGCACGCGCAGGTCGTAGTTGATGCTCTGGTAGCTGAAGGGGATGGGCGCCCACAGCACGAAGCTGTCTTTCTTTGCCAGCAGTTCGCGGATGTACGGGCTCTTGTAGTTGGCTTCCAGCGGGAATTCACCGCCGAAGGTGGTTTCGGGGTAGCGCTTGAACGCGGGGAAGTACCATTCGCCGTCGTAACGCACGGCAATCGGCTTGTCGTTGGCGATCAGCTCGGCACCCAGGCTCAGGCCGAACAGGATCAGGAACAGCCACAGCGACCACCAGCCACGGCGGTTGGCCTTGAAGCGCTCGAAGCGCCGGCGGTTGAGGGGGGACAAGGCCATGTCAGTGCTCCCGGCTGGCGAAGTCGATGCGTGGATCGACCAGGGTGTAGGTCAGGTCGCCGATCAGTTTCACCACCAGCCCCAGCAGGGTGAAGATGAACAGGGTGCCGAAGACCACCGGGTAGTCGCGGTTGATGGCCGCCTCGAAACTCATCAGGCCCAGGCCGTCGAGGCTGAAGATCACCTCGATCAGCAAGGAGCCGGTGAAGAAAATGCCGATGAAGGCCGATGGGAAGCCGGCGATTACCAGCAGCATGGCGTTGCGGAACACATGGCCATACAGCACCCTTGGCCGGCTCAGGCCTTTGGCCTTGGCGGTGACCACGTACTGTTTGTTGATTTCGTCGAGGAAGCTGTTCTTGGTCAGCAGGGTCATGGTGGCGAAGTTGCCGATGACCAGCGCGGTAATCGGCAGCACCAGGTGCCAGAAGTAGTCCAGCACTTTACCGGTGGTGCTCAGCTCGTCGAAGTTGTTGGAGGTGAGGCCACGCAGCGGGAACCAGTCGAAGTAGCTGCCGCCGGCGAACAGCACGATCAGCAGGATGGCGAACAGGAACGCGGGGATGGCATAGCCGACGATGATTGCCGAGCTGGTCCACACGTCGAAGTGGCTGCCGTGGCGCACCGCCTTGGCGATGCCCAGCGGGATCGAGATCAGGTACATGATCAGCGTGCTCCACAGCCCCAGCGAGATCGACACTGGCATTTTCTCGATAATCAGATCGACGACCTTGGCATCACGGAAGAAACTGTCGCCGAAGTCCAGCCGGGCGTAGTTCTTGATCATGATCCACAAGCGTTCGGGCGGCGACTTGTCGAAGCCGTACATGCGTTCGATTTCAGCGATCAGTGCCGGGTCCAGGCCTTGGGCACCACGGTAGTTGGAACCGGCCACGGACACTTCGGCGCCGCCACCGGCAATGCGGCTGGTGGCACCTTCGAAACCTTCGAGCTTGGCGATCATCTGCTCGACCGGGCCGCCGGGGGCAGCCTGGACGATGATGAAGTTGATGATCAGGATGCCGAACAGGGTCGGGATGATCAGCAGCAGGCGGCGCAGGATGTAGGCCAGCATCTTAGTTGGCCTCGTCCGCAGGGGTTTCGCTGACCGCCGGGGTTACCCCGGGCTTGATCCACCAGGTGTCGATGCCGATATCGTACTTGGGCGACAGGCTCGGGTGGCCGATGTGGTTCCAGTAGGCCACGCGCCAGGTCTTGATGTGCCAATTGGGGATCACGTAGTAGCCCCACAGCAGCACGCGGTCGAGGGCGCGGCAATGGTCGACCAGGCTCTGGCGCGAGTCGGCGTTGATCAGCTCTTCTACCAACTGGTCGATGGCCGGGTCGCGCAGGCCGATGAAGTTGCGGCTGCCGGGGTTGTCGGCGGCGGCGCTGGACCAGAACTCGCGCTGCTCGTTGCCCGGCGAGTTGGACTGCGGGTAACCGCCGACGATCATGTCGTAGTCACGCGAACGCAGGCGGGTGATGTACTGGGAAACGTCGACCCGGCGGATGTTAAGGTCGATGCCGAGGTCGGCAAGGTTGCGCTTGAACGGCAGCAGGATGCGTTCGAACTCGGTTTGTGCCAGCAGGAACTCGATGCTTACCGGTTTACCCTGGGCGTCGACCATCTTGTCGTCGACAATCTTCCAGCCGGCCTCCTGCAACAGCTTGTAGGCCTGGCGCTGCTGCTCGCGGATCATGCCGCTGCCGTCGCTGACCGGGTTCTTGAAGGGCTCGGTGAACACCTGCTCAGGGACTTTGCCGCGCAGCGGTTCGAGGATTTTCAACTCGTTCGGGCTGGGCAGGCCGTGGGCGGCCATTTCCGAGTTGTCGAAGTAGCTGCCGGTGCGGGTGTAGGCGCCGTTGAACAGCTGCTTGTTGGTCCACTCATAGTCCAGCAGCAGGCTCAGGGCCTGGCGCACACGCACGTCCTGGAACACCGGGCGGCGGATATTGAAGATAAAACCCTGCATGCCGGTAGGGTTGCCATTGGGCAGCTCTTCCTTGATCAGGCGGCCGTCGCGCACCGCGGGTACGTTGTAGGCGGTGGCCCAGTTCTTGGCGCTGACTTCCAGCGCGTAGTCGAACGCGCCGGCCTTGAGTGCCTCCAGGGCGACGGTGGTGTCGCGGTAGGAGTCGAAGGTCATGGCATCGAAGTTGTAGAACCCGCGGTTGATCGGCAGGTCCTTGGCCCAGTAGTCCTTGACCCGCTCGTAGCGCACCGAGCGCCCGGCCTTTACCTCGGCGACCTTGTACGGCCCGCTACCCAGCGGGATCTCCAGGTTGCCGCGGTTGAAGTCGCGGTTTTCGTACCAGTGCTTGGGCAGAACGGGTAGCTGGCCGAGAATCAACGGCAGCTCGCGGTTACCCTTGTGCTTGAAGGTGAACAACACCTTGAGCGGGTCTTCGGCGACCACTTCGGCGACGTCGGCATAGTACTGGCGGTACAGCGGCGCACCGTCCTTGATCAGGGCATTGAAGGTGAACACCACATCTTCGGCGCGCATCGGGTGGCCGTCGTGAAAGTGCGCCTCTGGGCGCAGGTAGAAGCGCACCCAGCTATTGTCGGGGGCCTTTTCGATCTTGCCGGCGACGAGGCCGTATTCGGTGAAAGGCTCGTCCTGGCTCTGGCGCATCAGGGTGTCGTAGATGATGCTGATGTTCTCGGCCGACACGCCTTTGTTGATGAACGGGTTGAGGCTGTCGAACCCGCCGAAGCTGGACTGGCGGAAGGTGCCGCCCTTGGGCGCATCCGGGTTGACGTAGTCGAAGTGCTTGAAGTTGGCGGGGTACTTGGGTGGCTCGTCGTACAGGGTGAGCGCGTGTTGCGGTGCGGCCAGGGCGGGAAGGCTCAGGCAGGCGAGCAACAGGCTGCCTGCCAGCCGGCGCAATGGGTGCGTTGGCGTCATTGGGCTTTCTCCGAAGTCTTGATCCACCAGCTGTTCAGCCCCAGGGTGTAGGGCGGCGTGGTGACGAAGGCGAACCGGTTGCGGTAGGCCAGGCGATGATTGTCGAGGTACCAGTTGGGGATCATGTAGTACTGCCATGAAAGCACGCGGTCCAGGGCGCGGGCGGCGGCGACCTGGTCGTCGCGGGTGCGCGCAGCCAGCAGCGTGTCGAGCAGGTGGTCGACCACCGGGTCCCTGACCCCAGCATAGTTCTTGCTGCCCTTGGTGGCGGCCTGGCTGGAATGGAAGTACAGCCACTGTTCGAGGCCGGGGCTCAAGGTCTGGTTCAGGGTCATCAGAATCATGTCGAAATCGAACTGGTCCAGGCGTTGTTTGTACTGGGCACGGTCCACGGTGCGCAAGCGCGCATCGATGCCAATGCTGGACAGATTTTCGACATAAGGTTGCAGGATGCGTTCAAGGTTGGGGTTTACCAGCAGCAACTCCATGCGCAGCTGCTGGCCCTTGCTGTCGACCAGGCGCTGGCCATTCAGCTTCCAGCCGGCTTCGGCAAGCAGGCCCAGGGCCTGGCGCAGGGTCTGGCGGCTGATGCCACTGCCATCGGTCTGGCTGACCTTGTAGGGCTCGCTGAACAGTTTGGTCGGCAGTTGGTCGCGCAGCGGGGCCAGCAGCAGCCATTCCTTGCCGGTGGGCAGGCCGCTGGCGGCGAATTCGCTGTTGGGGTAGTAACTGGTCGAGCGGCGGTAGGCGCTGCTGAACAGCGCGCGGTTGGTCCACTCGAAGTCGAGCATCAGCCCCAGCGCCTGGCGTACCCGTGGGTCGCTGAAGGTAGCCCTGCGGCTGTTCATGAACAGGCCCTGGGTTTGCGTCGGGATCTGGTGCGGGATCTGGGCCTTGATTACCTCGCCACGGCGCACCGCCGGGAAGTTGTAGCCGTTGGCCCAGTTCTTGGCCTGGTGCTCGATATAGATGTCGAATTCGCCGGCCTTGAACGCTTCGAAGGCTACCGTGGCATCGCGGTAGAACTCGTATTCCACGCGCTTGAAGTTGTACTTGCCACGGTTGACTGCCAGGTCCTTGCCCCAGTAGTTCTTGACCCGTTCGAACACCAGCCGGCGACCGGGCTGAACCTCGGTGATGCGGTAGGGGCCGCTGCCCAGTGGTGGCTCGAAGGTGGTGGCCTTGAAGTCGCGTTTTTGCCAGTAGTGCTTGGGCAGCACCGGCATCTCGCCCAGCCGCAGGATCAGCAGGGGGTTGCCGGCGCGCTTGAACACGAAGCGGATGCGCAGCGGCCCGAGAATGTCCACCCGTTGCACTTCCTGCAGGTTGGTGCGGTAGATCGGGTGGCCGTCCTTGAGCAGCGTTCGGTAGGAGAAGGCCACGTCAGCCGAGGTGATCGGCTGGCCGTCATGCCAGCGGGCTTCCGGGCGCAGGTTGAACACCACCCAGCTGCGGTCTTCGCTGTACTCCACCGAGCGGGCGATCAGGCCGTAGCTGGACGTCGGCTCGTCGCCGGACGGGTCGTACTGGCCGGTGCCAACCATCAGCGGCTCGTTCAGCTCGCTGATGCCGTACTGCTGGAAGTTGGGCGTGGTGATCGGGCTCAACCCCTTGAAGGTGTAAGGGTTGAGGGTGTCGAAAGTGCCAAAAGCCATGGCCCGCAAAGTACCGCCCTTGGGCGCTTGCGGGTTGACCCAGTCGAAATGGGTGAATGTGGCTGGGTACTTGAGCGTGCCGAACTGCGCGTATCCGTGGCTTTCGCTCACCATCGCGACTGCGGGAAAGCTCAAGGCCAGGCTGAGTGACAGCAGGAGGGGACGTATCAAGTCGGCATCCGATCCAGAGGCGTTGGGCTTTGATCGGGGTACAGTAACAGCTTGGTGGGGCTGGAAAAAGAGAGGTTTTGAAGGGAGCGTGCCGGCTTCTGTTGGACGAGGATGACGCAGTCGCTGTAGGAGCGGCCTTGTGTCGCGATCGGGCTGCGTAGCTGCCCCAGCGATTTCGGCATGACCCTCAATGCCCGGGGGCTGCTGCGCAGCCCGATCGCGACACAAGGCCGCTCCTACAAGGGATTGCGTCAATCCTGCAGGAGGGTATCAATGCCCGAGGTAGACGGTCAGGGTCTGCCCTGGCTTGAGGGCATGCCCGCTGCGTGGGTTCCAGCGCTTGAGGTGCTTCATTTCCACGTTGAAGCGTTTGGCCACCAGGTACAGCGAATCACCCTTGCGCACTTTGTACTGAGTGGAGCGCTGCGCCGACGCCGCTACGCGATTGCCGGCGGCGCTTGGGGCATTGCCACCGCGCAGGGCCAGGACCTGGCCGGCGCGCAGGCTGTTGCCAGACAGGCGGTTCCAGCGCTTGATGTCCTTTACCGAAACGCGGTTGGCCTTGGCAATGGCGCCCAGGTTGTCGCCACGTTTTACCCGATAGCTGCGCGCGGCCACGGGGGCCTTGGTTTCGGCGACGGCACGGGCGAACACAGCCTTGTTCGGTTGCAGGGCGACAAGTTGATCGGGCTTGAGGTTGGACAGGCTGTCGCTGAGCAGCTGCGCCTTGGCGGTGGGCACCAGCAGTTGCTTGGGGCCATCCACGGTCATGCGCTTCTTGAAGGCCGGGTTGAGCTGGATCAGTTCGTCTTCGTCGATGTTGGCAAAGGCCGCCACCCGCGACAGGTCGAGGCGATCATTGATGGCCACCGCTTCAAAGTAAGGCTCATTGGCAATCGGGTTGAGGTTAACGCCATAGGCTTCAGGCGTGGACACCACTTGCGACAGCGCCAGCAGCTTGGGCACGTAGTCACGGGTTTCCTGCGGAAGCGGCAGGTTCCAGTAATCGGTCGGCAGGCCAAGCTTCTCGTTGCGCTCGATGGCCCGGCTGACAGTCCCTTCGCCGGCGTTGTAGGCCGCCAGGGCCAGCAGCCAGTCGCCGTTGAACATGTCGTGCAGGCGGGTCAGGTAGTCCAGTGCTGCATTGGTCGACGCGGTGATATCGCGGCGGCCATCGTAGAAATTGGTCTGTCGCAGGTTGAAGTGACGACCTGTCGCTGGCATGAATTGCCACATGCCCGCAGCGCTGGCGCGTGAATAGGCCATCGGGTTGTAGGCGCTTTCGATGGCTGGCAGCAGCGCCAGCTCCAGCGGCATGTCGCGCTCTTCCAGACGCTCGACAATATAGTGCAGGTAGAGGCTGCCGCGTTCGCCGGCGCTTTCGATGAAAGTCGGGTTACTGGCGAACCACAGGCGCTGCTGTTCGATACGCGGGTTGACGTCGATGCTGTCTTGCAGGGCAAAGCCCTGGCGCATGCGCTCCCAGACATCCTGCGGCGCCTGCTCGGCCGGCTTGACCAGCAGCGGCGAAGGTTTGTGCTTGATCCGCGCCTGATAGTTGTGCGCGCGAACGCTATCGGATTCGTCGAGCTGACGGGTGCTCTGGCAGCCTACCAGGGTGGCGGCCAGGGCCAGCGCACTGATTTGGGCCAGGCGCGTCAGGGCGACGGAATGAGAGGTTCTGCGGCTACGGGAAGACATCGGCTGACACAGGTATCCGGGCGAAAAATTTCGGCGATTCTAGAAACCGCTCCGGGCCTGGTCAACCTTTGACCATTGATTGCGATATATCTTGCGGTTATCAGAAGGTGTCCTTCCAAGACCTCAAGGCAGCAAAAACAGTGACCTGCGAGTCGTTTGGATGTCCCTTCCATTCGTCTGCTTTTTGTTTAACTAATGTTTCAGCGGTACGCAGGAAGGGGTTGGTCAGGCGTTCCATGCCAATGGTTGATGGCAAGGTGATGCGATTGTCGGCGCGCAAACGGGTAACGTCCTCGAACCGCTGTAGAACGTGCGGATTGCCCGGTTCCACCGCCTTGGCGAAACGCAGGTTGCTGAGGGTGTATTCGTGGGCACAGTACACTTCGGTTTCGGCGGGTAGCGCCGCCAGGCGGGCGAGGGCCGGTTGCATCTGTTCGGGTGTACCCTCGAACATACGACCGCACCCGGCGGCGAACAGGGTATCGCCGCTGAACAGTACGGGTGTTGCTGGCTGGTCGCTGAAGTAAGCGATATGCCCCAGGGTGTGGCCAGGCACGGCCAGCACCTGGAAGGTTACGCCCAGCACGGTGACCTGGTCGCCTTCGTCCAGTGCGTGGTCGCGGCAGGGAATGCGCTCGTTGGCCGGGCCCCATACCCGTGCGCTGGTCAGTTGCCTGAGCCGTTCCACGCCACCGACATGGTCGTTGTGGTGGTGGGTAATCAGGATGTCGCTGAGCACCCACTCGGGGTTGGCCGCCAGCCAGCGTTCCACTGGGCCGGCGTCACCCGGGTCGACCACCGCGCAGCGGCGTTTGGCAGTATCCTGTAACAACCAGATGTAGTTGTCGGAGAAAGCGGGGAGAGCATCGATCTGTATCATGGTGCGGATCCGATTCGCCTAGCGTGGCACATGAGGGCATCTTAGCCGCGATGGCGCGGTGCGAGAACCTTCGAGGGAGAGCTCAATGACCGACCAAGCCTTTGCCCAGGCGGACCCGGACTGGGTCAAGCTGATCAGCCTGGCCCGTGAGTGGTTCAACGGCCCACTCGGCCAACTGATGCTCAAGGAAGAGGAAAAACTGCTGGAAGAAGAGCTGGGGCGCTTCTTCGGTGGCTACCTCGTGCATTACGGGCCCTGTGCCGAGCCGCCACCGAGCGCGCCACAGGTGCAGCGCAATGTGCGCCTGGGCGCGCCGTTGCCGGGGGTGGAGATTGTCTGCGAGGAGCAGGCATGGCCGCTGAGCGAACACGCCGCCGATGTAGTGGTGCTGCAGCATGGCCTGGACTTCTGCCTGTCGCCCCATGGCCTGCTGCGCGAGGCCGCCAGCGCCGTGCGCCCGGGCGGGCATTTGCTGATCGTGGGTATCAACCCGTGGAGCAGTTGGGGCATGCGCCATTTCTTCAGCCATGGCGCCTTGCGCAAGGCCCGTTGCATCTCCCCGTCGCGGGTGGGTGACTGGCTCAACCTGCTGGGCTTCGCGCTGGAGAAACGCCGCTTCGGGTGCTATCGTCCGCCGCTTGCCTCACCGGCTTGGCAGCAACGGCTGGAGGGCTGGGAGCGGCTGGCCGGTGGCTGGCAAAGCTCGGGTGGCGGCGTGTACCTGCTGGTGGCGCGCAAGATGGTGGTTGGCCTGCGGCCGCTGCGCCAGGAGCGCCGCGAACCGATGGGCAAGCTGCTGCCACTGCCACTGGCCAAGGTCAACCGCACTGCGGCCAACCCGGATACTGAAAAGCACTGAACATGAGTGGTACATGAGCGAAAGCATCGAGATGTTTACCGATGGTGCCTGCAAGGGCAACCCAGGCCCGGGTGGTTGGGGCGTCCTGATGATCTACAAGGGCGTCGAGAAGGAACTGTGGGGCGGCGAACGCGAAACCACCAACAACCGCATGGAACTGATGGCTGCGATCCAGGGGTTGATGGCGCTGAAGCGCGAATGCGAGGTGGTGTTGACCACCGACTCGCAGTACGTGATGAAGGGCATCAACGAATGGATGGTCAACTGGAAGAAGCGCGGCTGGAAGACCGCTGCCAAGGAGCCGGTGAAAAACGCCGACCTGTGGCAGCAGCTGGATGAGCAGGTCAACCGCCACAAGGTGACCTGGAAGTGGGTGCGCGGCCACATTGGCCACCCTGGCAACGAACGCGCCGACCAGCTGGCCAACCGCGGGGTCGATGAGGTGCGCGCCCAGCGTTGAGCTGGGGTACAATCGCGGCCTTTGTAACTGATGCAAGTTGGAGCGCCCCGCGTGGAGCAGCAGCAAGATAAGCGGTTCGTCATTCTCGATACCGAAACCACGGGCATGCCGGTGAGCGAAGGCCACCGGATCATCGAGATCGGCTGTGTCGAGGTAATCGGCCGGCGCCTGACCGGGCGGCACTTCCACGTCTACCTGCAGCCGGACCGCGAGAGTGACGAGGGCGCGATCAACGTCCACGGCATCACCGATGCCTTCCTGGTCGGCAAACCGCGCTTTGGTGACGTGGCCGAAGAGTTCTTCGACTTCATCCAGGGCGCCACGCTGGTCATCCATAACGCGGCGTTCGACGTTGGCTTCATCAACAACGAATTTGCCTTGCTCGGCCAGCAGGACCGTGCGGACGCTTCGCAGTATTGCACCATCCTGGACACCCTGCTGCTGGCGCGCTCGCGCCACCCTGGGCAGCGCAATAGCCTTGATGCGCTGTGCAAACGCTACGATATCGACAACTCTGGCCGTGAGCTGCACGGCGCATTGCTCGACTCGGAACTGCTGGCAGACGTCTACCTGGCGATGACCGGGGGCCAGACCAGCCTGTCGCTGGCTGGGCATGGGGCAGATGCCGAAGGTGACGGGCAGGGGGCTGGGGGGAGTGAGATCCGCCGGATTACCGGGCGTGCGCCGGGGCGGGTTATCATGGCCAGTGCCGAGGAACTGGAAGCGCATGCCGAGCGGTTGGCGGCTGTGGCCAAGTCGGCGGGTGGGCCATCCATGTGGCAAACGTTGACCGAGACACCCGCTGGCTGATTTTCAGCCTGTACCGGCCTCTTCGCGGGCGCGCCCGCTCCCACAGGTACCGCGCAAGGCTTTAGGGCAGTGGGGCTCCCTGTGGGAGCGGGCGTGCCCGCGAAGAGGCCGGCCCTGAAAACACAGCTTCAACTACCCTGAAATGGACGCCATGTCCTTCGGAGGTAGCCACCTGATGTACAAGGACCTCAAGTTCCCCATCCTCATTGTGCACCGCGCCATCAAGGCTGACAGCGTCGCCGGCGAGCGCGTGCGCGGCATTGCCGAGGAACTGCGCCAGGACGGCTTTGCCATCCTCGCCGCCGCCGACCACGCCGAAGCGCGCCTGGTCGCCGCCACCCACCACGGCCTGGCCTGCATGCTGATTGCCGCCGAAGGCGTCGGCGAAAATACCCACCTGTTGCAGAACATGGCCGAGCTGATCCGCCTGGCCCGCCTGCGCGCCCCCAACTTGCCGATCTTCGCGCTAGGTGAGCAGGTCACCCTGGAAAACGCCCCTGCCGAAGCCATGAGCGAGCTTAACCAGCTGCGCGGCATCCTGTACCTGTTCGAAGACACCGTGCCCTTTCTCGCCCGCCAGGTGGCGCGAGCCGCGCACACTTACCTCGACGGCCTGCTGCCACCCTTCTTCAAGGCGCTGGTGCAGCACACGGCACAATCCAACTATTCCTGGCACACCCCGGGCCATGGTGGAGGGGTGGCGTACCATAAAAGCCCGGTAGGCCAGGCCTTTCACCAGTTTTTCGGCGAAAACACACTGCGCTCGGATCTGTCTGTTTCCGTGCCGGAGCTGGGTTCGCTGCTCGACCACACCGGCCCCTTGGCCGAAGCCGAGGCCAGGGCTGCGCGTAACTTCGGTGCCGACCACACATTCTTCGTCATCAACGGCACGTCCACCGCCAACAAGATCGTCTGGCATGCCATGGTCGGCCGTGACGACCTGGTGCTGGTGGACCGCAATTGCCACAAGTCGGTGGTGCACGCAATCATCATGACCGGCGCCATCCCGCTCTACCTGTGCCCGGAGCGCAACGAACTGGGCATCATCGGCCCGATCCCGCTCAGCGAGTTCAGCCCAGAGGCCATCCGGGCAAAGATCCAGGCCAACCCGCTCGCCCGTGACCGGGAACCGCGTATCAAACTGGCAGTGGTGACCAACTCCACCTACGACGGCCTGTGCTACCACGCCGGGCTAATCAAGCAAACCCTGGGGGCCAGTGTCGAAGTGCTGCACTTCGACGAGGCCTGGTTTGCCTATGCGGCGTTTCATGCCTTTTTCACCGGGCGCTATGCCATGGGCACTGACTGCGCGCCAGACAGCCCGCTGGTGTTCAGCACCCATTCCACCCACAAGCTGCTGGCAGCGTTCAGCCAGGCTTCGATGATCCATGTGCAGGACGGCGCCAGGCGCCAACTGGACCGCGACCGTTTCAACGAAGCGTTCATGATGCATATCTCGACCTCGCCGCAGTACAGCATCCTCGCCTCGCTGGACGTGGCCTCGACCATGATGGAGGGGCCGGCCGGGCGCTCGCTGCTGCAAGAGATGTTTGACGAAGCCCTGAGTTTTCGCCGTGCCCTGGCTAATCTGCGCGAGCACATTGCTGCGCACGATTGGTGGTTCAGTATCTGGCAGCCGCCGAGTGCCGAAGGTATCCACCGCCTGGCTGCGCAAGACTGGCTGCTGCAGCCCGGGGCGGATTGGCATGGTTTTGGCGAGGTGGTGGACGACTACGTGCTGCTCGACCCGCTGAAGGTAACCCTGGTGATGCCGGGCCTGAGCGCGGGCGGTGCGCTGGGCGAGCGCGGAATACCGGCGGCGGTGGTCAGCAAGTTTCTGTGGGAGCGGGGGCTGGTGGTGGAGAAAACCGGTCTTTACAGCTTTCTGGTGCTGTTCTCCATGGGCATCACCAAGGGCAAGTGGAGCACCTTGCTGACCGAGTTGCTGGAGTTCAAGCGCCACTATGATGGCAATACGGCCCTTGGCAGTTGCCTGCCGAGTGTGGTGGCCGCCGATGCCTCACGCTATCAAGGCATGGGCCTGCGTGACCTGTGCGACCAATTGCATGGCTGTTACCGCACCAATGCCACTGCCAAGCAACTCAAGCGCCTGTTCACGCGCTTGCCGGAGGTGGCCATGAGCCCGGCACAGGCCTATGACCAGATGGTGCGTGGCGAGGTAGAGGCGGTGCCTATCGAGGCGCTGCAAGGGCGTGTGGCGGCGGTGATGCTGGTGCCGTACCCGCCCGGCATCCCGTTGATCATGCCGGGGGAGCGGTTCACCGAGGCGACCCGCTCGATACTCGACTACCTGGCCTTCGCCCGGGCGTTCAACCAGGGCTTCCCGGGCTTTGTCGCCGATGTGCATGGCCTGCAGAACGAGAGTGGCGGCTACACCGTGGACTGCATCACGGAATGCGAATGATCTCGACGCCGCTGCGTGCCAGTTCGAAACGGTTCTCACCCAGGTGGTTGACCTTGTCACCGATGGCCAGGCGGTAAGTGGTGATGGGGGCGCCCAGCGTGCTGCCGTCGATTTGCAGGGTGGACTCCTGGAACTCATGCACGGGGTAGATACGGCCTTCGGCGTCACGGGCGTGGAATTGGCCGACCATTACTGCTGCCATTTGGGTGGAAACCTCTGAATTACGTAGAAAATGTCTGAAGGCATAGACCGTGGAACAGCCTCGGAAGTTTTCGCCTTGCACAAAAAAAACCAAAGTGCCGAGGAACGGTCATCTATAACTACAACGTCCCTTTACCCAGCACAGGATGGAAATTGCCATGAGCCAGGTGTATTCGGTAGCGGTTGTCGTCGGCAGCTTGCGCAAGGAGTCCTACAACCGCAAGGTTGCCCACGCACTTTCGGAGCTGGCGCCGTCCAGCCTTGCCTTGAAAATTGTCGAGATCGGCGATTTGCCCTTGTACAACGAAGATGTCGAGGCCGAGGCGGCACCGCAAGCGTGGAAGCGCTTTCGCGAGGAGATCCGAGGCAGTGATGCGGTGCTGTTCGTCACGCCGGAATATAACCGTTCGGTGCCAGGCTGCCTGAAAAATGCCATCGATGTAGGCTCGCGGCCCTACGGGCAAAGTGCCTGGAGTGGCAAGCCGACAGCGGTGGTAAGTGTATCGCCGGGGGCCATTGGGGGGTTCGGTGCCAACCATGCCGTGCGCCAGTCGCTGGTGTTTCTGGACATGCCGTGCATGCAGATGCCCGAGGCTTACATCGGCGGGGCGGCCAGCCTGTTCGAGGACTCAGGGAAGCTCAACGACAAGACCCGGCCGTTCTTGCAGGCGTTTATCGACAAATTTGCTTCGTGGGTGAAGTTGAACAGAGCGGTCTAAGTCGGTTAATGCGAAATTTGCTGAGCGGCACGATCCCTGTAATCGATGGACTCGCCCCCGCCGAGGCATCACAGTGCCACGGTGGCGTTCGAAGAAGCCAACGGCAGCGAGGGCGAGACCATGAAAAAGCAT
>NZ_JBNNVS010000026.1:0-80373 GCF_050280665.1 Pseudomonas sp. NPDC089547 | reverse complement strand
TTCTCTGGCAGGCTGATTCGTGCCTGGATGTTGCTGAGAGAGGCCGTGGGCTTTTCTACTGAAAATTTGCCTCCGGCCATAGAATCTCCCACAGGGACCGCACAGCTCCTGAGAACTGCACAATACCTGTGGGAGCGGGTTCACCCGCGAAAGGGCCGAGCCTGGAAAACCCTAATCCAGCAAATCCAGCTGCAAATGCTCAGCCACCATGTCGGCACTGGCCTGTTTGAGCTTGGGAACCCGCCCCAGACATGGCGCGGGCAAACGCTCAGCCAGGCTGGCAAGGTTCTCTTCCAGCCGCGAAGTACGCGGCTCGATGATGTTCGCCACCCACCCCGCCAACTGCAAACCGTCACGCTCGATCGCCTCGGCGCTGAGCAAGGCATGGCTGATACAACCCAACCTCACCCCTACCACCAGGATAACCGGCAGCTTCAAGGCAACAGCCAGATCAGACAGGTTCTCCAGCCCTGACAACGGCACGCGCCAGCCACCGGCCCCCTCTACCAAGGTGAAGTCGGCATTTTGTTGCAACACATTGCGCATCGCCGCCAGCAACTCCGGTACCGCCAGCGTCACTCCCGCTTCGCGAGCGGCCACGTGCGGAGCAATCGCAGGCTCGAAAGCAAACGGGTTGACCTGCTCATACGGCAGCTTGATGGTGCTTTCATCAATCAGCGCCTGGGCATCGCTGTTGCGCAACCCTTTAGGCGTCATCGTGCACCCGGAAGCAACCGGCTTGGCCCCCAACGTGCTCATGCCCTGCAAGCGCGCCGCATGCAAAAGCCCGGCGGCGATGGTGGTCTTGCCGACATCGGTATCGGTACCGGCAATGAAATAGGCCTGGCTCATCTCGCTCCCCTTACCCCAGTGGCTTGCGCAACACACCATAGACCACCTGATAGGTGGCTGGCAGCCCCTCGGGCTGGCGAAATGCTTCATAGGCCTGCAACAGACCCTGCATCCGCGCCCGGCCAGTAAGGCCGGAAGGGCGGCCCGGGTTCAGGTTATGGGCACCCAGCGCCTTGAGCTCGTGCGTCAGGCTGCGCACATCCGGGTAATGCAGCACGTGCGGGCGACGCTGCAACTCAAGCGGTTCGAAGCCGCTGGCAGCGCACAGGCGCTGATAGTCTTCGAAACGGCGGAAACGGTTCACATGCACCAGGCCGTCCACGGCCTGCCAGCTGGCACGCAGTTCGTCGAGGGTGCCCACGCAAAGGCTGCTGAACGCCAGCACGCCTCCCGGGCGCAGTACCCGCAACGCCTCTGCAAGCACGCTGGCGAACTGATCGCACCACTGCACGGCCAGGCTGGAAAACACCAGGTCGACACTGCCATCACACAGCGGCAAGCGCTCGGCATCGCCAGCCACGTGATACTGTGCCCCGCCCCGTTCATGACGGGCATGGCGCAGCATGCCTTCGGCAATATCCACCGCCACACCACTGCTCTGTGCGAAACGCTCGGCCAGCACGCGGCTGAAATGGCCGGTGCCGCTGCCCAGGTCCAGCCAGTGCGAGGGCTGCAAGCCTGCCGGCAACTGCTCCAGCAGGTTCAAACCTACAGCACGCTGCAAGGCCGCCACGCTGTCGTAGCTGGCCGCAGCGCGGGAGAACGAGGCCGCCACCTGGCGTTTGTCGGGCAATGCGCCTGGGGTTGGACGGGATAGGTCAGTCATCGCCACTCTCATGCAGGAAACTCTTGATGCCCGCCGCCAGCTCCTGCGGATACTCCAGCAGGAACGCGTGGGAACTGTCTTCAACCAGGCCCACTTCCACATCGGGCAGCAGCTCGCTCAACGCTTTTGCCGCCTCTGCCGGCACCAGTGCGTCGCTGCCGGCGAACAGGTGCAACTGCGGGCCGCCATAGGCCTGTAGCGCTTCGCGGGTGTCCAGCCTGGCCAGCACTTCCAGGCCGGTGGCCAGGTACAGCGGGTCGGTATCCGGCACGCCGACACCCAGCTGACGTAGCAGCGTGCGTGGCTGCTGCGCGCCATCACTGCACAAGGTACGGAAGCGCTTGAGGGTGACCTGGGTATGGCTGCGACAGCCATCGAGGAAGGTGCCGAAAGTGTCTTCGGCCATGCCGTGGGGCCAGCCTGGGCGGGCCACGAAGCTGGGGTTGCTGGCCAGTGTCAGCAGGCCGCAGCAATGGTCACCGCGCTTGTGCGCCAGCGCGCTGGCCAACATGCCGCCCAGCGACCAACCACCCAGCCACACATCGTTCGGCAGCTTGCGATCAAGGTGATCTACCCATGCCTGAACATCACTGTCGGCCAGCTCGGGCAGGGGCATCAGCTCTACCTGCAAGCGGGCATCCTGGGCGCGCAGGCTGGCGGCCAGCGGCTCCAGTGAAGCAGTGCCCAGGCCCCAGCCGGGCAGCAGTACAAGGCGATTACGCATCGGCGTTCTCCAACTGTGGATAACACTCGGCCAATGCATTCAACAATAGCTGCACCTGCGCCTCGCTGTGCGCGGCACTCAATGTAACCCGCAGGCGGGCGCTGCCAGCCGGTACGGTAGGCGGGCGGATTGCCGTCACCAGCAAGCCGCGTTCGCGCAACATGCGCGACAGGCGCAGGGCCTGTGCACTGTCGCCGATCATGATCGGCTGGATAGGCGTCGGGCTGTCCATCAGTTGCAGCCCGATCAGCCGTGCGCCTTCGCGGAACTGGCGGATCAACGCCGCAAGGTGCTCACGGCGCCAGGTTTCGCGGCGCAGCAACTCCAGGCTCTTGAGCGTGGCGCAAGCCAGCGCCGGTGGCTGGCTGGTGGTGTAGATGTAGGGACGGGCAAACTGCACCAGCGCCTCGATCAGCTCTTCGCTGCCCGCCACGAAGGCACCTGCGGTACCGCAACCTTTGCCCAGCGTGCCGATCAGCACCGGCACGTCATCTACGCCAAGCCCGAAGTGCTCGACGATGCCACCGCCCTGAGCGCCAAGCGTGCCCAGCCCATGGGCATCGTCGACCATCAGCCAGGCACCGCGCGCCCGGGCCACATCGGCCAGCGCCGGCAGGTCGGCCAGGTCGCCGTCCATGCTGAACACGCCATCGGTCACCACCAGGGTGTTGCCGACGGCCTTGTCCAGGCGGCTGGCCAGGCTGGCCGGGTCGTTGTGCAGGTACCGGTTGAAACGGGCGCCACTGAGCAGCCCGCCATCCAGCAGCGAAGCATGGTTCAAACGGTCTTGCAGCACCGTGTCGCCCTGCCCCACCAGCGCGGTGATGGCGCCGAGGTTGGCCATGTAGCCGGTGGAGAACAGCAGCGCGCGCGGGCGCCCGGTGAGTTCGGCCAGCGCCTCTTCAACCTGGTGGTGCGGCGTACTGTGGCCGACCACCAGGTGCGAGGCACCACCACCGACACCCCAGCGCTCGGCGCCAGCCTGCCAGGCGGCGATCACTTCGGGGTGATTGGCCAGGCCCAGGTAATCATTGCTGCAAAAGGCCAGCAAACGCTGGCCGTCGACCACCACTTCCGGCCCTTGTGGGCTTTCCAGTAGCGGCCGCTGCCGATACAGGTCTGCGGCGCGCCGTTCGGCCAGGCGCGCCGCCAGGTCAAAGGCCATGTCAGGCCGATGCAGCGTTGTAGAACATCTCGCTGCTGCGCTGTTCGACCAACGCCTGCTCGATGGCCGCCTGGTGCACCTCGTCGGCGTGCTCTTCACGTGCTTCGGGCTTGATGCCCAGGCGTGCGAACAGTTGCATGTCCTTGTCGGCCTGCGGGTTGGCAGTGGTCAGCAGTTTTTCGCCATAGAAGATCGAGTTGGCGCCCGCCATGAAGGCCAGGGCCTGCATCTGCTCGTTCATTTGCTCGCGGCCGGCGGACAGGCGCACGTGCGACTTGGGCATCAGCAGGCGGGCCACTGCCAGCATGCGGATGAAATCGAACGGGTCGACATCCTCTTCCTCGGCCAGCGGAGTACCGGCCACCTTGACCAGCATGTTGATCGGCACCGACTCCGGGTGCTCGGGCAGGTTGGCCAGCTGGATCAGCAGGCCGGCGCGGTCGTCCAACGACTCACCCATGCCCAGGATGCCGCCGGAGCAGATCTTCATCCCGGCGTCACGCACATACGCCAAGGTCTGCAGGCGCTCGCTGTAGGTGCGGGTGGTGATGATGCTGCCGTAGAACTCCGGCGAGGTGTCGAGGTTGTGGTTGTAGTAGTCCAGGCCAGCCTGGGCCAGGGCCTTGGTCTGGTCCTCGTCGAGCTTGCCAAGGGTCATGCAGGTTTCCAGGCCCATGGCCTTCACGCCTTTGACCATTTCCAGCACGTAGGGCATGTCTTTGGCCGACGGGTGTTTCCAGGCTGCGCCCATGCAGAAGCGGGTAGAACCGATGGCTTTCGCCCGTGCAGCTTCTTCCAGCACCTTCTGCACTTCCATCAGCTTCTGTTTTTCCAGCCCGGTGTTGTAGTGGCCGGACTGTGGACAATATTTGCAATCTTCCGGGCAGGCGCCGGTCTTGATCGACAGCAGGGTCGAAACCTGCACCCGGTTAGGGTCGAAATGCGCGCGGTGCACAGTCTGCGCCTGGAACAGCAAGTCATTGAACGGTTGCTGGAACAGCGCCTTGACCTCGGCCAGGGACCAGTCGTGACGTGTTGTTGCAGTTGTGCTGGCGCTCATCGGCGTTTCCTTGTTTAGGCTGAAGCTGGCGCCGGGGCAGGAAAGCCTGCCAGCGCATCACGGATAGCTCGCATAGTCATGGAAGGCCTATGAACTGTCAACCACACTTGAAAAAGCTGGTTTACAAGTGCTCACTTATTAACCAGTCATGCTTATTGTGCGATGAACCAGCCGAGCAGGCATACCCACTGTGTATCGCCTGCGAGCAGGAACTGCCCTGGCTGGGCGATCAGTGCCTGCGCTGCGCCCTGCCACTGCCCATGGCTGGCCTGACTTGCGCCCAGTGCTGCCGCGACTTGCCGCCCTACGATCAAGTCATTGCGCTATGGCAATTCGGCTTTCCGGTCGACACCCTGGTCAGCCGCTTCAAGCACAATCGGCAATGGCCCCTGGGGCGGTTGATGGCTGAACTGCTGGGGCATGGGCTGCTGCATCGCTTTGCCGAAGGGCTGCCACGCCCTGACCTGCTGTTGCCAGTACCCTTGGCCAAACGTCGACTGCGCGAGCGGGGGTTCAACCAGGCCGGGATGCTCGGGCGGTGGCTTTCCTCTCAACTGGGGCTACGCTGCGACGAGCGGTTACTGGTGCGCACGCGCGATACACCTGCGCAACAAAAGCTGGATGCCAAAGCAAGGCGACGTAACTTGCAACAGGCGTTTACAACCACAGGCGGTCTGGCAGACCAGCATGTCGCTGTCGTCGATGATGTGTTGACCACCGGCGCCACCGCTCAGGCGATTGCCCAGGTATTGCGCAAGGCCGGGGCACGGCGGGTAGATGTCTACTGCCTGGCGCGCACGCCTAAACCGGGGTATGCATGACTCGGAATGGGCACTCCATCTGTAGGAGCGGCCTTGTGCCGCGATCGGGCTGCGCAGCAGCCCCAGCGATCTCTGCCCAGGCAGAAACCGTGGGGCCGCTACGCGCCCCTTTCGCGACACAAGGCCGCTCCTACACACTACCCACCTTCAGGCCTCACAACGACCGGATGCCCATGCCCCTGCCCACCCTCCTCACCCAGCACATCGCCCGCCGCCCCCAGCGCATTGCGCTGTTGCAGCACATCGCCGAGCAAGGCTCGATCACTCGCGCCGCGAAGGCTGCGGGCATCAGTTACAAGGCCGCCTGGGATGCCATCGACGAGCTCAACAACCTGGCCAGCCAGCCCTTGGTCGAGCGCAGCACGGGGGGCCGTGGTGGCGGTGGTGCGCGCCTGTCACCGGAAGGTGAGCGGGTGCTGCGTCTGTATCAAAGGCTGCAGGCGTTGCAGGCGCAAATACTCGAAGCTGCCGAAGAGTCCAGCGACCTCGACCTGCTCGGGCGGCTGATGCTGCGCACCAGCGCACGTAACCAGCTGCAGGGCCAGGTCAGTGGGCTGCGCCGGGAGGGCCGGTATGACCGCGTCAGCCTGGCCTTGGGCGGTGGGCTGGAGATTGATGCGCTGATCACGCATGACAGTACCGCGCGGCTGGAATTGACACTGGGCACGATGGTGGTGGCGTTGCTCAAGGCAGGGTGGGTGCGGTTGCTGGCGGAGGGGGAAGAAGCCGAAGCGGGCGGTAATTGCTTGAGTGCAACGGTGGAAGAAGTATTGGCAGAGGATGACGGGCCCAGTGAAGTCAGACTGGCGCTTGGGAATGGGCAGACGCTGTGTGCGATTGCCGAGGCGGATTGGCTGGTCGGGCAGCGGGTGGTGGATGGCAGCGCGGTGCGGGTGCAATTTCATCCGTCTTATGTGTTGATTGGGGTTCCTGCGTAGCCTGTGCTTGCCTCTTCGCGGGTAAACCCGCTCCCATAGGCCCAGTGCAGGCTTCAGATTCTGCGCCCTCCCTGTGGGAGCGGGTTCACCCGCGAAGAGACCGGCACCGGTATAACGCTGTACCATGGGATCCATGCCGCTTACCCCCGGAGCCCCCATGTCCCACCCCTTCGACACCCTCACCCCCGACCTGGTCCTGGACGCCGTGGAGAGCATTGGCTTCCTGAGCGACGCCCGGGTGCTGGCATTGAACAGCTATGAAAACCGTGTCTACCAGGTAGGCATCGAAGACTCGCAACCCCTGATCGCCAAGTTCTACCGCCCCGGGCGCTGGAGCGATGAAGCCATCCTCGAAGAACACAGCTTCACCGCCGAACTGGCCGACTGCGAAGTGCCGGTGGTGGCGCCCATGCAGCACGACGGCCGCACCTTGTTCGAACACCAGGGCTTTCGCTTTACCCTGTTCCCCCGCCGCGGCGGCTACGCCCCGGAGCCAGGCAACCTCGACCAGTTGTATCGCCTGGGCCAACTACTCGGCCGCCTGCATGCCGTAGGCGCCAGCAAACCGTTCAAGCACCGTGAAGCCCTGGCTGTGGACAACTTCGGCCATGCCTCGCTGAACACCTTGCTTGAAGGGGGATTTGTCCCACGCGAGTTGCTGCCAGCGTTCGAATCCGTGGCCCGCGACGTGCTCAAGCGTGTCGAGGACATCTACGCCCACACTCCGCACAACCTCATCCGCCTGCACGGCGACCTGCACCCTGGCAACCTGATGTACCGCGACGAGGCATACCACGTGGTCGACCTCGACGACTGCCGCATGGGGCCGGCGGTGCAAGACCTGTGGATGATGCTGGCCGGCAACCGCGAAGAACGCCTGGGGCAACTGGCCGAGCTGATCGACGGCTACAACGAGTTTCATGACTTCGACCCGCGCGAACTGGCCCTGATCGAACCCCTGCGCGCCTTGCGCCAGCTGCACTACAGCGCCTGGCTGGCACGGCGCTGGGACGATCCGGCGTTCCCGCCCAGCTTCCCCTGGTTTGGCCAGCCACGTTATTGGGGCGACCAGATCCTCGCCCTGCGCGAACAGATGGCAGCGCTGGATGAAGCACCGCTGAAATTGTTCTAGAAGCACGCCGGCCTCTGTCTACAATAGGCGTCGCTTTATTTAGCTACCTAAGCAAGGATTCTGCATGCACGCCGCAAACCCGCGTCGCGGGTACATACTGGGCCTTAGTGCCTACATCATCTGGGGCCTATTCCCCCTGTACTTCAAGGCTATCCAGAACGTTCCGGCAGTGGAGATCATTGTCCACCGGGTACTTTGGTCAGCACTGTTCGGCTCACTGCTGCTACTGGTGTGGAAACACCCTGGCTGGTGGCGTGAATTGCGTGACAACCCACGCCGCCTGGGCATCCTGGCGCTGAGCGGGGCGCTGATCGCCGGCAACTGGCTGACCTACGTATGGTCGGTGAACAACGGCCGCATGCTTGAGGCCAGCCTGGGCTACTACATAAACCCACTGATCAACGTGCTGCTGGGCATGCTGATTCTTGGCGAGCGGCTGCGCCGCCTGCAATGGCTGGCGGTGGGCATGGCGGCTGTGGGTGTGGCCCAGCAAGTATGGCAAGTGGGCAGCCTGCCCTGGGTGTCGCTGGTACTGGCGCTGAGCTTCGGCTTCTATGGGCTGATTCGCAAGCAGGCGCCAGTGGCAGCATTGCCGGGCCTGGTGGTGGAAACCTGGATGCTGGTGCCGCTGGCACTTGGCTGGATGCTGCTGCACCCGGCGGCGATGAGTGCCCAGGGTGCGTTCTACACCAGCAGCGAGGCGCTGTGGCTGATGGCCGCTGGGCCGGTGACGCTAATACCGTTGGTGTGCTTCAACGCGGCGGCGCGCCACCTGCCGTATACCACGCTGGGGTTCCTGCAGTACCTGGCGCCGACCCTGGTGTTGCTACAGGCGGTACTGCTGTTTGATGAGCATTTGTCGTCGAGCACCTTGGTGGCGTTCATGTTCATCTGGGCGGGTTTGGCGATTTACAGCGTCGATGCGTGGCTGAGTTTGCGCAAGCGCAGCTGATCAAGAAATGATCAAAACTCTGCAGGCCATGTAGTTCGTGGCTTGCAGAGACATCTCCAAAGGTTACCCACACCCTCGTCCCCGTGCTTTGTGCACAAGGTGCTGATTTCTGGGTGTTTTTTGAGCAAAGCCGTGTAAGGCGCGCGGGGCCTGGGCTGGAGAGGGGAACCCCCAGGTTATCCACAGGGCCTTCCCCGTGATATCGGGATAACCGAAGGGGGCTGCTTTGCAGCCCATCGCGACACAAGGCCGCTCCTACAGGGGAACGCGTAACCCTTGTAGGAGCGGCCTTGTGTCGCGATGGCCGCGAAGCGGCCCGGCAATCTTGGATCAATCCTCCGGCCGCAACTTCAACTCCACCATCAAGTCGTCCGCCAGGCTCTCCAGCTTCTGCTGCAAATCCTCCAGCGACAGGGTCAACGGCAATGCCAGCAAGGCATCGGCATGGAACAGTGGCTCGCTGCTCATGGGTGCCGGCCGCACCTCAGTGGTAAACCGCTCAAGGTTCACCCCCAGATCCGCCAGCAGGCGGGTGATATCACGCACGATCCCCGGCCGGTCATTCCCCACCAGTTCCATTGCAATCGGCTTCCAGGTACACGAAGGCTCAATCCCGCTTTCGGCAATCAGAACCCGAATGTCATACCTGGCCAGGGCCTGCAGCGACGCCACCAGTTCAGTGTAATTCTCAGCCGGCACGGCCACCCGCAGAATGCCGGCAAACTGCCCGGCCATACGCGACATGCGGCTCTCCAGCCAGTTGCCACTGTGGTCGGCAATACACTGGGCAATGCGTTCAACCTGCCCAGCCTTGTCGGGGGCTATTACAGTCAGTACAAGATGATCCACAAACCCTTCCTCGTGTCGGACCGCGCCGTGTGGCAGAAAATCGGGGGATCGACTGAGTATAGGCAAGGCGCGGCAACCTGCCGCAGGGCAATCAGCATAGCCAATCGTGTACTGTTTCAAGATTTATCTGGAACAATCCACCTGTTTTTTGCGAACATACCCACTCCCAGCGTGACCATACGCGACCAACGGGTCGCATAACGGCGCTTTTAGTCTGATTTTGCCCCGCCTACTGCATCATGTAGTATCCCGTGGCGCGGACTACAAAACGTCGTTTGGATGTCTGCCAAGGCGCCTGTGAAAATACGCACACTGCCCGCCAGCCCGTCTGGCAGGCTGCACCCAGCCGCGCTCGGGCTCAACCCCGGGGGCAAGCACTGGTACGTGTTTAGAGAAGCGCTACAGGCTTAATACAGAAGAGCGAAATAGCTGAGCAGAGTGAGGCAAGCAATGACTGGATACGTTCAAGTCGGTGGCCTTCAGGTCGCCAAGGTCCTGTACGACTTCGTGAACAACGAAGCCATCCCCGGGACCGGCATCGTCGCCGAGCAGTTCTGGGCGGGTGCAGAGAAGATCATCAATGACCTCGCTCCAAAGAACAAAGCCCTGCTCGCCAAGCGCGACGAGCTGCAAGCCAAGATCGACGCCTGGCACCAGGCACGCAAAGGCCAGGCACACGATGCCGTAGCCTACAAAGCATTCCTCCAGGAAATCGGCTACCTGCTGCCACAAGCCGACGATTTCCAGGCCACCACCCAGAACGTGGACGAAGAAATCGCCCACATGGCCGGCCCGCAGCTGGTTGTTCCAGTGATGAACGCCCGCTTTGCCCTGAACGCCGCCAACGCCCGCTGGGGTTCGCTGTACGACGCCCTGTACGGCACCGATGCCATCAGCGATGAAGGCGGCGCCGAAAAAGGCCAGGGTTACAACAAAGTGCGTGGTGACAAAGTCATCGCCTTCGCCCGCGCCTTCCTCGACGAAGCTGCGCCACTGGCCGCCGGCTCGCACGTCGATTCCACCGGCTACCGCATCGAAGGCGGCAAGTTGATTGTTGCCCTCAAAGGCGGCAGCAACAGCGGCCTGCGCGACGATGCCCAACTGGTCGGCTTCCACGGCGATGCCGCTGCACCGACTGCCGTGCTGCTGAAACACAACGGCCTGCACTTCGAAATCCAGGTCGATGCCAGCACCCCGGTTGGCAGCACCGACGCCGCCAGCGTGAAAGACATCCTGATGGAATCGGCACTGACCACCATCATGGACTGCGAAGACTCGGTTGCCGCCGTCGACGCCGACGACAAGGTAATCGTCTACCGCAACTGGCTGGGCCTGATGAAAGGCGACCTGGCCGAAACCGTGAGCAAGGGTGGTAAAACCTTCACCCGCACCATGAACCCGGACCGCGAGTACGCCGCGCCAAACGGTGGCAGCGTGACCCTGCATGGCCGTTCGCTGCTGTTCGTGCGTAACGTTGGCCACTTGATGACCAACCCGGCGATCCTCGATGCCCAAGGTAACGAAATCCCCGAAGGCATTCAGGACGGCCTGTTCACCAACCTGATCGCCCTGCACAACCTCAACGGCAACACCAGCCGCAAGAACACCCGCAGCGGCAGCGTGTACATCGTCAAGCCGAAGATGCACGGCCCGGAAGAAGTGGCATTCGCCGCCGAAATCTTCAGCCAGGTCGAAGACCTGCTGGGCATGAAGCGCAACACCGTCAAGGTCGGCATCATGGACGAGGAGCGCCGTACCACGGTCAACCTCAAGTCCTGCATCAAGGCAGCCGCCGAGCGCGTGGTGTTCATCAACACCGGCTTCCTCGACCGCACGGGCGATGAAATCCACACCTCGATGGAAGCCGGCGCCGTGGTGCGCAAGGGCGCCATGAAAAACGAGAAGTGGATCGGCGCCTACGAGAACAACAACGTCGACGTTGGCCTGGCCACCGGCCTGCAAGGCCGTGCGCAAATCGGCAAAGGCATGTGGGCCATGCCCGACCTGATGGCCGCCATGCTCGAGCAGAAAATCGCCCACCCGCTGGCCGGTGCCAACACCGCCTGGGTGCCGTCGCCGACTGCCGCCACCCTGCACGCCCTGCACTACCACAAGGTAGACGTACAGGCCCGCCAGCGTGAGCTGGCCTCGCGTACCCCGGCGTCGGTGGACGACATCCTGGCCATCCCGCTGGCTGCCGACACCAACTGGTCGGCTGAAGAGATCCGCAACGAGCTGGATAACAACGCCCAGGGCATCCTTGGCTACGTGGTTCGCTGGATCGACCAGGGCGTGGGTTGCTCGAAGGTGCCGGACATCAACAACGTCGGCCTGATGGAAGACCGTGCCACCCTGCGTATTTCGGCCCAGCTGCTGGCCAACTGGCTGCGTCATGGCGTGGTCAGCCAGGAGCAGGTGCTGGAAAGCCTCAAGCGCATGGCCGTGGTGGTTGACCAGCAGAACGCCAGCGACGCCCTGTACCGCCCGATGGCGCCGAACTTCGACGACAACGTCGCGTTCCAGGCGGCTATCGAGCTGGTGGTGGAAGGTGGCAAGCAGCCGAACGGTTACACCGAGCCGGTGCTGCACCGCCGTCGCCGCGAGTTCAAGGCGCGTAACGGGTTGTAAGTTACACCTGCGTAAGGGGCCGCTTTGCGGCCCGATCGCGACACAAGGCCGCTCCTACAGGGATATCGCAAATATCAAATCTTGCGCTGCACCTGTAGGAGCGGCCTTGTGTCGCGATCGGGCTGCAAAGCAGCCCCTCTCAGCCTCACTCGATCTTCAATTCTTTCTTCACCAGCTCCAGCAACTTGCCCAGGTCTACCGGCTTGAGCAGGAAATCCACCACCCCCAGGTGCATCACGTCCACCGCCTCTTTTACATCGGTGTCGCCCGACACCACGATGATCGACAACGCCGCCCACTTCGACTCACGTATCTGGCGGATCAAGTCCATCCCGTCCCAGGGCGCCATACGCAGATCCGTGATCATCAGTGCGATCCTGGGCTCCCAATGCAACTTCCATAATGCCTCTTGGGCACCGTCGGCGATCATGCTGTCGATACCCCTGCTTTTCAGGAAATAGCCAAGGGCCTCGCTGTTCACTGGATTGTCATCAACGATCAGGACCAACGGCTTGGGCGCCACAGGCGCGCTCACCACGGCCAATGCCTCCCGTTCGGCGTCGCTCAGGATGTCGGTTTGCTCGGGCATGGCCATCTCGTCAAAAAAATTCCGCTTCAGCATTAGGACCACTTTACTTGCGTAACCCGGTTCGCCTTTCGTCGGGTCTTTGACAGGGGCGCTCATAGACTTACGTCCAATGGGCACCACACCGCCGCAAGCCGACCATGGAGGCAGAGAACAACAAGGCCGGCACCTATATATAGATATATATAGTTCGGCATAGCGATACGGTCAGTTTCATGAGCAAAAAGGACGCCTACAGCCAGGCGGGCAGGACGGCAGTGCTGCAGAACATCCAGGGCACCTTGCAGTTCCTGCAGCGCTTTCCGCCGTTCAACCAGATGGAACACAGCCATCTGGCCTACCTGGTCGAACAGTGCCAGCTGCGTTTTTATGCCAGCGGCGAAAGCATCGTCAAACCTGCCGACGGGCCGGTCGAGCACTTCTACATCGTCAAGCAGGGCCGGGTGGTTGGCGAGCGCCAGCACCTGGTCAAGCCTGGCGTGGAGACCACCTTCGAGATCACCAGCGGCGAGTGTTTCCCGCTGGCTGCGTTGCTGGGCGAGCGGGCAACCCGCACCGAGCACCTGGCCGGCGAAGACACCTTCTGCCTGCAACTGAACAAGGCCGCGTTCATCCGCGTGTTCTCGATGTCTGATGTGTTTCGGGATTTTGCCTTGCGCGGGGTCAGCAGCCTGCTCGACCAGGTCAACCAGCAAGTGCGCCAGCGCGCCGTAGAGACCCTGGGCACCCAGTATTCGCTCAACACCCCCCTGGGCGAGCTCGCCATGCGTCACCCTGTGGTGTGCGATGCAGATACCCCCCTGCGCGAAGCCGTGCGGCTGATGCACGAACAGCAGGTCGGCAGCATCGTGGTGGTCGACCCGCAGCGCTACCCCATCGGTATCTTTACCCTGCGCGACCTGCGCCAGGTGGTGGCCGCGACCGACGCCGACCTGGGCTCGCCGATCGAGCGGCACATGACGGCCAAGCCCTTCTACCTCAGCCCCCAGGCCAGTGCTTTCGACGCGGCCATGGCCATGACCGAGCGGCATATCGCCCACGTGTGCCTGGTGGAGAACCGCCGCCTGTGCGGGGTGGTTTCGGAGCGTGACCTGTTCTCGCTGCAGCGGGTCGACCTGGTGCACTTGGCGCGTACCATCCGTCACGCGCCACGGCTGGACACCCTGGTCTCGCTGCGTGGAGAAATCAGCCAGCTGGTCGAGCGCATGCTCGCCCATGGTGCATCGTCCACGCAGATTACCCAGATCATCACCCTGCTCAACGACCACACAGTGTGCCGGGTGATCGAGCTGGCGCTGGCCGAGCGCGGCGACCCGGGCGTGCCGTTCAGCTGGCTATGCTTTGGCAGCGAAGGGCGCCGCGAGCAGACCCTGCACACTGACCAGGACAACGGCATCCTCTTCGAAGCCGCGAACAGTACCGAAGCTGAAACCCTCCGCGCCCGCCTGCTACCGCTGGCGCAGTACATCAATCAGTGCCTGGCCCAGTGCGGGTTCACCCTGTGCAAAGGCAACGTCATGGCCGGCAACCCGCAGTTGTGCCTGTCGCGCAGTGAGTGGGCGCAGCGGTTTGCCGGTTTTGTCCGCGAAGCCAGCCCGGAGAACCTGCTGGGGTCGAGCATCTACTTCGACCTGCGCGTGGTATGGGGCGACGAACAAGGTTGCGAGCAACTGCGCCAGGGCTTGCTCGAGCAAGTGGCAGACAACCGCATATTCCAGCGCATGCTGGCCGACAATGCCTTGCGCCAGCGCCCACCCGTGGGCCGCCTGCGCGAGTTCGTGCTGACCCGACAAGGCAACGACAAGGCTGCCACCCTCGACCTCAAGGTCCAGGGCCTTACACCCTTCGTCGACGGCGCCCGGCTGCTGGCCCTGGCTAATGGCATCGGCGCCTGCAATACCCTGGAGCGGCTGCGCCTGCTGGTGGCCAAGGGCGTGATCGAAGCGCTGGATGGCGCGGCCTATGAAGAGGCCTACCACTTCATCCAGCAAGCCCGCATGCAACAGCACCAGCGCCAGGCCCGCGTCAACCTGCCGTACTCCAACCGGCTCGACCCGGACAGCCTCAACCACCTGGACCGGCGCATCCTGCGCGAGTCCCTGCGCCAGGCCCAGCGCCTGCAAAGCAGCCTGGCCCTGCGGTACCAGCTATGAGCCTGTTTGCCTGGCTGCGCCCCAACGCGCCCGAACTGGACCACACCACACGCCAGCGCCTGGCCCGGCTGCCCAAGCCCGCAGCGCTGGGTGTGTGCAGCTTGCGGGAGCAGCGCTGGGTGGTGCTGGACCTCGAAACCAGCGGGCTCAACCCCAACCGTGACCAGGTGCTGTCAATCGGGGCTGTGGCCATCGAAGATGGCGCCATCGACTTTGCCCAGCAGTTCGAGCGCACCCTGCACCGGCCCTTGCAGAAGACCAACGCCAGCGTGCTGATCCACGGCCTGGGGCCTGGCGCTCTCGCGGCTGGCTGCGATCCGGCCCAGGCACTGCTGGATTTGCTCGATTTCATCGGTGATAGCCCGGTACTGGCGTTTCACGCGCCGTTCGACCAGCGCATGCTGGCCCGGGCATTGAAAGAGAGCCTTGGCCATCGCTTGCAGTCTGTTTTCCTCGACGTTGCCGAGTTGGCGCCATTGCTCAACCCCGATACCGTACTGCGTGAAGCCGGGCTGGATGACTGGGTGGCGCGCTTTGGCTTGCAGGTGGAAGAACGCCACCATGCCAGCGCCGATGCCCAAGTGACCGCCGAATTGGCGTTGATCCTGTTCAGCCAGGCCCGGCGCCAGCAACTGGACAGCCCGTTGCAGTTGGAGCAGCGGCTGCGTGGGTGGCGGCGGCGCAAGCTGCACAATCACGGGCTGTAGGTTTGCATTGGCCTTGCAGGCCTCTTCCATGATGGCAATCCGATAAGCGTCCATTGCACCCACCCCCTCCCCTCTGCAACAATCGCGAATAATTATCGTTAGTTAATGCATACGTTCCGGGGGGACGCTGCTTGTCTTCAGCACAGAGCCCACACGCCGATCTGGTCGGTGCGCTGTACCGCGACCACCGCAGCTGGCTGCTCGCCTGGCTGCAGCGCAGCATGGCCTGCCGCCAACGTGCCGAAGACCTGAGCCAGGACACCTTCGTGCGCCTGCTCGGCCGTGAGCAACTGGACACACCCCGCGAACCCCGCGCCTTTCTCGCTGCCGTGGCCAAGGGCCTGATGTTCGACCACTTCCGCCGCGCCGCACTGGAGCAGGCTTACCTGGCCGAGCTGGCATTGATCCCGGAGGCCGAACAGCCCTCGCCGGAAGTGCAGTACCTGATTCTCGAAGACCTCAAAGCCATCGACCGCCTGCTCGGCAAGCTGTCGAGCAAAGCCCGCGCGGCGTTCCTGCACAACCGCCTGGACGGCATGGGCCATGCCGAAATCGCCGAGCGCCTGGGGGTTTCGGTATCGCGGGTGCGCCAGTACCTCGCCCAGGGCATGCGCCAGTGCTATGTGGCGCTGTACGGGGAACCGACGTGAGCAACGCACCGGTTTCGTCGCAGGTGCTGGAAGCCGCCATCGCCTGGAAACTCAGCCTCGACGACGCCAGCGGCACGCCCGACGAAGGCGGTGAATTCTTGCGCTGGCATGCCGCCAGCGAGGAACACGCGCGCGCCTGGCGCCAGCTCGGCGCCATGGACCAGCGCGTCAGCGCAGCCACCGGCCCGGCACGCCAGGCCCTGCTGCAATCACGCGTCAGCCTGCGCCGACGCATCGGCAAGGCCGGCAGCGGGCTGGCCGGCATGTTCCTGCTCGGCTCGCTGCTGGCCTGGGTCGGCGCACCGTCATTGGCGCCCAGCTACTGGCTGGCCGACCAGCGCACCGCTACCGGCGAGCTGCGCACCCTGCGCCTGGAAGACGGCACACTGCTGAGCCTGAACACCCACACCGCCGTGGATATCGACTACGAGGGCGAGCAGCGGGTCATTGTGCTGCACCAGGGCGAAATCTCGGTGGAAACCGGCCACCAGGACCCGCGTCCGCTGCTGGTGCGTACCGACGATGGCCGCCTGCGGCCTTTAGGCACCCGCTTCCTGGTACGACGTGAAGAACACGGCACGCGCCTGGAAGTACTGCAAGCCTCGGTGGCTGCCATGCCATACAACAGCGGCGACGAACAAGTGCTGCGCGAAGGCCAGCAGGTGCTGATGAACGCCAACGGCCTCGGCCAGGTCGGCACGGTGCCAGCCGGTGCCGATGCCTGGACCCGCGGCATGCTGGTGGTGGACAACGTGCGCCTTGGCGACCTGCTGGCCACGTTGGGCCAGTACCGCAGCGGCTACCTCGGGGTCGATGCCAAAGTCGCCGACCTGCGGGTGACCGGCAGCTTCCCGCTGACCGACATCAACCTTGCGCTTGAATCGCTGGTGCCGGCATTGCCGGTGAAGATCGAGCGGCATACCCAGTGGTGGGTCAACGTCGTTCCCAAGTAAACCTGTACCGGCCTCTTCGCGGGTAAACCCGCTCCCACAAGGACTGCGTAGTCCTTGGAACCTGTGTGATACCTGTGGGAGCGGGTTCACCCGCGAAGAGGCCGGTACAGGCAAAAACACCGCTCAAATAATTCTCACTTTTTTTCAGATTCGCCCTGTCACTTCTGAAATCTCGTTCGGCAAGGAATCAATAAACACTTATCTATCGAGGAGTCGCCGCATGTCCCGTGCTGTTGATCGTATCCTGCGCCCCAGCCTGTTGGCCCTGGCCATCGGCCTGGCCGCCCCATTGGCCAGCCCTGTCCTGTTCGCCGCCGAACAATCCACACCGCGCGCCTACGACCTGCCGAGCGCTCCTCTGGCTACCACGCTCAACCAGATCGCCAGCCAGGCCGGCATCGCCCTGGCCATCGACCCGGCCCTGGTCAGCGGCCGCACTTCGGCCCCGGTAAGCGGCCAGTACAACGGCCTCGGCGCCCTGCAAGCGGCCCTGCGCGGCACCGGCCTGCAGCTGCAACAGAGCAGTGTTGGCAGCTACAGCCTGGTAGCGGTGCCGGATGGCGCCCTGGCGTTGCCGGAAACCACGGTCAATGCAACCAGCGCTGGCGAAAGCGCCTGGGGCCCGGTCGAAGGCTACCTGGCCAAGCGCACCGCTGTGGGGACCAAGACCGACACCGCCTTGGTCGAAGTACCGCGCTCCATCTCCGTTGCCACCCGCCAGCAAATGAGTGACCGCGGCGTGCACAGCCTGGATGATGCCGTGCGCTACATGCCAGGCATCGTCTCCGCCAGCTTCGGCAGCGATACCCGCTATGACTGGATGCGCGTGCGCGGTTTTGAGCCAACCCAGTTCCTCGATGGCTTGCCACTGCCTCGCGGCGTCTATGCCAACCCGAAAGCCGAAACCTGGAACCTCGACCGCCTTGCACTGCTGCGCGGCCCGGCATCCTCCACTTATGGCCAGACCCCGCCCGGTGGCCTGCTGGACATGGTCAGCCGCCGCCCGCAGGCTGAAAGCGCCCATGAAATCGAAGTGCAATACGGCAGCGACAACCATCGCCAGATCAACTTCGCCAGCACCGGCAAAATCGACGACGAAGGCCGCTTCCTGTATGGCGTCAGCGGTGTGATCCGTGACAGCGGCACGCAGATCGACCACGTCGATAACAAGCGCTACAACATCGCCCCGAGCCTGACCTGGAACATCGACACCGATACTACCCTGACCTTGCTCACCCAGTTCACCCGCGACGATACCGGCATCACCAGCCAGTTCCACTCGATCCAGGGCACCAAGATCGACATGCCATTCGGCAAGATCTCCCACCACAAGAACCTGGGTGATCCGAACTACGAGTTCTACGACCGCACCTATTACGCGCTCGGCTATGCCTTTGAGCACCGCTTCAACGATGTCTGGCAGTTCCGTCAGAACCTGCGCTATACCAAATCGGACCTGGCGTTCCAGGCAATCACCGTCAACAGCTACATCCCTGCCTTCGCAGATTTCGGCTTTGTCGTGGACGACGAGGGCAACACCGGGCGTGGCACCACCAATGTTGACGAAGACATCAGCCAGTTCGCGGTCGACAACAACTTCCAGGGCGACTTCGCTACCGGCGCTGTCAACCACACCCTGCTGATCGGCCTCGACCACCAGCGTAGCAATACCAACTACCTGGCCATCTTCGGCAGCGCGCCAGGCGTGAACGTCAACAACCCGGTTTACGGTTTGCCGATCACTCGCCCTGACCGCTCCACAGCATTCTACGACTACGACCAGAAAACCCGCCAGACAGGCATTTACGTACAAGACCAGATGGCCCTCGACAAGTGGCGCCTGACGCTGGGTGGGCGTGAGGACTGGGTGCACACCGGCACCAAGTTCTTCAACCAGGGCGACGCCACCAATACTCAACGCGACAAGAAATTCAGCGGCAACGCTGCAATCAGCTATGTCTTTGACTCGGGCTTTGTACCGTACCTGTCTTACGCCGAATCGTTCCAGCCAAGCAGCAATGCCAGTGTTAGTGCCGAGGACTCGTTCAAACCTACCGAAGGCAAGCAATGGGAACTGGGTATCAAGTACCAGCCACCAGGCTCCAACACCTTGCTGTCGGCAGCGGTCTATGACCTGACCCAGAAAAACGTCTCGGTCACCAACAACGTCGGCAATGTCACCGTCACCAGCCAGACCGGCGAAGTGAAAGTCCGTGGCCTGGAGCTTGAAGCTGTTTCCGATGTCACCGAGAACCTGAAAGTGACTGCGGCTTACACCCTGGCCAAATCTGAAGTCCAGGACGGCCTGTACAAGGGCAATCGCCTGCAGCTCATGCCTAACCAGCAAGCTTCCCTCTGGGCCGACTACACCTGGCACAGCGGTGTGCTCGATGGCTTCGGCGTCGGCGCCGGCGCCCGCTACACCGGCAACACCTACGGCGACCAGGCCAACACCTACCTGGGCAAAGCCAATGCCTACACCGTGTTTGATGCCTCCGTGCACTATGACCTTGGCCGTTTGAGCACCAGCCTGAAAGGGGCCTCGGTTGCGGTCAATGCCACCAACCTGTTCAACAAGGACTACATTTCGACCTGCGATTCGTTCTACTGCTACTACGGCGACGAACGCAGCGTAGTGGCCAGCGCCAACTATAAGTTCTGAGTGAGCCGGGGCCGCTTTGCGGCCCTTTCGCGACACAAGGCCGCTCCTACAGGAGTACGCGCTCCCCTGTAGGAGCGGCCTCGTGTCGCGAAAGGGCTGCGCAGCAGCCCCTGACTTTCGTCAGGCAAAAATCGGTACCGTGATGAAAAGCACAACCATCCGCCGCTGGTCGGTGGTCCACACCTGGAGCAGCCTGGTCTGCACCCTGTTCCTGTTGTTGCTGGCAGTTACCGGCCTGCCGCTGATCTTCCACCACGAACTCGAACACCTGCTCGGCGACGCCCCCGAACTGCGCGCAATGCCGGCAGATACCCCGCACCTCGACCTGCAGCAGCTGGTGCTCAAAGCCGAGCAGCACCGCCCCGGCGAGGTCATGCAGTACTTCGGCTACGACGAAAACGAACCCAATGGCGTGGTAGCCATTACCGCTGCCACCGCTGGCACCGACCCCAACCTTTCGCACACCTTCATGCTCGACGCCCGCACCGGCGAAGCCGTGGCCATGCCGGCTGCCAACGGCGGCTTCATGATGATCATGCTGCGCCTGCACGTGGACATGTTCGCCGGCCTGCCCGGCAAACTGCTGCTGGCCTTCATGGGCGTGCTGTTCATCGTCGCGATCATCTCCGGTACTGTGCTGTACGCACCGTTCATGCGGCGCCTGGACTTCGGCACCGTACGCCAAGACAAATCCCGCCGCCTGCGCTGGCTCGACCTGCACAACCTGATCGGCGTGGTCACCCTTGCCTGGGCACTGACCGTTGGCGTGACCGGGGTGATCAGCGCCCTGTCCGACCTGGTGATCGCCGCCTGGCGTAATGACAGCCTGGCCGCCATGGTGGCACCTTACCGCGACGCCCCACCGCTCACCGAGCGCGCACCCGCTACCCGCCTGCTGGAAATTGCCGAACAGGCCGCCCCCGGCATGCGCCCGGACTTCATTGCCTTCCCCGGCACGCGCTTTTCCAGCGAGCACCACTATGCGGTGTTCATGAACGGCGCCACGCACCTGAGTTCGCACCTGTTCACGCCGGTGCTGATCGATGCCCGCACCCTTGAAGTGACAGCGGTCGGTGAACGCCCCTGGTACATGGATGCCATGGGCCTTTCCCAACCGCTGCATTTCGGCGATTACGGTGGGCGGCCCATGCAGATCCTGTGGGCGGTACTCGACGTGCTGACCATCATCGTGCTCGGCAGTGGCGTGTACCTCTGGCTGGGCAAGCATCGCCGCCCCCGCGAGGCCAAGGCATGAGCCACCGTTCGCAATCCACCGCCAAGGTTTTTGCCTGGCCGGCAGCCATCGCCGTGCTGGGCGCGCTGGGGCTGTTCGCTGCCCTGCTCGGCGACGGCGCCTGGGACGCACTCGCCTGGCTTGGCCTGGGCATACCGGCCTGGCTGGGCCTGCGCGGCCTGTGGCGGTGAAGTAGCCGCTACCGCCCTGCCTCTGCGCGCCCATTCACCATGGCCGCTCTCTGAAGCCAGGAGCGGCGCATGTTACCCCTGCAACGTATCGATTTTCTGAACCTTCAAGTGCTGGCCCTGCTTGAGGCCATGCCGTCCCCCGGCCTGGCGCCGCATTCGCGCCAGCAACTGCATGGCGACCTTGCCGACTTTTGGGCTGCCACCGACCCGCAGGGCCGTTCGCGAAGCACCCGGCTGGCCGACATCCGCCGCGCGATGATGCACGCCGAGGTGGCCCTGCGCCTGGCCGACCAGACCCTGGACCCGGGCCTGGCCACGCTCATCGGCACCCTTCTGGACCTGCCCCATGCCTGGCAACGCAGCCGCCAACCGTTGCCGCAACGCGCCCAGGTCTACCGACCGGTGCTCTCGCGCAGCAGCCCGGCATGGCGAGCGGCGCTGCCCGGCATGTTCGTGATCGCTACCGGCCAGGAAGAAGGGCAGAACCTGCAGCCCGACCAGGCAACCGGCCCTGTGCTGCTTTGCGGGCTTTGCCAGGGTATCGAGGCCTACCCCTCGCTGGGCGCGTTGCACCAGGAACTGTGCGAACGTCTTGACGATCCACTCCAGAGCACACCGTTGCTGCAATTGCTGGTGGACGAAGCACAGATCGAAAACGCCCGGCAAGCCGACCGCCTGCGCTACCAGTGGTATGCCGATGACCCTTTGCCGGCGCAGGTCGACGCCCTGCTTGAGGCACAGCGCCTGCGCCTGAACCTTGCCTGGGCGACGCTGCAGCCTGACAAGCCAGACGCCACCGAGGCATTGCGCAACGCCATGGCGCTTGCCGTGGCCTCAGGCAGCAAGGCGCTGCTCGACACCCGTTATGCATTGTTGCTTGAGAAAAACCTGCCTGCCTGGCTACGCGCAGCAAGCCCTTCGGCGCTCGCGCACATCATGCAAGGCATGCAGGAACTGGTCGCTGTCGGCCAAAGCGTAGCTGCCCCCGGCATTCTCACGCTCCGCCAGTTCCAGCAACGCAACACGCTGCTGGACTGGGCCAGGGAGCGCGTGCAATCAAGCCTTCGCCACGACCTGGGGTTGAACCTGGCGCCTGCCGACATCCTGGTCAATGTCATTCACACACGCCAGACCGGGCCGTGGATCTACCCGTTGCAGCCATCGAGCTACGTCACCTGGCGCGGATTTGAAAAGGTCAACGATGAAATGGTGGAGGCCGTTCGGGTGAGTTACCCGCTGGATCAGTTGGCGGTACGCAACCTGGCGTGGTTCGACTACGACTACTGGTTGACAGCCCGGGTGATCGCCCGCGATGGCACAACCCTGCCAGCCGGGCTGAGCCCCACTTACATCAAAGCGCTGGTGAGGAAGCTGAATGTGGGGGACGGCTACACCCGTTACCTGCGCACACAGCTGATCGACTCCCCAGACGGCGCATGGCGCCTGCACGCCCACATCAAGGTCAACCGTGCGCGCATGCACGCTGAAGCAGCCAAGGCACGTTACGCCGGGCACCTGTCCCCGGCTTGGGCAGAGCGGGATTACCGCTGGGTGCAACAGGTGCTGGCACAACCGCGCAATACCCTGCGCCCGCGCGTGGACGGGCATGCCGTGGTCGTGCGCCAGTTGCTGGTCAATCAACACTCGGTGCGCGGGGTGCTGCTGCTTGCCAGCGACTCACCCAGCGTCACCTCGTTCGTGTTGTATACGCCAGACGCACCCGACCGGCGCGCCTGGCGCTCGTTCTCGGGTACACGTGACCTGCTGAAGTTGCTGCGCCAGAAACCGGCGCTGCGCACCTATATCACGCAGCGCCTGGAGCTACTGCCGCCATCCTGGGTCGAGCAGCTGCTGCTCCGCGGCCGCCTGGGCAAAGCACTGCAAACACCCGCCATCGATGGCGACCTGTTCCAGGCCTGCTATATGGCTGAAGTCCGTAACATGCTGGCAGCAGCCGATGCTGGCAGCCACAGCACCGCTGAAACCGATGCCGAGCAGGCGCTGAAATTAAGCTGGAGCCTGCTGGACCTGATCAGCATCTCCCTGCCGCTCAAGGTCATGATCCCGCTGTCATTAGGGCGCATGGCGCTGGAAGTCTGGAACGGTGTGGATGCCTATCGCCAGGAGGACCTCAATGGGGTGCTCACCCACGCCTACAATGCCCTCAGCCATGTCACCGACGCTGGTACCAGCCTCGCCAGCACCGGGCTCATGCGCCGCGTCATGCGGGGCCTGCCCAAGCAACCGCCACTGCCACTGCCGTTGCGTTTCAGCGTCACCCCCGAAGCCCGCAACCTGCGTTATCGCATTGAAGGGCTGTACGGCGAGCAAGTGTATGAAAAAGCATCGGCCTTCGAAGGGTTGTCCGAATACTTCGTGCAGGATGCCCAAGGGCGCTATTTCAAGGTGTCGTTCGATGGCAGCCGCTGGCGGGCTATCGACCCAGGCCGACCCGATGCTTACCTCGCCCAACCAATCAAGCGCCTTGCCAACGGCGGCTGGGTGATCGACTCACCCCTGCTGTGGTACGACGGCCTGCCACAGTTGCAGCAACTGTTCGACGATTGCCGCCTGCCGGAACCGCTGACAGGCACCTCGACCGGCCAGGCCGAAGGGCTGTTCCTGGCGCATGACCAGCTTTACCTGCACACCCAGGGCGGGCAACTGCCGTTGCGCCGGCACCTCTTGCCCGAGCACTATCACTTGCACATACCCGAGGCAGCGCAAGCCGGTGTCGTGCCTTGGGCCGTGCTGCGCTGGCAGGACGAGCAATGGCGCATTCGCGTGCGCCAGGCAGGGCGCAGCAGCGAATGGCTACCCCTGCCTGCAACTTACTCGGTGAGTTTTGGCAGCAACCGGTCCAGCCGTTGATGCAAGGCACTGGTACTCGGCCAGTTGCGCAACAGGCGCGCCCGGTCACGGGCATAAGCCGGGGCAAAGCTGAGCTGAGTGGCGTGCTGGCACATGGCATCCAGGTCGATCAGCGACCACTGGCCGTTGTCCCAGAACAAGTTGTGGCCCTTGAAGTCGCCATGGCTGATGCGTTCACGAATCAGCTGCTGCATCACATGCACCAGCGCATCCACCTGCTCCTCCGGCGCCTCGCCGTTCTCCACGTAGGGCGCGAAGCAGGCCGTCAGGTCCGGGCCATCGACATATTCGGTGACCAGGTAGGCACGGCTGCGCAGGCCCATCACACGCTGCTCAAGCACCGCCAACGGCCTGGGCGTGGCAATGTCGAGAAATTCCAGGCGGTGGCCTTCGATCCACGAATGCCAGGCACGGCTCGGGCGCCAGAAGCGCTTGAACCAGTGCGCGGTGTTCTTGATGTTGTAGCGCTTGAGTACCAGCTTGCGCCCGTCCACCTCGATGCGCGCCACGCTGGCGGCACCACCGGTCTTGTACAGGTGGCCCTTGTCGATCAACGCATCCGCCTGCGCCAGCACAGGCTGCATGGCCTGGGCCTCGCTGCGGCGAATCGCCTGCAAGCCCGACAGGGTGCGCTGTACGCTGAACAGGCTGCACTCACGGCCGGCCTTTTCCAGGTAATCCTTCTGCCGCCAGCCGCGCACCTTGTCCACCTGCTTCTGCAAGGCTTCCAGCGGTAGCGCATGTTCGGCATTGGCCAGCAGGTAATGCACCAGCAGCTCTTCGATGAACGGCTCCAGGCGCTTGGGCAACTGAGCGAAGAACACGCCGAGGTTTTCCAGCACGCGTGGGCGCGACAGCTGCTGGCCAGGCGTTTCGGCCTTGATGCCGGCGCCATCGATCAGGTACAGCTTGCCGCCATGACGCAACAGGTTGTCCAGGTGCAGGTCTTCCTGCCACAAACCTTGGGCGTGCATCTGCGCGACAGCGGTGAGCGCTTCGCCCAGCACCAGATGTTGCTCATCGGCCAGGACTGGCAGGTTTTCTACGGCCGCCCAGGCATCGCCCAAGCTTTGTGCGCCGTCGAGAAACTCGAACAGTAGCCAGCCGCCCTCGCCTTCCTTCAAGCCATCAGCCAACAGCTTCGGTGTGGTCAGCCCTTGCTCGGCCAGCAGCTTCACGCCTTGCAGCTCACGCTGGAAATGCCGGGCAGCGCTACCGCCCACCAGCAGCTTGGCCAGCACCGGAGTACCCCGCCAGACACCAGCGCCGACATAGCGCTGGCCCGGCAGCACGCGCAGCAAGCTGAGCAGTTGCAGCTCGGCACTGCCAGCGGCATCGGCCAGTGTGATGCTCAGGGGCAACGACGGGCTGCGCCCGGCATCCTTCAATTCAGACAAACGCATCAGCGGGCCTCTTTTTCACGACGGCGTTGCGTCAGGCGTTGCAGCCAGGTGTCGACCAACGAGCTGTCGGCGGGCTGCGCCAGGTAGGTCCCCAGCAGGGTGCGCACATCGGCCTGGCTCCAGGCCTGGGCGCGGCGCAGCAGTGGTTCCAGGTCCTTCAGGCGGTCACGCATGCCAAACAGCAGAGGCCGGGTTTTTTCCAGGTCGATCAGTTGCGCGTCCCAGCCCTCACGCCGCTGGCGCAGGAAGATGTGCTTGGGGTAGAAGCAGCCGTGCACCTGGCCGGCGCTGTGCAGGGTGCGCGCCAGTTGGCCGCAGGCCTGCACGATGCCATTGCGTTCGGCATCGCCCAGCTGCGGCCACTGGGCCAGCAGGCTGTCGAGGTCGGCCCATTCGTCCAGGGCGCGGGTCATCAGAATCGCACGGTGCTTGCCGCCTTGCTTGCGCTCGCCGTAGAACACGGCCTGCAAGGCAGGAATGTGCAGCTTCTGGTAGCGGCTGATGTTGCGAAATTCACGGGCGAAGGTGGGCTCGCCAAACGGCCGGTGCAGGGTGCGGGTCAGGTAGTCGCTCTGGCGCTTGAGGTAGTAGCCCTTGCCTTCGAGCTCCAGGCGATACACGCTGCTCCAGCCGCCACGGCCGGTGTTGGGTTCATCCACGGCTTCCAGTTGCAGCGCCCACAGCGCCTCGAAGTCGTCCAGGCCATGGCGTTTGAGCAGCGCGAGGTCCGCGCTGGCCAGGTAATCGGTCATTCCCTTCCCTCGAAAAAGCCCAGCACCTGGCGAATGCGCTTTTTATCACGCTCATTCAGCCGGTCGCGGCCACGGTATTGCAGATAGAAGCGCAGGCGCTGGGTGGCCGACAGGTGGTATTTGGCCACTTTGTCCAGGCACGCCAGGTCCTTGATCATCCGGTGCCGCCACATGAAGCCGCGCCAGAAGTCCCCGGTAGGGCAGTCGATGAAGAATAGCGTGCCCTGGTCGTCAACCAGCAGGTTGCGCCACTTCAGGTCGTTATGGGCAAAACGGTGCTCGTGCATCACCCGGGTATGCCGCGCCAACTGGCGGCTGAGGTGATCGACCCAAACACGGTCGGCCAGGCGTGGGTCGTTGCGCTCTGCCAGCGCCGACAGGTCTTCGGTGTGCGGCAGCTCGCGGGTGATCATCGCGCCCCGGCCAAAGGCCAGGCCGTTGCGCTCCAGGCCCCAGGCCACCACTTCGGCAGTGGGAATGCCCCACTTGGCGAACTGCTTGAGGTTTTGCCACTCGGCCTTGATGCGTGGCCGGCCCAGGTAGCGACGCATGTGCTTGCCGGCACCGGTGTAGCGCTTGACGTAATAATTGACCCCGTCGCGCTCGATGCGCACTACCTCGCTGAGCGGGTCGCGGGTCAGGCGTTCGCCTTGCAGGGCGAACACCGCATCGAGGCTGCCGAAGTCCGCCGCCAGGTGTTCATAGCCTGGCGCCAGTGTCCAACCCGCCATCAGAGAGCATCCCCATAGCGTTGCTTGCGGTCGAAGAGTTTTTGCGCCTTGCGCTCCAGCCAGGCGAGCAGTGCGGCTTCGTCCTTGAGGATTTGCCGCAGCGGGCGCTGGAAGTAACCCCGCAAGAAACGCAGCTTGTCGCGCTGGGTAAGGCCAATGTCCAGCGCCGAGAAGTACAGCGCGGCCAGGTCCTTGTCGCGCCAGCGGCGGCTGATTGTCGCTCGGGTTTGCGCGCGGTGCAGGTCGATAACCGACAGTTTGAAGTCATCCGCCGTCACCGGGCGGTCGGTGTGCAGCAGGAAGTGGCAAATGTAGCAGTCGCGGTGGTTGACCCCGGCGCGATGCATGCCGCCGGTCATCTTCGCCACTTCGGCGATCAGCGCACGCTTCAGGCGCGGCTCGGGCGGCTGCTTGAGCCAGTCGATGCTGAAGTCTTCCAGGCTGATGGTCGGCGCCAGCTCTTCGGTGATGATGAACGAGTGCTGTGCGGCCGGGTTGCTGCCACGCTCGCCATAGGCGACTGCGGTCATGGTCGGCACACCCACCTCGTGCAGGCGCTGGATGGCGCGCCATTCCTGGCCGGCACCGAGCACCGGCAACTTGGCGGTGAACAGGTTCTTGAAGATCTCGCCCCAGCCGATGCCGCGGTGGATCTTGACGAAAAAGCCCTCGCCAGCCACCTCGGTGCGCAGCGTGCGGCGCCCTTCCAGCTCGCGATAGACCTCGCCTTGCAGCGCCTCTACGGCGTCGAAGGCATCACGCCCGGCCCACAGGCGTTTGAAGGGTTCGGCCAGTATCAGCTTCATGCGGTTTTCTGCCCCAGGATCACGTCGGCAGCATGCTGCGGCATGCTGTACAGATCGGCGGTTTCAGCGAACGCCAGGCCGTTGCGCGACCAGTTGGCACGGGCCTGCGGGTCTTCGAGCATGCGTTGCAGGTAGCCATTGAGCTGGTCCTGCTCGAATGGCTCATCGAGCACCAGGCCGCTGTCAGCCTCGGCAATGTAGTGGGCGTAGCCGCACACCTTCGACACCAGCACCGGCAGGCCGGCCACCAGCGCTTCGAGCAGCACCGTACCGGTGTTCTCGTTGTACGCCGGGTGAATCAGCAGGTCGGCACCCAGCAGGAAGCGCGGAATGTCGCTGCGGCCCTTGAGGAACTGCACCTGGTCGCCCAGGCCCAGGGTGGCGCTCTGCAGCTGGAACACCTTGGGGTCGTCCTGGCCGATCACCATCAGTTTCGTGCGCTTGCGCAAGGCCGAAGGCAGCGCGGCCAGCGCCTTGAGGCTGCGGTCCACACCCTTGGTCTTGAAGCCCGAGCCAATCTGCACCAGCAGCAGGTCGTCATCGCCCAGGTTGAATTCCTTGCGGAACTCAGCGCGGATTTCGGCGGCATTGGCCGGCGCACGGCGGTCCTGGGAGATGCCGGGCGGCAGCAGGTGGAAGCGTTCCACCGGCGTGCCGTAATGCTTGATGAACAGCGGCTGCTGCACTTCGGAAATCATCAGCACTTCAGTGTGGGCGTCCTTGGCGAACACCGCACGCTCGTACTCGGCAAAGTGCCGGTAGCGGCCCCAGCGGCGGTACAGGCCTCCACGCAGGGTCTGCGCCTTGTCCTCGAAGCAGCCGTCGGCGGCGTAGTACACGTCCAGCCCCGGCATCTTGTTGAAACCGATCAGGCGGTCGACCGGGCGCTTGGCCAGGTCAGCGGCCATCCACGCGCTGAGTTTCTCGTTGCGACGGTGATTGAAGATCGCCTTCACCGGCGCCACCAGTACTTCAAAGCCCGGTGGAATGTCACCTTCCCAGATCAACGTGTACACACGGATCTGATGGCCCCGCTTCTGGCATTCCAGGGCAATGCGCATGAAATCGCGCTGCAGGCCGCCGAAGGGGAAATATTTGTAAAGCACGAAAGCCAGTTGCATCAACGGACATCCTCAGCCAGCAGCAACGCGCTCAAGCGGCTCGCCACATGCTCGGGATTCAGGCGAGTGAAGCACAGTGGCCACTCGCGTTTCGGATCGAACCGGCGCAGGTCATCGGCGCTCGGTTTGTAGGTGCACTTCTTCTGCAGGCAGGGAGCGCAAGGCCAGTCACTGGCCTGGTGGATCTGGGTCCGTCCGTAGGCGCCAGTCAGGCCCGGGTTGGTCGGGCCAAACAGCGAAATGGTCGGCACATCGAGTGCCGCCGCCAGGTGGCCAAGGCCGGTATCGACCGCCACGCAGGCTTTTGCCGCCGCCAATACACGCGCTACGCCGGCAAGGTTCAATTTGGGGAGCACCTGGCAGTTGTTCAAGCCCTGTGCGATACGCTCGGCCCGTGCCTTCTCGGCCGGGTTGCCCCATGGCAGGCGCACTTCCAGCTTGCGCCGGCCCATGCGTTCGGCCAGCTCACGCCAGTAGGCTTCGGGCCAGTGCTTGGTCGCCCAGGTGGTACCGTGCAGGAATACCACGTAAGGGGCGGCTGGCGGCAGTTGCAGCCGGTCGAGGTCCAGGCCGTAGTTGCCGATACCTTCCGGCAGGTCGTAGGCCAGGGCCATGGCGAACAATTGGCGTACGCGCTCCACCGCATGCTGGCCCGTGGCAACCGACAGGCGCCGGTCATAGAAGCGGCTGGCCAGGCCCTCGCGCGCCGAGTAGCGGTCCAGGCCGGCGACCGGGGCCTTCACATAGCGGGTCAGCCAGGCCGACTTGACCAAGCCCTGGGCGTCGATCACCAGGTCGTACGTATGCTCGCGCATACGCTGCTTGAACGCCTTCCACTCGCCACTCTTGACGGTTTGCCAAAGGTTCTTGCGCCAGCGCCGGATGGCCACCGGGATAACCTTGTCTACCGCCGGATGCCAGCTGGGGATTTCGGCGAAGCCTTCTTCCACCACCCAGTCAAAACGGATGCCCGGGATGGCATGGGCGGCATCGGTAAGCGCCGGCAGGGTGTGGATCACATCACCCAGCGACGAGGTCTTGATGATCAGTACCCGCACTTAGTCGACCTCGGCCACGGTATCGATCAGGTCCGGCCCGCTCAGACTGTGCAGGGCGGCGATTACTTTGCCCGGCTCCAGCAGGCGCAGGCAGTTGTAGTGGCCGAAACGGCAAGTACGGTCGAAGCACGGGCTGCACTCGATACCGGTGCGCACTACTTCCACCTGCTCGGCCAGCGGCGGGGTAAAGCCGGGCGAGGTCGAGCCGTATACCGCCACCAGCGGGCGGTTCAGCGCGGCAGCCACATGCATCAGGCCGGAGTCGTTGGACACCACGGCGTGGGCGCAGGACATCAGGTCGATGGCCTCGGCCAGCGAGGTTTCACCGGCCAGGTTGGACGATTCTTCACGCAAGCCCGGGATCAGCCGGTCGCGGATCTGCTCACCCACCGGGTGATCGTTCTTCGAGCCGAACAGCCACACCTGCCAACCCTGGCGGATCATCGCGTCGGCCACGGCAGCGTAATGCTCGGAAGGCCAGCGCTTGGCCTCGCCGAACTCGGCACCTGGGCACAGCGCCAGCACCGGGCGGTCCAGCTCCAGGCCGAACTTGGCCAGTGCCGCTTCGCGGCTTTGTGCTTCGATCTGCAGGCTGGGGCGCGGGTACGGCTGCGGCAGCTCGGCGCCGGGCGCGTAGGCCAGGGCCATGAAGCGCTCGATCATCAGCGGGTAACGGGCCTTGTCCAGCTTGCGCACATCGTTCAGCAGGCCGAAGCGCATTTCGCCGCGCCAGCCGGTGCGTTTAGGGATACCGGCGAAGAACGGTACCAATGCCGATTTCAGCGAGTTGGGCAGCAGGATGGCCTGGTCGTACTGGCCGGCCAGGGACTTGCCGATGCGACGGCGCGTGGCCAGCTCCAGTGCGCCATGGCCGAGCGGGAAGCTCAAGGCCTGGCGAACCTCGGGCATGCGCTCCAGGATCGGCCGGCTCCACTCGGGGGCCAGCACGTCGATCACGCAGTCGGGGTGCTGCTGTTTCAGGCACTGGAACAGGGTCTGCGCCATCACCATGTCGCCGACCCAGCTGGGGCCAATGATCAGTATTCTCATGCTTAGTCCAGAAACGCTCGGGGAGGCTACAGACTGCGGTACAGCCTGGCCTCCCCTCTTTATATTCAGGCTATGTGGCGGACAGTGTACCACCGGTGGTGGGACATGGACCTTTGGGGCTGCTTTGCAGCCCATCGCGACACAAGGCCGCTCCTACAAGGGAATGCGATCCCTGTAGGAGCGGCCTTGTGTCGCGATGGGCCGCAAAGCGGCCCCAACATTCTCAAGTCAAACCCAATTCACCCCAGATCCGCCGCACTTCACGGCGTTCATCGGCAAACTGCGCCGCGTCGATCACCCCGGCCTGCTTCTGCAAGGCCTGGCGGTGCGAGGCCGAACGGAACGCTTTGTACACTTCACGCAACAGCACCGCGTCACTGGCCGGCATCAAACCTGCCTGCTCCAGCTCTTCCAGAATGCGGATGTTATCGGTCCATCGGAGTATGGCCGGGTGGTCGTGGGACCAGGCCAAAGCGGCGTATTGCACCATAAATTCGATATCGACGATACCGCCGGCATCCTGCTTGATATCGAAGGGTACACCGGCCTCGAAGGCGTTGGCCGCCGTACCGGCAGCCGTGGCCTTGGTACCGAGGTTTTCGCGCATCTTGGCGCGCATTTCACTCACTTCGGTGCGCAGTTTTTCCAGATCGCGGGCTTGCCCCAGCACCTTGGCGCGCACGCCTTCGAACGCCGAACCTACCTGCTTGCAACCCACCAGCACGCGGGCCCGCACCAGGGCCTGGTGCTCCCAGGTCCAGGCTTCGTTCTGCTGGTAGCGCTCGAAGGCGCCCAGCGAGCTCACCAGCAGGCCGGAAGCACCGGACGGGCGCAGGCGCATATCCACGTCATACAGCTGGCCCGAGTTGGTCTGGGTGGTCAGCAGGTGAATGATGCGCTGGCCTAGGCGGGTGAAGAACTGCGCGCTGTCGATGGGCTTGGCGCCGTCGGTTTCCTCTTGCGGGTCGCCGTCGTGAATGAACACCAGGTCCAGGTCCGAGCCATGCCCCAGCTCCAGCCCGCCGACCTTGCCGTAACCAATAATGATGAAGCCCGGGTCGCACAGACTGCCGTCACTGCGCTTGGGCTGGCCGTGGCGGGCCACAGTCTGGCGCCAGGCCAGGGCCAGCACTTGGTCAAGAATGGCTTCGGCCAGCCAGGTCAGGTAGTCGCTGACTTTCATCAACGGCAAGTTGCCGCTGATTTCCGAAGCAGCCACACGCAGGCTATGCGCCAGTTTGAAGTGGCGCAGCGCTTCCATCTGCTGCTCCAGGTCGTCTTCAGGGATGCGCGTCAGGCGTTCGCGCAGCTCGCTGGCCAGCTCTGGGGCCAGGGGTGGGCTGAACAAGCGGCCTTCGTTAAGCAGCTCATCGAGCAGCAACGGGTAAAGGGCGATCTGCTCGGCAATCCATGGGCTGGCAGCGCACAAGGTCAGCAGGCGACGCAGGGCACCCGGGTTTTCGGTGAGCAGCACCAGATAAGCCGAACGCCGCGCCACGGCTTCGACCAGCGGCAGCACACGTTCCAGCACCAGGTCAGGGTTGTCGTGCTCCACCGCTTGGGCCAGCAAGCGTGGAATGAAGGCATCAAGCCGCTCGCGGCCAATACGCTGCATCGAACGCAGTTGCGGGCTGGAGCGCAGCCCGGCCAGGCGCCGCAAGGCTTCCACAGGTTGCTTGAACCCGGCCTCTTGCAGCTGCCGGCCAGCGGCTTCCTCGTCCTGCGCCTGCTCCCACAGCGGCGACCATTCGCCACCTACCACCAGTTCGCCTTCACCGTCTTCATCATCCGGGTCGGCGATCACCTGGCGGAAGTGCCAGTCGATACGGCCACGCCAGTACGTCAGCTGGTCGTGGAAGCTTTGCCAGTCGGCAAAGCCAAGGATGTACGCCACCCGCGCCTTGTCAGTCTCATCATCGGGCAACATCTGCGTCTGGCGGTCGGCAATGGCCTGGATGGCGTGCTCGGTATAACGCAGGAATTCATAACCCTCGCGCAGCTCGGCCACCACCACTGGCGGCAGATAACCCTGGCCCTCCAGGGTGGCCAGTACCTTTAGCAGCGGCCGCTGCTGCAAGCTGAGGTCACGCCCGCCGTGGATCAGCTGGAAGGCCTGGGCAATGAACTCCACCTCACGGATGCCACCGGCGCCCAGCTTGATGTTGTCGGCCATCCCCTTGCGCCGTACCTCTTGCTGGATCAGCTGCTTCATGGTGCGCAGCGCTTCGATGGCGGAAAAGTCAAGGTAACGGCGGTACACGAACGGGCGCAACATTTCCTGCAACTGCGCACCGGCAGCCTGGTCACCGGCCACCACCCGCGCCTTGATCATGGCATAGCGTTCCCAGTCGCGGCCCTGGTCCTGGTAGTACTGTTCCAGGGCATTGAAGCTGAGCACCAGCGCCCCGGCCGAACCATAGGGGCGCAGGCGCATGTCGACACGGAACACGAAACCGTCGACGGTGACCGGGTCCAGCGCCTTGATCAACCGCTGGCCCAAGCGGGTGAAGAACTCCTGGTTTTCCAGCGAGCGCTTCACCCCTTCGGTTTCGCCACCCTCAGGGAAGCCGAAGATCAGGTCGATGTCCGACGACAGGTTCAGCTCCACCGCCCCCAGCTTGCCCATGCCCAGCACCACCATGTGCTGTGGCTGGCCGCTGCGGTTGCCGATGGGCGTGCCGAACTGCTGGCAATGGCGCGGGTACAGCCATTGGTAGGCTTCGTCGATGGCGGCATCGGCAAGGTCGGACAGGTCGCGGCAGGTTTCACCCAGCTCGGCCTGGCGGGTGATGTCGCGCCAGATGATGCGCAGTTGCTGGCGATTGCGCTCACGGCGCAGGTTGCGCGCCAGCTCGTCGTCGCTTTGCGCCGCGTTGGCAGCCGCGGCGATCTGCCCGCGCAACTCACCCGGTGCGTAACGGCGCGCCAACTCGCCACTGGCCAGCAAGTCGAACAGCATCGCCGGCTCACGCTGGGCCAGGCCAAGGACAAAGTCGCTGGCGGCGGCAACCTGATCAAACTGCTGCCGGTGGGCCGGGCTCCATGTAGCCAGGTCGAGTTCCGGATGGGCGACTACCGCATCACTGAGGAATTGCTGGTTACGAGCGACCAGTGGTTGGAGGATGGCGGGCAGGTCGGGCGGCAAAGGCAGGCGCATGGTCTATCCTTGATCGGCGTGAATTAGAGGGGAAAAAGCGGCCAAGGGGAGACCGGACCACGGTTGGACTGTCGTACAAAAGTTGGAAATAGCTGAAAAAAACGAAAACTTGGCAACAATCATCAAGAACCACCCGTTCGCGACACAATGCCAACCACCATGAACGTTTTTCCTCACAAGCCAAGGTGCGACCAAACGTCGCACAAATGTAGTTTTACTACTACTCGTGTCGTGTAAAAGCATGAAATGCGAAAGCAAATGTAGTAAAACTACACGGCGCCGGATGACACCCCGGTAATCCAAGAATTCACGACGTCTGCCCATAAGGCCAGTCGCAATCTCAGGCAATCGATTCTGGTTGCCTTTCCGCCCTGGAGCAAGCCATGCAAGACCTCGATCCAATCGAAACCCAGGAATGGCTGGATGCCCTGGAGTCGGTCCTCGACAAAGAAGGCGAAGACCGCGCTCATTACCTGATGACCCGTATGGGCGAGCTGGCCACCCGTAGTGGCTCCCAGCTGCCGTATGCGATCACCACGCCATACCGCAACACCATCCCTGTCACCCACGAAGCACGCATGCCTGGCGACCTGTTCATGGAACGCCGCATTCGCTCGATGGTGCGTTGGAACGCCCTGGCCATGGTCATGCGCACCAACCTGAAAGACTCGGACCTGGGCGGACACATCTCCAGCTTCGCCTCCAGCGCCACCCTGTACGACATCGGCTTCAACTACTTCTTCCAGGCCCCGACCGACGAACACGGCGGCGACCTGGTGTTCTTCCAGGGCCACGCTTCGCCAGGCGTCTACGCCCGCGCCTTCATGGAAGGCCGCATCAACGAAGAGCAGATGAACAACTTCCGTCAGGAAGTGGACGGCAACGGCCTGTCTTCGTACCCGCACCCATGGCTGATGCCTGACTTCTGGCAGTTCCCGACCGTATCGATGGGTCTGGGCCCGATCCAGGCCATCTACCAGGCACGCTTCATGAAGTACCTGGAAGCGCGCGGCTTCATCCCGGCCGGCAAACAGAAGGTCTGGTGCTTCATGGGCGACGGCGAGTGCGACGAGCCGGAATCCCTGGGCGCAATCGCCCTGGCCGGCCGCGAGAAGCTGGACAACCTGATCTTCGTCATCAACTGCAACCTGCAGCGCCTCGACGGCCCGGTTCGCGGCAACGGCAAGATCATCCAGGAACTCGAAGGCGTGTTCCGTGGCGGTGGCTGGAACGTCAACAAAGTCGTTTGGGGCCGTTTCTGGGACCCACTGCTGGCCAAGGACACCAACGGTGCCCTGCAGCGCCGCATGGACGAAGTCATCGACGGCGAGTACCAGAACTACAAAGCCAAAGACGGCGCGTACGTTCGTGAAAACTTCTTCAACACCCCAGAGCTCAAGGCCATGGTCGAAGACCTGTCCGACGACGAGATCTGGAAGCTCAACCGTGGCGGCCACGACCCGTACAAGGTCTACGCGGCGTACCACCAGGCTGTTAACCACAAAGAGCAGCCAACCGTTATCCTGGCCAAGACCATCAAGGGTTACGGCACCGGTGCTGGCGAAGCCAAGAACACCGCGCACAACACCAAGAAGGTCGACGTCGACAGCCTGCGCCACTTCCGTGACCGCTTCGACATCCCGGTCAAGGATGCCGACCTTGAGAACCTGCCGTTCTTCAAGCCGGAAGAAGGTTCTGCCGAAGCCAAGTACCTGGCCGAGCGCCGTGCTGCCCTGGGCGGTTTCGTGCCTCAGCGCCGCGCCAAGAGCTTCAGCGTGCCGACCCCGCCACTGGAAACGCTGAAAGCGATCCTGGACGGCTCGGGCGACCGCGAAATCTCCACCACCATGGCCTTCGTGCGCATCCTGGCGCAGCTGGTCAAGGACAAGGACATCGGCCAGCGCATCGTCCCGATCATCCCGGACGAAGCCCGTACCTTCGGTATGGAAGGCATGTTCCGCCAGCTGGGCATCTACTCGTCGGTCGGCCAGCTCTACGAGCCAGTCGATAAAGACCAGGTGATGTTCTACCGCGAAGACAAGAAGGGCCAGATCCTCGAGGAAGGCATCAACGAAGCCGGCGCCATGTCGTCGTTCATCGCTGCCGGTACCTCGTACAGCTGCCACAACCAGCCGATGCTGCCGTTCTACATCTTCTACTCGATGTTCGGCTTCCAGCGCATTGGCGACCTGGCCTGGGCCGCTGGCGACAGCCGCACCCGTGGCTTCCTGATCGGCGGTACCGCCGGCCGTACCACCCTGAACGGTGAAGGCCTGCAGCACGAAGACGGTCACAGCCACATGATGGCGGGCACCATCCCGAACTGCCGCACCTACGATCCAACCTACGGCTACGAGCTGGCGGTGATCATCCAGGACGGCATGAAGAAGATGACCGAAGAGCAACAGGACATCTTCTACTACATCACCGTGATGAACGAATCCTACCAGCAGCCAGCCATGCCGGCCGGTGTCGAGGAAGGCATCATCAAGGGCATGTACCTGCTGGAAGAAGACACCCGCGAAGCCGCGCACCACGTTCAGCTGATGGGCTCCGGCACCATCCTGCGCGAAGTCCGCGAAGCCGCGAAGATCCTGCGTGAAGAGTTCAACGTCGGTGCCGACGTGTGGAGCGTCACCAGCTTCAACGAACTGCGCCGCGACGGCCTGGCCGTAGAACGCGCCAACCGCCTGAAGCCTGGCCAGAAGCCACAAGAGACCTACGTCGAGCAGTGCCTGAACGGTCGCAAAGGCCCGGTCATCGCCTCTACCGACTACATGAAGCTGTTCGCCGAACAGATTCGCCAGTGGGTACCGAGCAAAGAGTTCAAGGTCCTGGGTACCGACGGTTACGGTCGCAGCGACAGCCGCAAGAAGCTGCGTCACTTCTTCGAAGTCGACCGCCACTTCGTGGTGCTGGCTGCCCTGGAAGCCCTGGCTGACCGTGGCGAGATCGAACCCAAGGTTGTTGCAGACGCTATCGTCAAGTTCGGTATCGACCCGGACAAGCGCAACCCACTGGACTGCTGAGGAGTATTTTTAAGTGAGCGAACTCATTCGCGTACCTGACATCGGCAGCGGTGAAGGTGAAATCATCGAGCTGTTCGTCAAGGTCGGTGACCGTATCGAGGCTGACCAGAGCCTGCTGACCCTGGAGTCCGACAAGGCCTCCATGGAGATTCCGGCCCCCAAGGCCGGCGTCATCAAGGAACTGAAGGTCAAGCTGGGCGACCGCCTGAAAGAAGGCGACGAGCTGCTGGTCCTGGAAGCCGAGGGCGCCGCTGCTGCGGCCCCTGAGGCCCCGGCCGCTGCAGCTGCGGCCCCGGCTGCTGCCCCAGCGCCTGCTGCCGAAGCCGCCCCTGCGCCAGCCGCAGCCCCGGCTGCCGCCAGCGTGCAGGACATCCACGTGCCGGACATCGGCTCGTCGGGCAAGGCCAAGATCATTGAAGTGCTGGTCAAGGTCGGCGACACCGTCGAAGCCGACCAGTCGCTGATCACCCTGGAATCCGACAAGGCTTCCATGGAGATCCCATCGCCAGCTGCTGGCGTGGTCGAAGAAGTCCTGTGCAAGCTGGAAGACGAAGTCGGCACTGGCGACCTGATCTTCAAGCTGAAGGTCGCTGGCGCAGCCCCGGCTGCCGCTCCGGCCCCTGCTGCTGCCCCGGCGCCAGCCAAGGCTGAGGCTGCTCCGGCCGCCGCACCTGCTGCTGCCCCGGCTGCTGCCCCTGCACCGGTTGCTACCGCACCGGCTGCTGGCAGCAACGCCAAGGTTCACGCAGGCCCAGCCGTTCGTCAGCTGGCCCGTGAATTTGGTGTCGACCTGGGCGCTGTTGCCGCCACCGGTCCGCACGGCCGCATTCTGAAAGAAGACGTGCAGGTTTACGTCAAGGCGATGATGCAGAAGGCCAAGGAAGCCCCGGCAGCCGCCGGCGCAACCGGCGGCGCCGGCATCCCGCCGATTCCGGTTGTGGACTTCAGCAAGTTCGGTGAAGTGGAAGAAGTGGCCCTGACCCGCCTGATGCAGGTCGGTGCTGCCAACCTGCACCGCAGCTGGCTGAACGTGCCGCACGTTACCCAGTTCGACTCTGCCGACATCACCGAGCTGGAAGCTTTCCGCGTTGCGCAGAAGGCCGTGGCCGAAAAAGCCGGCGTGAAACTGACCGTGCTGCCACTGCTGCTCAAAGCCTGCGCCTTCCTGCTCAAGGAACTGCCAGACTTCAACAGCTCGCTGGCGCCAAGCGGCAAAGCCATCATCCGCAAGAAGTACGTGCACATCGGCTTTGCCGTGGACACTCCGGACGGCCTGCTGGTCCCTGTGATCAAGAACGTCGACCAGAAGAGCCTGCTGCAACTGGCTGCCGAAGCCGCTGCACTGGCCGAGAAGGCGCGCACCAAAAAGCTGTCGGCCGACGACATGCAAGGTGCCTGCTTCACCATCTCCAGCCTCGGCCACATTGGCGGCACCGGCTTCACGCCGATCGTCAACGCGCCGGAAGTGGCGATCCTGGGCGTCTCCAAGGCAACCATGCAGCCAGTCTGGGATGGCAAGGCCTTCCAGCCTAAGCTGATGCTGCCACTGTCGCTGTCCTACGATCACCGAGTGATCAACGGCGCAGCCGCCGCGCGCTTCACCAAGCGCCTGGGCGACGTACTGGGCGATATCCGCACCATGCTGCTGTAAGGCAGCCCGCTGCCCCTCCTTGCGAGGGGCAGTACCCTTTTCGAGCTGCCACGCTCGTACCTCAACCCCGCCAATTGGCGGGGCTTTTTTTTGCCTGTAAAAAGCTGGGAGGGCTGCGCCCTCCTATCGCGACACAAGGCCGCTCCTACAGGAAAACGCGATACCTTGTAGGAGCGGCCTTGTGTCGCGATGGGCCGCAAAGCGGCCCCAAATTCTCAACGCAAACTACAGATTCCGGCCCAATAGCCGATAACCCGCACACAGCATCACACATGGCCGCTTGCCAGCCCTCGGCACATGATGCAACCTTGCCAGACCCGCTGCGGTCCTACCCAGCGTTCCCTCTTCAAGCGAGTCTTCGATGAAAAGCCAACCCGATGCCGCCAGCCGTGTGGCGGCCGAGGTCGTCACGCCGTTACCCGTGCCCTCGCGGCTCGGCATGCTGCGTTTCGAAAGGCTTAACGAAGCCACATGGGCCATGCTCTACCTGGACCCGGCCTGCGAGCGCCAGTTCGGACTGCACGCGGGCGACCTGTGTGCCCTGGTCGATGCGCCCTACGCCAGCCTGATGGAACCTGAAGCGCGCTACCGGTTGCACGACGAAATTCAGCTGCAACTGTCCCAGCGCGGCTACTACCGTGTGCGCTACACCCTGCATACGCCAAGCGCCTCGCTGCGGCTGCTGGAGACCGGTGAAGCCTACAAGCAGCACAACCGCCAGCTGCTGCGTGGCTACCTGAGCGTGCTCGACGACCAGCAGGAAGACACCGGCGAGCCCGGTGCCACCGACCTGGAGTCGCGCAACAACCGCCTGCAACTGGCCTTGCAGCTGAACCAGCGCGCCCAGCAAGAGCAACTGGAGCACCTGGAGCGCGTGCGCGGCCAGCAAGACCTGATCCTGCGCCTGGCCCGGCAGCGCTACAGCGCGGGCAACTCGCTGCTTGAGGCCGCGCAATTGATTACCCAGAGCGCCTGCGAAATCTACAAGGTCGACAGCGCCAGCATCTGGCACCTGGACGATCAGCGCCTGGAGCCGATCACTGCCTGGTACCGTGACGCGCAGGAGCATCGCCAGCCCGAAGCCATCGATGGCAGCCGCTTCCCCGACTACCTTGAGGCGCTGCATGCCAGCCGTGCCATCGACGCACACAACGCCGGCCACGACCCCCGCACTCGCGCCCTGGCACAAAGCCTGCGCCCGGAAAACAAGGCCATGCTCGATGCCAGTATCCGCGTCGACGGCCAGGTAGTGGGCGTGCTGTGCCTGGAGCAGACCGGCCAGCCGCGGGCCTGGCAGTCAGACGAAATTGCCTTCGCCGGCGAGCTGGCCGACCAGTTTGCCCAGGTGATCACCAACTATAACCGGCGTACCGCGGCCAGCGCCCTGCACCTGTTCCAGCGTGCGGTGGAGCAAAGCGCCAGTGCCTTCCTGCTGGTCAACCGCGATGGCCAGGTGGAGTACGTCAACCCAAGCTTCACCGCCATCACTCAGTACAGCACCGAAGAAGTGCAAGGCCGCCACCTGGGCGAGCTGCCCGCGCTGGAAAACCTCAGCGAACTGCTGTTCGACTCGCCGTCCAGCCTGGCCATGGGCAACAGCTGGCAGGGCGAATTCAAGAGCCGGCGCAAGAACCTGGAGCCCTACTGGGGCCAGTTGTCGATTTCCAAGGTGTACGGCGACAACCGTGAGCTGACCCACTACATCGGCATCTACGAAGACGTCACCCAGACCAAGCTGGCGCAGCAGCGCATCGAGCGCCTGGCCTACACCGACAACCTGACCAACTTGGGCAACCGCCCGGCGTTCATCCGTAGCCTGGATGAACGCTTTGCCCACGATGGCGAGAACTCGATGTGCCTGCTGCTGGTGGACATCGACAACTTCAAGCGCATCAACGACAGCCTGGGGCACCAGACTGGCGACAAGCTGCTGATCAGCCTGGCCCGGCGCCTGCGCAACAGCCTGCCCACTGGCGGTGTGCTGGCACGCTTTGCCAGTAACGAGTTTGCCGTGCTGCTCGACGCCACTGGCCTGGAAGATGGCCAGCACGTTGCCCAGCAACTGCTTCGCACCCTCGACAAGCCCATGTTCGTCGACAACCAGCTGATCAACGTCACCGCGTCGGTGGGCCTGGCCTGCGCGCCGCTGCACGGCGCCGACCCGGCCAGCCTGATGAAAAACGCCGGCCTGGCCCTGCACAAGGCCAAGGCCAACGGCAAGCACCAGGTGCAGGTGTTTACCGAGGTACTCAATGCCGAGGCCAGCTACAAGCTGTTCGTCGAGAACAACCTGCGCCGCGCCCTGACCCAGAACGAACTGGAAGTGTTCTACCAGCCCAAGATCTGCCTGCGCAGCGGCCGCTTGCTTGGCCTGGAAGCGCTGTTGCGCTGGAACCACCCCGAGCGCGGCATGATCCGCCCGGACCAGTTCATCAGCGTGGCGGAAGAAACCGGCCTGATCATCCCCATCGGCAAATGGGTGGTGCGCCAGTCATGCAGCATGAGCCAGCAACTGCGCGAGGCCGGCTTGGGCAACCTGCACGTAGCGATCAACCTGTCGCCCAAGCAGTTCTCCGACCCGGACCTGGTGGCCTCGATCAGCACCATTCTCAAGGAAGAAGCCCTGCCCCCGCACCTGCTGGAGCTGGAGCTGACCGAGGGCCTGCTGCTGGAAGCCAGCGAAGACACCCACCGCCAGCTGGACGAGCTGAAGGCCCTGGGCCTGACCCTGGCCATGGACGACTTCGGCACCGGGTATTCGTCGCTCAGCTACCTGAAGAAGTTTCCGATCGACATCCTCAAGATCGACCGCAGCTTCATCAACGAGATCCCGGATAACCAGGACGACATGGAGATCACCTCGGCGGTGGTGGCCATGGCGCACAACCTCAAGCTGAAGGTAGTGGCCGAAGGGATCGAGACGCCGGAGCAGCTGGCGTTCCTGCGCCGGCACCGCTGCGACGTGGGCCAGGGTTACCTGTTTGACCGGCCGATTCCGGGGCGGGAGCTGGCTGAGCGGTTGAAGCGCTATCCGCGTGGACCGGTGGCCTGACAGCGGCGTAAACCTCGGGCACTATAGAGGCCATTCGGGCCCTTTCGCGGGCACGCCCGCTCCCACAGGAACACCACAACCTTCGAAACCTGTGCTGTACCTGTGGGAGCGGGCATGCCCGCGAATGCCCCAACACTTATCCCACTGAATAAACACAGAGGAACGGCCATGGTCCTGCGTTCGGAAATCCTGGTGAACAAAAACGTCATGCCAACCGCGGAGCAGGCCTTGCCTGGCCGCGAAACGCCAATGAGCCTGCCCGAGTTCCACTACGTGTTCGAAGGCACCCCGCTGCTCGGCCCCTTCTTCGAAGGCGCTGTCGACTTCGCCATCTTCGGCCTGGGTTGCTTCTGGGGCGCCGAGCGCCGCTTCTGGCAGCGTGAAGGCGTTGTCAGCACCGTAGTCGGCTACGCCGGCGGCTTCACCCCCAACCCTACCTATGAAGAAGTCTGCTCGGGCCTGACCGGCCATACCGAAGTGGTGCTGGTGGTGTTCGACAAGGACAAGGTCAGCTACCGCGAGTTGCTGGCGATGTTCTGGGAGCTGCACAACCCGACCCAGGGCATGCGCCAGGGCAACGATGTTGGCACCCAGTACCGCTCGGCCATCTACTGCACCAGCCCGGAACAGCTGAAAGAAGCGCAAGCCAGTAAAGCCGAGTACCAGGCTGAACTGGCAAAGTCCGGCTTCGGCGAGATCACCACCGAAATCGACCAGGCGCCGACCGTGTACTTTGCCGAAGCCTACCACCAGCAGTACCTGGCCAAGAACCCGGACGGCTACTGCGGCATCGGCGGCACCGGTGTATGCCTGCCGCCTAGCCTGCAAGGCAACTGAAGCATGAGCACGATGACCCTCTTCCATTCGCCATTGTCGCCGTTCGTGCGCAAGGTCATGGTGGTCTTGCACGAGACCGGGCAGCTTGAGCGTGTGCAATTGCAGCCGGTGAATATCAGCCCGGTAAGCGGCGACCCGCAGCTCAATCTGGACAACCCGATCGGCAAGATCCCGGCGCTGCGCCTGGACGACGGCACCGTGCTACATGACAGCCGGGTGATCTGCGAGTACCTCGACCAGCAACATGTCGGCCTGCCGCTGCTGCCCCGCGAGGGCTCGGCGCGCTGGCGGCGCCTGACGCTGGTATCGCAGGCCGATGCGATCATGGATGCGGCGGTGTCGTCGCGTTATGAGAGCTTCTTGCGGCCAGAAGACAAGCGCTGGGAGGGCTGGTTGCAGGCACAGGGGGACAAGATCCGCCGTAGCCTGGCCAACCTGGAGCAGGAGCACCTGCCCGAGCTGATGTCCGGGTTTGACCTGGCGGCGATTGGCGTGGCGTGTGCGCTGGGGTATCTGGATTTGCGCCAGCCTGAGTTTGGCTGGCGTGAGCGCCATCCCGGGCTGGCGGCGTGGTATGCCGAAGTGGCCAAGCGGCCTTCGATGGTCGCCACATCTCCAGCGGCCTGACAGGGCCTCTTCGCGGGCACGCCCGCTCCCACAGGGACATCACAGTATTTGAAAGCTGTGCAGTACCTGTGGGAGCGGGCATGCCCGCGAAGGCCTCACCTCGGTATCACAGGAAACAACAGGCCAATCCTGAGGGCCAACCACCGCCCGATTTCTCTGTCCTCTCTCATGCCGCTCTCCCCACCCGCGCCCAGTCCAGCCGCCGGGTCAGCACCATGAACACCCCCAGCAAACCGAAGCACAGCAGCGACCCCATCAGCAGCGCATAATCCTCGGCACTCAGCAGCCCATAGAGCAGCGCATACAAGGCCGCCAGCCCCGCCGCAAACCCAACCCCTCGCCCCAGGCTGCGCAGCACATGGCTCAGGTAGAAGCCAATCAGCAGCACACACGCCGAAGCCGACAGCCCATAGGCCAGGCCAAAGCCGATGTGCTCGGACAACGACAGCAACAACAGGTAGAAGAACGCCAACGCCACGCCCACCAAAATGTACTGCACCGGGTGCACGCTCAGGTTCTTTAGCACTTCGAACAGGAAGAAACCGGCAAAGGTCAGCGCAATGAACAACAGCGCGTATTTGATCGCCCGTTCGCTTTTAAGGTACTGGTCCACCGGGTCGACAAAGCTCACGCCGAAGCTGCGTTCGCTGAAGTCGGCGCACTGCCCGGCCGTGGCGCACTGGCGCAGGGCGTCTTCAAGGTTGGTGGCAAAGAACGACGTCTGCCAATGGGCGCTGAAGCCCTGGGCGTCGATGTCGCGACGGCTGGGCAAGTAGCTGCCGATAAAACTTGGGTGGGGCCAGTTGGCGCGCATGTCCACGCTGCTGGTACGGCCCACCGGCACGATGTGCAACTGGCCGGTGCCCTGCAATGCCAGGTCGAAGCCGTAGCTGAATTCCCGCGCCTGCATGCCGTCCAGCCCCGGCAGACTGGCATGCACACCACCGCGCATCCAGTCGAGCTGGGTGCCTGCCTCGAATGGCACCTTTTGCTCATCCATGCTCAGTTCCAGGCCATTCTCGATGCCACGGATATCGCTGATGCCCACCACCAGGAACGGTTTGTCGAAACGGTAGTCGTCGAAGTCCTTGTCGATGCCCCAACGCTCCGGGAGCTTGAAGCGGCCGCTGATACGCCCCTTGGCGTGAAAAAGCCGGGCCTGGTAGATACCGCGGGCGCGCAGTTCGGTGTCTACGCCAAGGTCGGCGTCGAAGGTTTCCGGCAGGAAGTACAGGTGGCCGGCGATGGTGCTGGTTTCCTGAGTGCGCTCGCCGTCCTTTTCGATCCAGAGGCGCTGGTACTTGCGGTAAGGCACCACCAGCAGCGGGCCGCTGAGCTGCTGGTCGAAGCTGGCGCTTTGGGCGATGTCGCGTAATACGTCGTCACGCAGGGCCTGGCGTTCATCGATCAGGCCGTTGATCAACAGCAGCGGGATGAGCAGCAGAAGCATCAGCACGGCGATCATGCCGAGTTTGTAACCGAGGGTCTTGTTCATGGGGCCTCCTGTGGCAGTGGGCGCAGTGTCTGCGCCTTGCGTGGAGGCCTTGGGGAAACTGTGTGGAGATTGTGTGTTTTTGGGGCCGCTGCGCGCCCCTTCGCGACACAAGGCCGCTCCTACAAGAGACCGCGTTCCTGTGTAGGAGCGGCCTTGTGTCGCGATGGGCTGCAAAGCAGCCCCGGCTATCTCAGCTGATACGCCGCACCGGCAACCACAACCGCACCCGCACCCCGCCATCGACATTATCCACCGCCAACGCCCCACCATGCAGCTGCATCACCTCGGCCACAAAGTTCAGCCCCAGGCCGGTACTCTTGCGCCCACTCCCCGGCCGTGGCAGCGAATAGAACCGCTCGCTGACCCGCCCGATGGCATACGCCGGTATCGCTTGCCCCTGGTTGAACAGGCTCAACGCCACCCGCTCGCCGTCGCGCTCCAGATCAAACAGCAGCGCGCCACCTTCGGGTGTGAAATCCAGCGCGTTATCCAGCAGGTTGGCCAGCGCCTGGCGCATGAGAAACGGGTCGCACAGCAGACGCAACCCGGCGGGCACCCGCTGACGCACGTGCAGGCTGGCAGCTTCGATGCGCGCAACATGGGCCAGCAGCAATTCGTCCACCAGCGCCGCCAGCGCCACCTGTTGCTCATCTTCCAGCGCCTGCATCTGCTCGACCCGGGCCAGGTTCAGCAGGCGCTCGATCATCTGCTGCAAGCGCTCGCTTTCACGTTCGATATTGCCGGCAAAGCGCGCTCGCTGCTCGGCCGGCATGTCATCCTGCAACAGCTCTGAGGCCCCGCGAATGGCAGCCAGTGGGCTTTTCAGCTCATGTGTGAGGGTGTGCACATAGCGCTCGACATAGGCCTTGCCCTCCAGTTGAGTGCGCATGCGCTCTACCGCCTGGGCCAGATTCGCCAGCTCACCGCCCTTGTAATGCGGAAGCTCCGCACGCTCACCTTCGCTGACCGCCTGGGCATAAGCGGCCAATTTGCGCAGCGAGCGCGCCAGCCACCACGACAGCGCCGCGCCGATCAACAAGCCCAGGCCAATCAACCCCAGGCCGAGGGTGAGCAGGCGCTGCTCGGAGCGGTCGATGTAAGGTTGCAGCGAGCTGTTGGGCTTGGCGACAGTGACAACGCCGATGATCTTGCTGTCATCCATGATCGGTGCCGCAACGTGCATCACCGAGGTACTTTCGTCATTGGGGTCGCTACGGGTGGAGCGAGCGCCGTACTGGCCACGCAGAGTGCGCAGCACATCGTTCCACTGCGAATAATCCTTGCCCAAGGCCTCACCGCTCGAGTCCAGCAGCACGATGCCCTTGGCATCGGTGACATAGATACGGTGACTGACCTGGGTTTTGGCCAGGCCCCAGATTTGCGCGCCGGGGCTACGCAATCCATAAGCCTTGAGCACTTCTGGCAGCCGGCTCTGGCCAAGGGTACCGGCCTTGACGTCATCGCGCAGGATCTCGGCCAGCAGGTTGGCGGTATCGACCAAGGTTTCCTCAGAGGACTGGCGCACCACCGGGCGGATCTGTTCGCGCACGGTATTGAGCAAAAAATAGCCAGCCAACCCGACGAACAGGAAGTACACCAGGAAGATCCGGATACCCAGGCGCATCAGGCGTGGTCCGGGCTGTAGCTGTAGCCGAGGCCGCGGTGGGTCTGGATCGGCTCGGCGTCACTGGCCACCTGGCGCAGCTTGGCACGCAGGCTCTTGATATGGCTGTCGATGGTGCGCTCGTAGCCAACGTCAGAGGCTACGCCCAGCGCGTCAAGCAGCTGTTCGCGGCTGAAGACCCGCTGCGGTTGTTCCAGCAGGCATTGCAACAGGCGGAATTCGTGGCGGGTCAGGGTGAGGGGCTGGCTGCGGTAGGTGATCTGCATGCGCAGGGTGTCGAGCTGAAACAGCGCGGTTTCGGTGGCAGGCTCCGCCCTGGGCGCCATGCGCTTGAGGATGGCGCGTACGCGGGCGGCCACTTCACGCGGGCTGAAGGGTTTGACCACGTAGTCATCAGCACCGATTTCCAGGCCTACCACCCGGTCGATCTCACCGTCGCGGGCGCTGAGGAACATCACCGGCACCTCGGTAAAGCGGCGCAATTGGCGGCAGGTTTCGAAGCCACTGATGTCGGGCAGGCCGATGTCGAGGATGATCAGGTCGGCCGGGCGCTGGCGCTGCTGTTCGAGGGCAGCGGTGCCCAGGGTCACCCATTCGGTGCTGTGGCCATCGGCTTGCAGGGCGTAGACCAGGGTGTCGGCGATGGCAGCTTCGTCTTCGACGATGAGGATGTGGGGCATGACGTCCGGCCTTACTCGGGGCAAGAATGGACTTTTAACTTACCGGCCTCTTCGCGGGCAAGCCCGCTCCCACAGAATCACCTCAAGCCTTGAGGGCAGCGGGGTCCCTGTGGGAGCGGGCGCGCCCGCGAAGAGGCCAGTACAGGCAATGCAAATCAGCAGTCAGGCTTGCCAGCCGTAAACTTCTTGGCCGGGTTCACTGCCGCCTTGAACTCGCGCAGCGCTTTTGAGCCAATCAGCAGGGGGTAATTGAAGCTGCTGCGGTCCACCAGGTTCACCTCAACGGTGCGCTTCACGTCCCCCAGGCACAACTCCAGGTCCACCACCGGGCGCTTGGAGATTTCCGGCGCATCGCCTTCTTCCTCTTCATCGGCACGCCCCTTGATCTTGCTGATGCGCGAGACCTTGTGCTCGTACACCTTGCCATCTGAATCCTTGGTGGCCAGGCGGAAGCGCACCCACTCGTCACCATCACGGGTGAACAATTCAATGTCCTTGGCCGACAGCGACGCGGTAAAGGCACCGGTGTCCATCTTGGCTTTCAGGGTTTCGCCCAACTCGGGCAGGGCGATGTTCTCGTACCGGCCGTAGATCGTGGGTTCGGCAGCCATAACCGGCAGCGCCAACAGCGACAACAGGGCAAACAGAGATTTCACTAGCAGGCTTCCTTGAGAAGGGTCAGTGCTTAGACTGCACTGGCAGGATAGGTTCGCTGTCACAAGCCTAACCAACATAATGTGAAACATTTGTCTGCGCCGCAGGGCATTGGACATTTGGCGTAGGCCACGGCGCTGCTTATCATTGCCAACCGTTTATGTCCCACAACAAGAGTTTCTTTATGCGTCGCCTGCTGACCGGCATTCTCACAACCACCCTGCTGCTGCTCAATACCGTAGTGTTGATCTGCCCGTTGCTGGTCTTCGCCCTGCTCAAGCTGGTGCTGCCGGGCCGTGGGCGTGATTACGCTTCCTGGGCGGTGATGTGGGTGGCCGAAACCTGGTCCGAAATCGACAAGGCCATCTTCGCACTGTGCATCCCTACCCAATGGGACGTTCGTGGCGTCGAGAACCTGCGCAAGGACACCTCGTACCTGGCGGTGAGCAATCACCAGACCTGGGTCGACATCCCGGCATTGATCGAAAGCCTCAACCGCCGTACCCCATTCTTCAAGTTCTTCCTGAAGAAAGAGCTGATCTGGGTGCCGCTGCTGGGGCTGGCCTGGTGGGGGCTGGATTACCCGTTCATGAAGCGCTACAGCAAGGCGTTCCTGGAGAAGCACCCGGAGCTCAAGGGCAAGGACCTGGAAATCACCAAGGCCGCCTGCGAGTTGTTCAAGCGCCAGCCGGTGACTGTAGTGAACTACCTGGAAGGCACCCGCTTCACCGAGGCCAAGCACCGCGAACAGCAATCGCCCTATCGTTACCTGCTCAAGCCCAAGGCCGGCGGCGTGGCGTTTGTGCTGGCGGCACTGGGCGAACAGCTGGATGCACTGCTGGACGTGACCATCGTCTATCCCGGCAATAAGGCGCCAGGGTTCTGGGCGTTGCTAAACGGCAGCATTAGCCGGGTGATTATCGACATTCAGGTGCGCGAACTGGACCCGGTGTTGTGGGCGGGGGATTACGAGAATGACCCTGAGTTTCGTCAGACTGTGCAGGCCTGGGTGAACCAGCTGTGGGCGGAGAAGGACCAGCGGATCGAGCAGTTGCGGGCAGAGATGGGCTGAGCCTCTTACTGCCTGCGCTGGCCTCTTCGCGGGTAAACCCGCTCCCACAAGTACTGCACAGTATCTGAGGCCGGTGGGGACCCTGTGGGAGCGGGTTCACCCGCGAAGAGGCCAGACCAGACAATACAAATGCCCGATTAAAACCATGGCTAATAATCAACATTAGGATTACTTCTTTGTCACACCCCACCTAAGTGGATAAAAATCGACCAAAGCACAACTACAAAAATGCCTGGATCGATCAATGGCCACCCAACCCAGCTCCGCCCCCGCCCAGCTTCGCCGTGTCCTCGGTTTGCCCGCCCTGGTGTTCTTCGGCCTGGTGTACATGGTCCCCCTTACCATCTTCACCACCTACGGCATCGTCACCGAACTCACCGGTGGCCGCACCGCCGGTGCCTACATGGTCACCCTGCTGGCCATGCTGTTCACGGCTGCGTCCTACAGCTTCATGGTCAAACGCTTCCCCGTCGCGGGCTCGGCCTATTCCTACACCAACATGGCCTTCGGCCCCAACGTCGGTTTCCTGGCCGGCTGGTCGCTGCTGTTGGATTACCTGTTCCTGCCGATGATCAACTACCTGCTGATCGGCCTGTTCCTGAACATCGCCTTCCCGGCAGTGCCAGCCTGGGCCTTCGTACTCGCCTGTATTGCCCTGGTGACAGTGCTGAACGTGGTCGGCATCAACTCGGTGGCCAAGACCAGCAACCTGATCGTCGGCGCGCAAATCGTGTTTATCGGCGTGTTTGTCGCGCTGTCCTGCCAGACATTGGCTGGCCAGCCGCTCGACCTGCTGTCACCGCTGCTGGGCGATGGCTCACAGCCTGGCTTCGGCCCGATCATGGCTGGCGCAGCGGTACTGTGCCTGTCGTTCCTGGGCTTCGATGCGGTCTCGACCCTGGCCGAAGAATGCCGCGACGCCCGCCGCGACGTGCCACGGGCGATCATCCTTACCACCCTTTTCGCCGGTTTGCTGTTCACCCTGTTGGCCTATGTCAGCCAGTTGGTGTTGCCGGGCAGCAGCTTCGCCAATGCCGACGCAGCGGCCAACGAAGTGATGTTCAAGGCTGGCGGGCAGTTCCTCACCAACTTCTTCACCGCCGCGTATGTGGCAGGCAGCCTGGGTTCGGCGCTGGCCTCGCAGGCAGCGGTGTCGCGCATCCTGTTCACCATGGGCCGTGACAACGTGCTGCCGCGACGCAGCTTCGGTTACCTGTCACCGCGCTTTGGTACACCGGTATTTGCAATTGCGCTGGTGTCGGCGTTTTCGCTGCTGGCGCTTGTGATCAACCTGACTACCCTCGCCTCGCTGATCAGCTTCGGCGCGCTGGTGGCGTTCTCGGCGGTGAACCTGGCGGTTGTGAAGACGCACCTGATGGACGATGCCTCGCAGCGTAGCTTCAAAGGGCTGCTGAGCTATGGCCTGGTGCCGCTGGTGGGGTTGGGGCTGACCTTGTGGTTGTGGACCAGCCTGTCGGCGCTGACGCTGGTGATTGGCCTGTGCTGGTTTGCCCTGGGGTTAGCGTATCTGGCCGTCTTGACCGCCGGTTTTCGCCGTCCGGTCTGCCTCGTCGATTTTTCCGAAGCAGGTTGAACGCGGCGCAGTTTCAAAGCGGACTCTGACAATTCTGCTAGTTGTGCATGGCCTCGCAAAGACGAAGACTGATGCAACACGTCTTTTGCGAGGCCCTGTCAATTGAGAACCGCCGCCCTTGCCTACAGCCCGTACGGGTACATCGTCGATCAAACACGCCTGGTCTCGATACTTGGCTTCAATGGAGATCGGTACGATCCGCTGAACAGACTTTATGCGTTAGGTAAAGGCTATCGTAGCTACAATCCAGTCCTGATGCGCTTTGTCGCGCCTGACAGCCTGAGTCCATTCGCAGAGGGTGGCTCCAACGCTTATGCTTACTGTGCGGGTGATCCCATCAACTACGCGGATCCCACCGGTCATGCACCCACTGCTAACCAGTTGATACAGGCCAAACGCTTGCTTAAAAGGCCCGCAAGTTCAGGCACGTCACAGAATAATTATTTGAAAAAAAATCATTTCGGCAAGCGCAGTAAAGTCAACACTGCCCCCCTTGATACAACCAGCTCCGTACCCGAAACACTCCAGCTGCCCACCCCTCGGCGCCGCGGGGCCAAAAGTCAAGGCAGCTCGATCTTGAGCAATCCGGTTTCGCGAGAAAACACCTACAAAAATCGGCAGGCATATTATGCCTTCGTCGACAAATGGTTTAACAACCAACCCAAGCTAGAGCAACTATTTTTCGACCTTCCCGCCACAGTCGCTTACAAAACACCCGCCGAACAAAAAACCGCCACACTTGAACTTGCTCGCATTAGAGACGAGTCCAATCTGTTACGAGCAACTGCAACAAGACTCTATCCTTATACCGACTTACCTGAATTTCGGCGTGTGGTATGAGCATTGCTTCAATGGCATATGTAACCTGGTTGTCGGCGCGCAAATCGTGTTCACCGGCGTGTTTGTCGCGCTGTCCTGCCAGCCATTGGCAGGCCAGTCGCTGGTGATCGGGCTGTGCTGGTTTGCGCTGGGCCTTGCGTCCCTGGCGGTACTGATCGCCGGCTTCCGCCGCCCGGTACGCCTTGTGGACTTCTCCGAAGCGGACCAAGGCTGGTGATGGATACTGTTAATTCTGCTAGTTGCCTGCGGGCTCGCGAACATCAAGACTGCAGGCAAACCCGCCTTGCGAGGTCAGACTCGATGTCAGTTCCGCGTACCTACGGCCCGTTTGGGCAGCATGATAATGAGGCGTATCAGGCCCCGATGCCAGGATTCAACGGTGAGTGGTATGACCCGCTTACCGGCACCTATGCATTGGGCTTGGGATACCGCAGCTATAGCCCGACCTTGATGCGATTTGTGGGGCCAGATGAACTCAGCCCTTTTTTGGAAGGAGGGCTGAATACCTATGCCTACTGCAAGAATGATCCCGTGAATTATCGGGACGGCACAGGGCATGCTCCAACTCCTGCACAATTGCAGGCAGGAAGAAGAAGGCTAAAACCCATTGCACACGTACAGACCGAACTCAAACCAATTATCAAGAAGCCACTGGAGAAAACGGATACCCCCTCAGTAAAATCCAGTCAGCAGAAAAAAAACGTCAGCTTTGCAAAGAACACCGTGTTCGAGCATGATCGATACCAAGAGCGAAAAAAACTTACGAACGACCTGAGCAACATGCACATGTTCAACGAGTTAGTGTATAGCGACCTCCACCATCTCTGGAGCCCTGAGACTCGACAGAACTACAGAACCGCCACGCTCTACGATTCCTATCGGCGCCGCCTCTCTTCGGTCAATGACACGGCCTACAAATTACAGATCGAAAAAGAAGCAATTCAACAGCGCCTGAACGAAATTCGCTGGTAAATTACTCATATCGATGGCGTGGCCGCAGGTGCCGGCGTGGTCCACAGGCTCCCCAGGTTCTGCAACAACGACCCGGCAATGCCCTGCTGCCCCAGGTACTGCAGAATCAACGGCGCAAACTGCCCGATCATCCCGGTGTCCATCCCCAGCGCCTTGAACGCAGTGTCCAGGTCGCTGCGGTTTTCCACGTTGTTGCCCAGCGCATTGCTCAACGCCGACTGGCTTTCGCTGTTCTTGCCCAGCATTTCACCCAACCCGCTCAACCCACCCAGCGCATTGGCCCCGGCCAGCAGGTCCAGCCCCGGCACGGCTTTGGTCAGCTGACCATAGTCATCGCTGCTGAGGTTATTGCGCGCCAACCCCAACATCGCCCCCGCCCCGCCCACGGCCTGTTCGGGGGTGATCTTCAATTCGCTGCCCAAGGTATTGAGCAGGTTGGCCTGCGCTTCAGGCGCTTGCACCTGGCCCTGCTGTTTCTGGTTTTGCATTGCCGACACGGCGTTGGCGGCGTCGCTGAGGTTGAAGGCGAACACCGGGCTTGCGGCCAGGGTCATCAGGGTTGCCAGGGTGAATGCTTTCATCGGGAGGGACCTCGTGGGCCGGGATGGCCTGGGAAACGGGTCTTTTGACTCATCGGCAGGGCATTTGTTCCAAACCATCCTTAAAGGGCCAGCCGCTGCCGGTGTCGACCTGATATTTCTACCAGTAGCCGCGTAGACACGATAGAGAGAGACTTAAGCTTACAACGTGGCAGAGTCAGATTGATTCGGGACAACACCAATGAGCTTATATACGCCTTACGGATACTTAGCAAAACCAACGCCAACCGTGCGTACGCTTGCTTTCAATGGTGAGCACTTGGAAGAGATGACGCAGAGCTATTTGCTCGGGAACGGATATCGGTCATATCAACCTATGCTGATGAAGTTCTGTCAGCCTGATAGCCTGAGCCCTTTCGGAAAAGGTGAAATTAACGCCTACGCGTATTGTTCATGCGACCCGATTAACAATACAGACCCATCCGGCCACTTTATTCATAAATTGTACAATGCAGTTTTGAAACGATTTAAAAAAAATACCCCAAAGCCCACAGATGCACCTCCACCGTACCACTCATCAAAAAGCAAAAACTCATCTCATCAATCGCCCCCACCGATTATTCCCTACAGCAAAAAACTACCGGAAGGGCATATTCGCATTAATATTCAAGATCGGAAACATGGTCGGAAATATCCAATACCTCCAAGTTACCAAGGCAACACGCGACCCGACATGCGTCTCGATGTTGAATTTTACAGCCAAGCACCTGACATTCACGACCCCTATAGAGAGATACCAGCCATGGAACTGCAAGACAGTTTGGTGAGTCGCGGATTCTGGCTTCCTCATTTTAAAAGAGATCGACACTGGAAACATCCAGAAAACAATTTTGCAGCTCTATGGGGTTCAGAGCTTCTTAGCATTCGTTCAGAAACATGATCCTGAAAGCACGTCGGCGACATAGCTTTGGTGCATAGGGTATGTGCGGCACTGACGGTCGACGGGTTGATGGACAACAACCCGCAGTAGCTTTAGGCTTAGCATTATCTGAGCACGTTGGCCAAGGCGTTGATGGATGATGCGGCTGGCGCGCTGAGCGAGGGTTCTCCTGTTATGGGCTAATCGCGGGAAAACCCGCTCCCGCAGGTTTCGTGTTAGCTTTTGAAACTGTTATTTCTTCCAGTATCGAAATCCCGGCGATTGATCAAAATAGTTGAACCTCCCATGACAGGTCGAACCAGACATGAGCACCCCTCAGAGCGAAAGCCATCGTGAAAGGCACAACTATTCGGCCTACGGCTACAAACCGAAATTGCCATCAGAGCAGACGCTGCTCGGTTTCAACGGCGAATACTTGGAACCTGGGACTGCCAGCTACCATCTCGGCTGCGGCTATCGAGCATATAGCCCTGTATTGATGAGGTTCTGCTCATCGGACAGCTGGAGCCCATTCGGTAAAGGCGGCCTTAATCCCTATTGCTACTGCGAAGGAGACCCTGTTAACAATATTGACCCAAGCGGCCATTTCGTCATAAGTCTTTTAAAGAAAATGGCACATCGATTGACCAGCTATATTTTCCCCGGATTCAACCCGCCTTTTGAGAACAAAAAACAACTTCATATAAACAGCCGGACTGTGAAACTTGAATCACCTAAGATCGACATACCGAAAAAGCGCTCCCCTTCAAACGGACTAATGTCAACCTCTATAGCTACTACAACATACGATAAACCCAAGTACCATGAAAAGAAATCCCTCGAATTTCTTATAGCCTCCCGTAGCGTACCCAATAATTCAAGTAAACCCCCAATAGTAAAATATTCCTTACTCACTGAAACCGGTGGCAAACTGAGAAGCGATTAACTCCAGCCCAAGTCATCGACTTAATGGTAAGCGATTTTTCCTCCTTGTACTGTCTGACTGCCACAAAAAAGCCCCTCAAATTGAGGGGCTCTTTGTTACATCAGAAGATCAAGCCGCGCCCCACATCTTGTGCGGGTCGATCACAAACTTCTTCGGCACCCCGGCATCAAACTCGCCATACCCTTCCGGCGCCTGGTCCAGGTTGATCACCTGCACGCCAACCACCTCGGCAATGTTGATGCGGTCCCACATGATCGCCTGCATCAGCTGGCGGTTGTACTTCATGGTCGGGGTCTGGCCGGTGTGGAAGCTGTGCGACTTGGCCCAACCCAGGCCAAAGCGGATGCTCAGCGCACCGATTTTGGCAGCGGCATCTACCGCACCCGGGTCTTCGGTCACGTACAGGCCCGGAATCCCGATGCTGCCCGCCACACGGGTCACTTGCATCAGCGAGTTCAGCACGGTGGCCGGGGCTTCATGCTTGGCACCTTCATGACCATGGCCACGGGCCTCGAAGCCAACGGCATCGACGGCGCAGTCCACTTCCGGCTCGCCGAGGATGTCGACGATCTGCTCGTGCAGCGGGGTGTCCTTGGACAGGTCGACCACTTCGAAGCCCTGCGACTTGGCATGGGCAAGGCGGGCCGGGTTGAGGTCGCCAACGATCACGCAGGCAGCGCCCAGCAGGCGGGCCGAGGCAGCGGCAGCCAGGCCGACCGGGCCAGCGCCGGCAACGTAGACGGTGCTGCCTGGGCCTACGCCAGCAGTCACGGCACCGTGGTAGCCGGTTGGCAGGATGTCGGACAGGCAGGTCAGGTCACGGATCTTCTCCATGGCCTTATCGCGCTCAGGCAGTTTCAGCAGGTTGAAGTCGGCGTAAGGCACCAGCACGTACTCGGCCTGGCCACCGGTCCAGTCGCCCATGTCGACATAACCGTAGGCACCACCAGCACGGGCCGGGTTGACGGTGAGGCACACGCCGGTGTGCATCTCTTTGCAGGAGCGGCAACGGCCGCAGGCAACGTTGAACGGTACCGATACCAGGTCGCCGATCTGCATGCGCTCGACGTCGCTGCCCTTCTCGACGATTTCACCGGTGATTTCGTGGCCCAGGACCAGGCCGACCTGGGCAGTGGTGCGGCCGCGGACCATGTGCTGGTCGGAGCCGCAGATGTTGGTGGAGACCACCTTGAGGATAACGCCGTGCTCGATCTTCTTGCCGCGCGGGTCCTGCATTTTCGGGTAGTCGATTTTCTGTACTTCGACCTTGCCAGCGCCGAGATACACCACTCCACGATTGCCAGACATGCTCTTACCTCGCTTGATTTTTATTTATGCAGCGGTGGTTGAACGCGCCGCCATCCGTGGGCGGCTTGTGTTACTGGAATGCAGGAGATTGTGGGCCTGATGGGGCGAGGTGCGCTGACTGGAAACGACAGAGGGATGCCTTATAGCGGCAGGGGTGTCGTTGGGGGGTATGGAAGGGGGAACAGACGCGGTGGCCTGTACCGGCCTCTTCGCGGGCTTGCCCGCGAAGAGGCCGGTACGGGTATTAGAGAACTACAGTCCGGTTGGCGTTAAGGAACACCCGCCGCTCAATGTGATAACCCACCGCCCGCGCCAGGGTCAGGCATTCGATGTCGCGCCCTTTGGCAATGAGGTCTTCCGGGTAGTGGCTATGGTCCACCACCTCCACACCCTGGGCAATGATCGGCCCTTCATCCAGGTCGTTGTTGATGTAGTGCGCCGTGGCACCGACCATCTTCACGCCCTTGTTGTATGCCTGGTGATAAGGCTTGGCGCCCTTGAACCCCGGCAGCAACGAGTGGTGAATGTTGATCGCCCAGCCATCCAGGCGGCGGCACAGCTCCGGCGACAGCACCTGCATGTAGCGCGCAAGAATCACCAGCTCGGCACCGGTTTCCTCGATCACCTGCAGCACCTTGCGCTCTTGCCCTGGTTTGTCGTTGGGGTCGAGCGCAAAGTGGTAGTAGGGAATCTTGTGCCAATGTGCCAGTGGTTCGAGGTCAGGGTGGTTGGATACCACGGCCACCACGTCCATCGCCAGTTGGCCGATGCGCTGGCGATACAGCAAATCGTTAAGGCAGTGGTCGGCCTTGGACACCATGATCACCACCTTGGGGCGGTGATTCGGTGCGGTCAGCTCGAACGCCATGCCGAACGCTTCACTGCGCTCGGCAAGGCCGGCACGGAAGCCGGCTTCGTCGAAATCGTCCGGCTGGCGGAACTCCACTCGAATGAAGAAGCGCCCCGACTGCCGGTCATCGAAGGAGTGGTGCTCCGTCACGTAGCAGCGCTGCTCGAAGAGGTAACGCGTCACCACGTCGACGGTGCCGAGCATGCTCGGGCAGTCGGCGGTGAGAATCCAGGTATCCGGTGCCCGACTCATGTTCTGCTCTCCTTAAGCCTCGATGCTCAGGCCGTATTCGGCCGAAGCGTCCTGCAGCCACAGCCACCAGTAGTCGGAGAAGCTGCGGCGAATCACCAGTTCCCAGGTGTCTTCGGCGGTGCGGCGAATCACCAGTTGCGACTTGGCGAACACGGTGCCCACAGCCTTGCCGACAGGGAAGTTGTTCGGGTGAACATCATAGCTGGTGGATTTCATCAGCACTTCGCGCACGTTCGGGCCGCGCAGTTCCAGCAGGCTTTGCCCGCCGCTGACGTTGACCACCTGGATGTGCTGGCCGTCGAGGGCCGCACGCAGCTTTTGCTCAGTTTCCAGTTCCTGGCCGCCAGGCACGATCAGCAGCCACTCGTCGGGGCCTACCCATTGCAGCGAGGTGTCACCGTTGGCAACCACGGTCAGGGCTACCGGCAGCTCCAGGCCCAGGGCCTTGTGCACGCCAGCGGCGAATTCCGGGTTGTGACCATCGCCACGCAGGGTCAGGTGGCCGAGGAATTTCTTCTCACGCAGGGTTACGCCTGCGTTCTTGCGGCCTTTGCCAACCAGGCTGGCCAGGTCGGCGTGGTGCAGTGGCGACTGGGCCTTGGCCTCGGCGCCGGGGTTTTGCTGGTAAACGTTGATAGCGCTCATTTCTTACCTGCCTTGAATTCTGTTGTCGACCACGATGCCCGCCGGAAACGCTGGACCTGTGGGAGCGGGCATGCCCGCGAATGCGATGGTTGACTCACCGCCCTCTTCGCGGGCACGCCCGCTCCCACAGAGACCTCATTCCAACCAGGCACCGTTGGTGCCGGGGCCTTAGACGTTCTGCCGCTCACCCTTCGGATCGAAGAACACCGAAGACACGATCTCCGCCTCGATCACGCTGCCATCCGCCTGCGGCGAGTAGACCCGCTCGCCCATGCGCTTCAGGCCGCCTTTGACCACACCCATGGCGAACGAATAGCCCAGGGAGTTGGAGGCATAGCTGGAGGTGACGTGGCCAACCATGTCCATCGGGATCGGCTGCTTCGGATCGAAGACCAGCTGGGCGCCTTCCGGCAGCCACTTGGTCGGGTCGACCGGCTTCAGGCCCACCAGCTGCTTGCGGTTTTCGCGTACGCAGTCTTCGCGGTTCATGCCACGCAGGCCGATCCACGAGTACGGCTTGTTGCGGCCCACACACCAGCTCATGTTCAGGTCGTCCGGGTTCATCGAGCCATCGGTATCCTGGCCAACGATGATGAAGCCCTTCTCGGCACGCAGGACGTGCATGGTCTCGGTGCCATACGGGGTCAGGTTGTACTTCTTGCCGGCCTCGATGATCTGTTCCAGCACGCCCATGGCGTAGTTGGCCTGCACGTTGACTTCGTACGACAGCTCACCGGTGAACGAGATACGGAACACGCGGGCCGGCACACCGCCAACGTTGCCTTCCTTCCAGGTCATGAACGGGAAGGCTTCCTTGTCCATGTCGATGTCGGTCAGCTCGCTCAGCAGCTTGCGGCTGTTGGGGCCGGACAGGGTCATGGTGGCCCAGTGGTCGGTGACCGAGGTGAAGTACACCTTCAGTTCCGGCCATTCGGTTTGCAGGTACAGCTCCATCCACTGCAATACGCGCGCTGCGCCGCCGGTGGTGGTGGTCATGATGAAGTGGTTGTCGCCAACGCAGGCGGTTACGCCGTCGTCGAAGACCATGCCGTCTTCCTTGCACATCAGGCCGTAGCGGGCCTTGCCCACGTCGAGCTTGGTCCAGGCGTTGGTGTAGATGCGGTTGAGGAACTCACGGGCGTCCGGGCCCTGGATGTCGATCTTGCCCAGGGTGGAAGCGTCCAGCAGGCCCACGCTGTCGCGCACGGCCTTGCATTCACGGGCCACGGCGGCATGGATGTCTTCACCGGCTTTCGGGAAGTACCAAGGGCGCTTCCACTGGCCGACGTCTTCGAACTCGGCGCCGTTCTTCACGTGCCAGGCATGCAAGGCAGTGAAGCGAACAGGTTCGAACAGGTGACCACAGTGGCGGCCCGCTACTGCACCGAAGGTAACCGGCGTGTAGTTGGGGCGGAACATGGTGGTGCCCATTTCCGGGATGGTGATGCCGATCGAACGGGCGGCGATGGCCAGGCCGTTGATGTTGCCCAGTTTGCCCTGGTCGGTACCGAAGCCCAGCGCGGTGTAGCGCTTGACGTGCTCGACCGACTCGAAGCCTTCGCGGGTGGCCAGCTCGATACCGGCAGCGGTCACGTCGTTCTGTTGGTCGACGAACTGCTTCGGCCCCTTGGTGCCTTTGTCGTGCGGCACCAGGAACAGCGCCACGGTGGCCTCTTCCTTGCGTGCAACGGTTTTTGGCAGGGTGCCAACGGTCGCCTTGAAGCCCGCCTCGGTGGCTGCGCGCACGCCGCCTTCGAAGCCATCGGCAATCACGTCGCCAAGGGCGTAAACGCCGTTGATACCGCCAACGCATTCGCGTTTTTGCGGCGCATCGCCTGGCACGAAGCCGAGGATGTCGTCACGCCATACCGGGCGACCGCCCAGGTGCGACGCCAGGTGAACAATCGGGCTGTAGCCACCGGAGCTGGCGATCAGGTCGCAGTCAAGGGTTTCGCCTGGGCTGGTGACTTTGTGCGCCTGCACGTCGATGGCGGCCACACGGGCGCCGGTGACATGCTTGCTGCCTTTGGCCTCGACCACGGCGCTGGAAGTCAGGATGCGAATGCCTTTGGCACGCGCTTCTTCTACCAGCGAGCCACGCGGGTTGTGGCGGGCATCGGCGATGGCGACCACTTGCAGGCCGGCGTCGTGCCAGTCCAGCGCGGCGCGGTAGGCGTGGTCGTTGTTGGTCGACAGCACCAGCTTGCGGCCCGGGGCCACGCCATAACGGCGTACGTAGGTGGACACAGCACCGGCCAGCATGTTGCCCGGCACGTCGTTGTTGCCGTACACCAGCGGGCGCTCGTGGGCGCCGGCAGCCAGTACCACGCGCTTGGCGCGTACACGGTGCACACGGTGGCGAACCTGGCCGATCGGGGCGCGGTCGCCGAGGTGGTCGGTGAGGCGCTCGTGAATGGTCAGGAAGTTATGGTCGTGGTAGCCGTTGACCGTGGCGCGTGGCAGCAGGGTGACTTCCGGCAGGCCTTCCAGCTCTTTGACCACAGCGTTGACCCAGTCGGCAGCAGGCTTGCCATCGAGGGTTTCGCGGGTGTCGAGCAGGCTGCCGCCGAACTCTTCCTGCTCGTCAGCCAGGATCACGCGGGCACCGCTGCGCGCAGCGGCCAGTGCAGCAGCCAGGCCAGCAGGGCCGGCACCAACGATCAGCACGTCGCAGTGCTGGTTCATGTAGTCGTAGCTGTCCGGGTCGTTCTGCAGCGGCGCACGGCCCAGGCCGGCAGCTTTACGGATGTACTTCTCGTAAGTCATCCAGAACGATTTCGGGTACATGAAGGTTTTGTAGTAGAAGCCCGGCGGCATCATGCTGCCGCCCACCTTGCCAAGGATACCCATGACGTCATTGTTGACGTTCGGCCAGCCGTTGGTGCTGGTGGCTACAAGGCCTGCATACAGCGCCTGCTGGGTAGCACGCACGTTGGGGATCTGGGTGGCTTCGCTGGAGCCGATCTGCAGGATGGCGTTCGGCTCTTCGGTACCCGAGGCGATGATGCCGCGAGGGCGCGAATACTTGAAGCTGCGGCCAACGATGTCGACGCCGTTGGCCAGCAACGCAGCGGCCAGGCTGTCACCGGCATAACCCTGGTAGGTCTTGCCGTTGAAGCTGAAGTTCAGGACCTTGCTGCGGTCGATACGGCCGCCGCTGGCGAGGCGATAGGTCTGGCTCATACTTTTTCCCCTTGGCCTTTGACGGCGGACGGTGCGCTGCTTGGCTTGCCGCCTTCGGTCACTTGCGGCTTCTCGCCAATCTTGTAGGTTTCCAGAATTTCGTAGGTCACGGTGTTACGGGTGACGTTGAAGTACTGGCGGCAGCCGGCAACGTGGTCCCACAGTTCATGGTGAATCCCGCGTGGGTTGTCACGGTAGAACATGTAGGTACCCCACTCCTCGTCGGAGCAGGCTGCAGGGTCCAGCGGGCGGGCGATGTGCGCCTGGCCAGAGGCGTGGAACTCTTCTTCGGAGCGCAGCTCGCCACAATGGGGACAGAAAATGTGCAACATGACGGTGGCTCCGGTTAGTGGGCGACGGCGGCAGCGCCGTGTTCGTCGATCAGTGCGCCGTTGTAGAAACGGTCCATGGAGAACGGCGCGGCCAGTGGGTGCATTTCGCCCTTGGCCAGGCTCGCGGCAAAGACGTTGCCCGAACCCGGGGTCGCCTTGAAGCCGCCCGTGCCCCAACCGCAGTTGAAGAACATGTTCTTGACCGGGGTCTTGGTGATGATCGGGCAGGCGTCTGGCGAGGTGTCGACGATGCCGCCCCACTGGCGGTTCATGCGAACGCGCGACAGGTTGGGGAACATTTCGACGATGGCCTGCAGGGTGTGCTCGATCACCGGGTACGAACCGCGCTGGCCGTAGCCGACCCAGCCGTCGATACCGGCACCGATCACCAGGTCGCCCTTGTCGGACTGGCTGATGTAGCCGTGCACGGCGTTGGACATGATCACGCTGTCGATGATCGGTTTGATAGGCTCGGATACCAGCGCTTGCAGCGGGTGCGATTCCAGCGGCAGGCGGAAGCCGGCCAGCTTGGCCATGTGCCCGGAGTTACCGGCAGTGACCACGCCGACGCGCTTGGCGCCGATGAAGCCTTTGTTGGTTTCCACACCGATGACCGCGCCGTTTTCCTTACGGAAACCGATGACTTCGGTTTGCTGGATCAGGTCCACGCCCAAGGCGTCGGCGGCACGGGCGAAGCCCCAGGCCACGGCGTCGTGACGGGCCACGCCACCACGGCGCTGTACGGTAGCGCCGAGGATCGGGTAGCGGGTGTTCTTGGAGCAGTCCAGGTACGGGATTTCGGCCGCAACCTGGGCGGTGTTCAGCAGCTCGCCATCCACGCCGTTCAGGCGGTTGGCGCTGACACGGCGCTCGGAGTCACGCATGTCTTGCAGGGTGTGGCACAGGTTGTACACACCACGCTGGGAGAACATCACGTTGTAGTTAAGGTCCTGGGACAGGCCTTCCCACAGCTTCATGGCGTGCTCGTACAGGTGCGCCGACTCGTCCCACAGGTAGTTGGAACGCACGATGGTGGTGTTACGGGCGGTGTTGCCGCCGCCCAGGTAGCCTTTTTCGATCACGGCAACGTTGGTGATGCCGTGCTCTTTGGCCAGGTAGTAGGCCGTGGCCAGGCCATGGCCGCCACCGCCAACGATAACCACGTCGTAAACCTTTTTAGGGGTTGGCGTGCGCCACATGCGCTGCCAGTTTTCGTGGTGGCTGAGGGAGTGCTTGAAAAGGCCGAAGCCCGAGTAGCGTTGCATGGTCGTTTACTCCACTCAGCGGTAAACAGGGAAATCAGCGCACAGGGCCGCGACGTTCTTCGCCACATCGGCTTCGACGTCTGCGTCACCGAGGTTGTCGAGGATGTCGCAGATCCAGCCGGCCAGGGCCACGCATTGGGCAACCTTGAAGCCACGGGTGGTGACGGCCGGGGTGCCGATGCGCAGGCCCGAGGTGACGAACGGCGACTGTGGGTCGTTCGGCACGGCGTTCTTGTTGACGGTGATGTGCGCGCGGCCCAGGGCGGCGTCGGCATCTTTACCGGTGAGGCCCTGGCGAATCAGGCTGACCAGGAACAGGTGGTTGTCGGTGCCACCGGACACCACGTCATAACCGCGGTCGATGAACACCTGGGCCATGGCTTGGGCGTTTTCGATCACTTGTTGCTGGTAGGCCTTGAAGCCTGGCTCCAGTGCTTCCTTGAAGCACACGGCCTTGGCGGCGATCACGTGCATCAGCGGGCCGCCCTGGGCGCCCGGGAATACGGCGGCGTTCAGCTTTTTCTCGATCTCTTCGTTCGACTTGGCCAGGATCAGGCCGCCACGTGGGCCGCGCAGGGTCTTGTGGGTGGTGGTGGTCACCACGTCGGCAAACGGGATCGGGTTCGGGTACAGGCCAGCGGCAACCAGGCCGGCAACGTGGGCCATGTCGACGAACAGCAGCGCACCGACCTTGTCGGCAATGGCGCGGAAGCGTGGGAAGTCGAGGGTCTTGGAGTAAGCCGAGAAGCCGGCCACGATCATTTTCGGCTTGTGCTCGACGGCCAGGCGCTCGACTTCGTCGTAGTCGATCAGGCCAGTGTCGGTATTGATCCCGTACTGCACAGCGTTGTAGAGCTTGCCCGAAGACGACACCTTGGCGCCGTGGGTCAGGTGGCCGCCGTGGGCCAGGCTCATGCCGAGGATGGTGTCACCGGCTTGCAGCAGGGCCAGGTAAACAGCACCGTTGGCCGACGAACCGGAGTGCGGCTGGACGTTGGCATAGTCGGCACCGAACAGCTGCTTGGCACGCTCGATGGCCAGGGCTTCTACCTTGTCAACGTGCTCGCAGCCACCGTAGTAGCGCTTGCCCGGGTAGCCTTCGGCGTATTTGTTGGTCAGGCCGCTGCCTTGGGCCTGCATCACGCGCTTGCTGGTGTAGTTCTCCGAGGCGATCAGTTCGATGTGATCTTCCTGGCGCTGTTCTTCGGCATTCATCGCCGCCAGCAGTGCGTCGTCGTAACCCTGGATCTGGTCTTGCTTGCTGAACATCGTGTATCTCCCGGCAGCGATCGTTTTTTGTCGTGGGGCACTGTGGCCCTTTGTGGCGATGTTATGACTGGTCGGGGCGGGTCAGATGCCTGCGCACGCCTTGCAATGGCGCGTTTACGACATTCGTTTTTTTGCTCTTGCTGCCGGCCTCTTCGCGGGCATGCCCGCTCCCACAGTGATAGGCGGGTGCAGGACCATTGTGGGAGCGGGCTTGCCCGCGAAGAGGCCAGCACAGACACCCAGAATCGAACCTATGCACAGCTTGTATAGGCAACCGCCGAATCGATGGTTTAGAGTGCTGTTCTGCGTCGTTCACAGGACCGTGTCATGACAGATAAGAGCCAACAATTCGCCAGCGACAACTATTCCGGTATCTGCCCCGAAGCCTGGGCAGCGATGGAAAAGGCCAACCACGGCCACGACCGCGCCTACGGCGACGATCAGTGGACCGAGCGCGCCTCGGAATACTTCCGCAACCTGTTCGAAACCGACTGCGAGGTGTTTTTCGCCTTCAACGGCACCGCCGCCAACTCCCTGGCCCTGGCCTCGTTGTGCCAGAGCTACCACAGTGTCATCTGCTCCGAAACCGCCCACGTCGAAACCGACGAGTGCGGTGCACCGGAGTTCTTCTCCAACGGCTCCAAGCTGCTGACCGCGCCCAGCGTCAACGGCAAGCTGACGCCGCAATCGATCCGCGAAGTGGCGCTCAAGCGCCAGGACATCCACTACCCCAAGCCGCGGGTGGTCACCATTACCCAGGCTACCGAAGTGGGCACCGTGTACCGCCCCGACGAGCTCAAGGCGATCAGCGCCACCTGCAAGGAGCTGGGCCTTAACCTGCACATGGACGGCGCGCGCTTTACCAATGCCTGCGCATTCCTGGGCTGCAGCCCGGCCGAGCTGACCTGGAAGGCCGGCGTCGATGTACTGTGCTTTGGCGGCACCAAGAACGGCATGGCAGTGGGTGAAGCGATCCTGTTCTTCAACCGCCAGTTGGCCGAAGACTTCGACTACCGCTGCAAGCAAGCCGGGCAACTGGCGTCGAAGATGCGCTTTTTGTCGGCGCCGTGGGTGGGCCTGCTGGAGGATGGCGCCTGGTTGCGCCATGGCAAGCACGCCAACCACTGCGCGCAGTTGCTGGCGTCGCTGGTAAGCGACTTGCCGGGGGTGGAGTTGATGTTCCCGGTGGAGGCCAACGGGGTGTTCCTGCAAATGCCGGAGCACGCGATCGAAGCGCTGCGGGGCAAGGGGTGGCGGTTCTACACCTTTATTGGCAGTGGTGGGGCGCGGTTCATGTGCTCGTGGGATACCGAGGAAGAGCGGGTGCGCGAGCTGGCTGCTGATATCCGCAGCATCATCACGGCCTGACAGATTGCCGGGAGGGCTTTGCCCTCCTTTCGCGACACAAGGCCGCTCCTACAGGGGATCGCGGTCCCTTGTAGGAGCGGCCTTGTGTCGCGATGGGCCGCAAAGCGGCCCCGGCAATCTAGAGTTTGAACCCGCCCATCTGCCGCGCCAGGTCATCCGCCAAGCCACGCAACGCCTGGCACTCTTCCCGGCACCCTTGCACCTCGGCTGCCGTCTCCCGCGCCAGGTCGGAAATCCCCTGCACCGTCCGATTAATTTCCTCGGTCACCGCCGACTGCTCTTCAGTCGCCGTAGCCACCTGATGGTTCATGTCGCTAATGTGCTCCACCTGATCAGTAATCGCACCCAGCGACGCCCCTGTGCGCTGGCTCGACTCAACCCCGGTGCCCGTCGCCTGTTGCCCCGCCTGCATCGAGCTCACCGCCGAACCCGCACCCTGCTTCAGGCGCTGGATCATCTGCTGCACTTCGTCCGTAGACAACTGCGTGCGCCTGGCCAGTGTGCGCACTTCGTCCGCTACCACGGCAAAACCACGCCCCATTTCCCCTGCCCGTGCAGCCTCGATGGCAGCATTCAGCGCCAGCAGGTTGGTTTGTTCGGAAATACTGCGAATAACCGCTAGAACTTCATCGATCGAGGCAACTTCATCGGCCAACTGGCCAACCGCATCAGCCGCCTTGCCGATGTCGCCCGACATGCCCTCGATGCCCTGAATCGAACGCCGCACCACTTCACGCGCCTGCAAGGCCTCATCCCGTGCCGACTGCGAGGCCTGCGCCGCATCACCGGCATTGCGGGCAATGTCCTGCACGGTCAGGCCCATTTCGTGTACCGCCGTGGCAACCATTTCGGTCATTTCCTGTTGCCGCCCAGAACGCTCGGCCGTGTTGTCCACCACCTGAGTCACCTGTTCAACCGCCCGATGCAGCTGTTCCGAAGTCTGCAACACCTCGCCGATCAGGCTGCGCTGGCTGTCGAGGAAGCGGTTAAAGCCACGAGCCAGGTCACCCAGTTCGTCCTGGCGGGTGTCATCCAGACGGTGACTGAGATCGCCCCCGCCACTGCCGATCTGCACCAGCGCAGCTGTTACGCGACGGATCGGCCGCACCAGGCCACGCGCCAGCAGCACCACCAGCAGCAGCGATACCAGGGCCACGGCACCGCCAATCACGCAGGTCACCCACACCGCCTGATGCATTTGCGCGTAGATTTCCGACTCCGGCACCTCGGCCACCAAGGTCCAGTTGAGGTCACGCAGGGGCAAGCCAAGCGCCAGGTAGCTTTCGCCGTCACGGCTGAAACGGCTGCTGCGCAGGCCTTCGCCCGCCGCCATTACCGCCTTGGCTGCGTCCGTGCCGAGCTGTTCGGTGAGCTGGCGCTTGCCACTGAAAGCAGCGTCCGGGTGCACCTGGATCAAGCCATCATTGCGTACCAGGAAGACCTTGCCATGCTCGCCAAAGCTGAAGTCGTGAATCAGCCTCGACAGCTCGGTCATGCGCAGGCCCATACCGGCCACGCCTACCAACTGGCCGTGCTTTTCCACGCGGTAGTCGATGAACAGCGCCAGCTCGCCGGTAGCACCATCGATGTCAATGTTGATCAGGCGCTCGGCACCGCTGTCGATGTAGCCGTAGAACCACTTGTCCTTGGGGTTGCTGCGGCTGAGGGTGCGGTCCAGGCCATTCTCGTTGTAGTAGTGACCGGTTTCGGTCGAGACAAACAGGGTGGTGAAGGCGCGGTTACGCTGTTTGGCAGCGTCCAGATATTCGATGAATCGGGCGGCCTGCGCGGGGTCTTCACCGGCGGCCAGCCAGTCGCGCAACAGGGTGTTGCCGGCAATGTCCGCAGCCGCCACCAGGGGCTGGCCGAGCATGCGTTCGATATCATTGCGGATGGCCTCGACACTGGCAGGCAGGGCAGTGTCGACCAAGTAGCGCTCGGTGAGGCGGTTGAGCGCCACGGTGAAGATGATGACCACCACAAGGATGCTGGCCAGCAGGGCGGCGCCCATGCTGGTGATCAACTGCCACTGGATGCTTTTACGCCAGATACGCATGCCCCTACTCCCCGCACATTATTGTTTTGCGAGAAGTGTATACACTTGCGTATCCAGTTAATCCAGTGACCTGGAACAATGAGTGGGGCAATTGGGGCTGCTTTGCAGCCCTATCGCGACACAAGGCCGCTCCTACAGGGATCGCGTTCCCTTGTAGGAGCGGCCTTGTGTCGCGATAGGGGTGCGAAGCGCCCCCGGCTATCGATCAGGACTCCGCGATGGTCCGAACGATGGCATCCACGGTAGCGTCAATCTGCGCCTGGGTACGCGCAAGGGTCTGCTGGTGTTCTTTCTGCAATTCAACCTGCTTGGAGCACAGGTTAAGGGCAGCCAGTACCAGCAATTTGTCACCGATCAGGGTCGGGTACTGACGCTTGGTCTCGTTCAGGGCGGTGTTGAGCATCCGCACTGCCTGGGCCAGGGTTTCTTCCTGGCCTTCGGGCGCCTTGATCGAATAATCGTTGCCGAGGATCGACACGACATTGACCGGCTGCTCATGCAATCTCATGCGCCAACAACGCCAGCGCTGGCGCGCTCGACCAGGGCCTGGATACGTGCGGCGGTAGCGCCGTTCTTCTCTTCCTGCTCCATCAGCGACAGCTGCAGGGTTTCGTTCTCTTCCTTGGCCTGGGCCAGTTGGGTGCCCAGGGCGGTGTTCTGCTCGGTGAGTTGAGCGTTTTTCTGCATCAGGTCGCTGACCAGTTGCTCGATTTGATTCAGGGAGGCTTCCAGCATGGGTCTATCTCAGGTTGTTGCGAGGGGCGCACACGATAAAGAAAAGTGCGGCCCATCGCCATTAAATATCGGATTCATAAGGTGTCTAGCCCGCAGATTGACAGGGTAACCACCCCCTTGTTCCGACCTGGATCAACCGCCGGTCAGGAAAAGGTTAGCTACCTCACATTTTTTGCCGGTCGCACTCAAGACTGGCCGGTCACGACCGATAGCCCGGAAAGTCATGTTTTGTCGCACTTTGCGCACTATTTTCCCTTGCCTGGACCCTCCCCTCCATGTCTCTACGCAACATGAATATCGCCCCGCGCGCGCTGCTCGGCTTCGCGCTTATCGGCCTGCTGATGCTAGGCCTTGGTATCTTCTCGCTGGTGCAGATGGGCAACATCCGCCAGGCCGGCGTTGTCATCGAGCAGGTCAGCGTGCCGAGTATCAAGATCCTCGACGAACTCACCGCGCTGAACCTGCGCATGCGCACCCTCTCCTACCGCCTGCTGCTCAACCGCGAACCGGAAACCCAGCGCGATACCCTGAACTTGCTGGACCAGCGCAACTCCCAGATCGACCGCGCCCGCCAGGCCTACCTGCCGATGATCGGCGCCGCCGACGAACAGGCCGCCTTCGACCAGTACGGCCAGTTGCTCAACCAGTACCGCCAACTGGAATCTCGCATGCGCACCCTGAGCCAGGCCGACCGCACCGACGAACTGCGCGCCTTGCTCAACCGCGACCTGCTGGCCAACTCCGAGCAGGTCAACAAGGTGATGGACACGCTGGTGCGCATCAACACCGACCAGACCCGCGCCACCAACGAGAAGGCTGCCAGCCAGTATTCCACCGCCTTCGCTTTGGTCATCAGCCTGCTGATCGCCGCAACTGTGTTGACCCTTGCCTGCGCCTTCCTGCTGACCCGTAGCATCGTCAAACCGATCGAAGAAGCACTCAAGAGCGCCGAGCAGGTTGCCGATGGCGACCTGACCCACATCATCCGCACCGAAGGCACCGACGAAGCCGCCCGCCTGCTGCGTGCCATGGCCCGCATGCAGGACAAGCTGCGCGACACCCTGCAACAAATTGCCGGCTCCGCTACCCAACTGGCCTCGGCGGCTGAAGAGTTGAATGCCGTCACCGATGAAAGTGCCCGTGGCCTGCAACAGCAGAACAACGAGATTGAACAGGCCGCCACGGCCGTGACTGAAATGACCAGCGCAGTGGAAGAGGTGGCGCGCAATGCCGTGAGCACTTCTGAAGCGTCCAGTGAAGCCAGCCGCTCCACCGGCGACGGTCGTGACCTGGTCATGGAAACCGTGGGCGCCATCGAGCGCATGAGCGGTGATGTGCAGGCTACGGCCAAACTGATTACCCACCTTGCCGAACAGTCGCGTGACATTGGCAAAGTACTCGATGTGATTCGTGGCCTGGCCGACCAGACCAATTTGCTGGCGCTGAATGCCGCCATCGAGGCCGCGCGTGCCGGTGAAGCGGGCCGAGGTTTTGCCGTGGTAGCGGATGAAGTGCGTGCGCTTGCACACCGTACCCAGCAGTCGACCAGTGAGATCGAGCGGATGATCGGCAGCATCCAGGGCGGTACGGAAGAGGCTGTGGAGTCGATGCGCACCAGCACCGAACGTGCAGAATCCACCCTGAACATTGCCCGTGGCGCGGGCATGGCGCTGGATACCATCGCCGGCGCGGTGGCGCAGATCAACGAGCGTAACCTGGTGATTGCGAGTGCGGCGGAAGAGCAGGCGCAGGTGGCAAGGGAAGTGGACCGCAACCTGGTGAACATCAACGACCTGTCGGTGCAGAGCGCTACCGGCGCACATCAGACCAGTGCGGCGAGTGCCGAGCTGTCGCGCCTTGCCGTAGACCTCAATGGCCTAGTAGCCCGGTTCCGCACTTGAAAAAGCCGGGGCCGCTTTGCGGCCCATCGCGACACAAGGCCGCTCCTACAGGGGACCGCGATCTCCTGTAGGAGCGGCCTTGTGTCGCGATGGGCTGCAAAGCAGCCCCCTGCAATTTCGGATCAGTAATCGATCCGCACATCCCCTTTCGGCACGCTGCAGCACGACAGGATGTAGCCCTCGGCTTCGTCCTCTTCGGTAATGCCGCCGTTGTGGTCCATTTCCACTTCGCCGCCCAGCTTGAGCACCTTGCAGGTGCCGCATATGCCCATGCCGCAGGCCTTGGGAATCATCAGCCCGACCTTGGCAGCCGCCGCATGCACGGTTTCGCCCGGCGCAATGCGGATGCTCTTCTCGCTGCCGATGAACTCCACCAGGTTGAGGTCCGAGGCATCCACTTCCGGCGCATCGGCGGCCTGCTCGGCGTGCTCGACCGCGTCGGCCTTAGCCTCTGGCGGCGTCGCCCCGAACGATTCCTCGTGGTAGTTCTTCATGTCGAAGCCGACCGCTTCGAGCATGCGCTTGACGGCGGTCATGTACGGCGTCGGGCCGCAGCAGAACACCGTGCGCTCCATGTAGTCCGGCGCGATCAGCTCCATCAGGCGCTGGTTGAGGTAGCCGCGATAACCCGCCCATGGCTCACCCAGCCCGTGCTTCTCACAGATGATGTGCAGGCTGAAGTTGGGTATGCGCGAGGCCATCTGTTCCAGCTCGCGGTGGTAGATGATGTCCTTCGGCGAACGGGCGCTGTGCACGAACACCATGTCGACGTTGGCATTGGTGTCGTAGAACCAGCGCGCCATGGACATCACCGGGGTAATGCCGACGCCGCCCGACAGGTACAGGGTCTTGCCGGCCGGGAAGTCGATGGCGTTGAACAACCCCACCGGGCCGTGAACCGGCAGCTCGGCGCCTTCGTGCATGGTGTCGTGGAGGAAGTTGGACACCAGGCCGCCCGGCACGCGCTTCACGGTGATGGAGAAGCTGTACGGTACCGACGGTGAACTGGAGATGGTGTAGGAACGCATCACCGGCTTGCCTTCGATCTCCAGCTCCAGGGTAACGAACTGCCCTGGCTTGAAGAAGAACATGATCGGTTGGTCGGCCATGAAACAGAAGGTGCGCACGTCCCAGGTCTCCTGGATGACCTTGACGCAGCGCACGATGTGGCGGCCGTTGGCCCAGGTCTGGGTAGTGACCGGATTGAGGAAGGTATCGGACATGTTCATCTCCAGCAGCCGACTATTGGCCTTTTTATGGCTTGGATAATGCGCAAGCCGAGGGCGACGCACATTCCTGCCAGCGACATCGGCGTGCTTATCGCGACCAGCCCCGCACTACAAGGGCTGGCGCGTCGTAATTCACATCGGCCATGTCGCCCATGGATACGGTTCGCGGCAGCTTCGGACGCACACTCCACGGCAAAACAACTAGCTGTTTGCTGATAAACAGCCTTGCGGCACCACAACAATGATTAGCCACCTTTTGCCGGCCGCACACGGCCCCGAGGAATACACGATGGACGTCACCGCAACCCTGAGCCTGGGCGATCCACTGGAACCTGCACGCAAGGCCACCGCCGAGATGTTGCAGACCCGCGAGCGAACCTACTCGCTGCCCCAGCCTTTCTACACCGACGAGCGTCTGTTCCAGATCGACATGCAGGAGATCTTCCAGAAAGAATGGCTGATCGCCGGCATGACTTGCGAGATTCCGGCGAAAGGCAACTACATCACCCTACAGATCGGCAAGAACCCGATCCTGGTGGTACGTGGCGCCGAAGGTAAGGTGCACGCCTTCCACAACGTCTGCCGCCACCGCGGTTCGCGCCTGTGCGTCAGCGACAAGGGCAAGGTGGCCAAGCTGGTCTGCCATTACCACCAGTGGACCTACGAACTGGACGGCCGCCTGCTGTTCGCCGGCACCGAAATGGGCGCCGACTTCGACATGAAGGAGTACGGCCTGAAGCCGGTGCACGTAAAGGTTGCCGGTGGCTACATCTTCATCAGCCTGGCGGAAAACCCACCCGCCATCGACGAGTTCCTGGCCACCCTCGAGCACTACATGGAACCGTACGACATGGAGAACACCAAGGTGGCGGTGCAAACCACCTTGATGGAAAAGGCCAACTGGAAGCTGGTGCTGGAAAACAACCGCGAGTGCTACCACTGCTCCGGTTCGCACCCAGAGCTGCTGCAAACCCTGCTGGAGTGGGACGACACCAACGACCCGCGCGCCAGCCAGGAATTCAAGGACCACGTGGCCAGCTCTGCCGCCGCCTGGGAAGCCGAGAAGATCCCGTACCTGCACAAAAGCCACGGCCTGCGTAACCGCATTGTGCGCATGCCGCTGCTCAAGGGCACGGTATCGATGACCATGGACGGCAAGCAGGCCTGCCAGAGGCTGATGGGCCGCATCAAGAACCCGGACCTGGGCTCGATGCGCATCCTGCACCTGCCGCACTCGTGGAACCACTGCATGGGCGACCACATCATCGTGTTCACCGTGTGGCCGATCAGTGCCCAGGAAACCATGGTCACCACCAAGTGGCTGGTGCACAAGGACGCCGTGGAAGGCGTGGACTACGACCCGGAGCGCATGCGCAAGGTGTGGGACGCTACCAACGACCAGGATCGCCGCCTGGCGGAAGAGAACCAGCGCGGGATCAACTCCACGGCTTACCAGCCAGGACCATACTCGAAGACTTACGAGTTTGGTGTGGTCAACTTCATTGACTGGTATAGCCAGCGGGTGCTGAACAATCTGGGGGCGGAGCCGGCGCCGTACCTGAAGGAAGTGCAGGCGCAGTAGTAACTGATACACCCGCCATGCTTCGGCAAATGTGCTGAAGCATGGCGCTTTCACACCGGTGTATCTGGATGCCGCTCTCCGGTACGCACCTGATATGCCACCGGCTGGATGGGATAGCGCCGCTGGGTAGATGATGTTGCCAGCCCATAAAGCTCGTAAGCTGACAGGGCAGTAGCAACTGAGGCTACCCCAAAATCAACCCAGGCCAACGCCTCGGCCTGCGGCGATAATAACCGCCCGGTAGCCGTGCCAATACTCACTGACGCGCTGATGACTCCAGCACCCGAGAGCAGTTTATCCCCAGAAGACCATGGTGCGACGGTGTGCTCTGGCGTGCCGTACGTGAAAACTCCTGAGCGGCTTCCTGGGTAACCACTACTCAAGGCGAAGTCCCGCTCTGTACGGTAGTTGCGATACACCTTCACGGCACTGATAGCCAGGTTGATCACTCCCGTGATGAGGTTTCTGATTGGCGCCATGATCGCGGGGAAACGTCCACTTAAGTCAACAAAGTTGACAGGATCGCCCTGGCAGTAGGCGTATGCGTTAATCCCCCCCTTTCCGAACGGGCTCAGAGAGTCAGGGCTGATGAACCGCCTCAGGCCAGGGCTGTAGAAGCGGTGGCCATTGCCCAACGGATAGCTGCCTGTCAGCGGATCAAAACGTTGACCGCAAAAAGCCAGTAATGTCGCCGGGCGGAGCCCCCCAGTAACGCCATAAGGTGAGTAAGCGCGTGCCATGGTTATCCACAGCTCCTTCAATGTTCTCGACTACCTTAACGGCAAGCCACCTGGTTTCGTACTGGCACAAATACCAGGTGAAACTGGTCGTTATTTGATCAATTGCAGCAAGCCCTCGGCCTTGTTGGGCTACAGCGAAGTTCCTACATCTTGTCCACAGATACACCAACAGAGTTTGTGAGCAAAACACGACCGTACAGCGATCGGGTTGTGGATAAGCGATGCAAGGCCTTGATAAACATGGATCAGAATATCTTTGATCATTATTTGATCAATTCTCCGCAGACCATGCCCTGCGCGGCATTCAGCGAGTGCCGAACAGATTATCCACAGGGCAGCCAACAGCGATTGTGGGCAAAACCTGACACCGCCATATCTATCTGCTCTGAATCCGTCCAACGAAGACTGATCATTTTATGATCAAAAACCTGTAAGCCCCGCCCTATAAAGCCCACAGCCATGCACCAACACTTTATCCACACCTTGGCGAACAGATTCGGTGGGCAACAATCCCAGGACCTGACATTTTTGCCAGTTTCGCTGGAGCGAGCTTCGTGGTTGATTGAGTGCCATTACTATGGCATTAGCAAGAGGTCACTTATGCACAGGCGCCTGACTGGCTCTGTGAAGTGGTTCCATGCGGTAAACGGATTAGGGGTAATCAGGGCTGATGACGGCAGTGGCGACTACTTCGTGGCGCGCAGTGCGATCTTGATACTTGGCAGGGCAACGCTGCAGGAGGGGGAGCGGGTGACCTTCGAGCCGGTGGTAGAGGGCCTGGCCTTTTGGGCCTTCAATGTCATCAGAAACGCTTGAAACAGGTAGTGTAGGAGCGGCCTTGTGTCGCGACGGGCCGCAACGCGGCCCCAGGATCTCGAACCTGGCTCAATATTGTCGGGGCTGCTGCGCAGCCCATCGCGACACAAGGCCGCTCCTACACGGCGACCGCGTAAGGCTTCAGCGCAATACGCCCTCTTCTACGAGCAGCTTGAGGATGGCCTCGGCGCCTTCCTGCGGTGAAACATCCTTCAGCACCTTGCCGCCACCGCCGCTGGCTTTGGCTGTCGCCGCCTTCATGCGATCGGCACCGCTCTTGGCCTTGATCACCTTCAGACGCTTGGGCCGAGGACGGGCCGGTTGCAACTCGGCATCGGCCAACAGCTCATCTTCGACAATGGCCACATTACGCGCCGCCAGCAGACCCCGGCGCGCAGGGCCAAAAGCGCTTTGGCGCGGCTTGGGCGCAGCGTTATCCACAGTCGCCAGCAACGGCAGGCGCACTTTCAGCCGACGCCGCTGGCCACGTGGCAGCGCCTGCAATACCTGGGCAGTGCCGTTCTCTATCGACTCAACTTCGGCCAACCCCACAATCAACGGCCAGCCGAGCTTTTCAGCCAGCAGGAACGGCAACATGCCCGACCCCTCGCCCGTCTCGGCCTGGCTGCCGGTCAGCACCAGCTGCGCCCCGGCGTCGCGCAGGTAATCCCCCAGCACGCCCAGCACATCGGCACCGGCCGGCTGCTCCAGCACATCCAGATGGTCCAGGCCCATGCCCAGATAAGCGCGCAGCGCCTCTTCGCGCGGGTCGCCGGCATGCACCACCTGCAAGTTATCCCCAGCCAGCTGCAACCCCAGTTCCACCGCACGCGCATCCTGCTCGGCGCGGCGGGCGCGGCCGGAGCTTGGGTGGGCACCGATGGAAACCAGGCTGATCACTTTCGTACTCATGCTCGTGCCCTTATGCCGCGTCGCGCTGGCCGCCGCTGCGGTAGTTGTCCACAGCCTCGATCAGTGCCTTGAGAATCGCCGAGCTGTCGCCAATCACCGACAGGTCGGCCCGTTTGATCATGTCGCAGCCTGGGTCCATGTTGATCGCCACCACCTTGTCGCAGGCGCCGATGCCTTGAAGGTGCTGGATGGCGCCCGAGATACCCACAGCCACATAGACCCGTGCGGTAACCCAGGTACCGGTGGCACCCACCTGGCGGTTGCGCGGCATGAAGCCGTCGTCCACCGCCACCCGCGAGGCGCCTTCGGTGGCACCAAGAGCTGCGGTGGCCTGGTGGTACAGGTCCCAGTCTTTGACGCCATTACCGCCCGAAACAATGAACTCGGCCTCGGCCATGGCAATGGTGGCCGGGTCCACGGCTACCGAGCCCAGGTCTTCGATGCGCGACAAGCTGCGCGCCACGCTTGTGGACAACTCCACCGGCAAGGCTTCGTGACGGGTTTCGCTGACCGGCTCGGCGCACTCCGCCGCCGCCAGGATCAGGCGTGGCACGGCGCGTTGCAGGTCTTGCTGGCCGGCACCGGCGCGGCCGATGCACTGGCCGTCCTTAACCTGCCACACCCTCGTCGCCGGGCGCTCGCCCAACGCGGCACCCAGCCGGCGACCCAATTCGCCGCCACCTGTGCGGCTGTCGGGCAACAGCCAGTGGCGCGGGGTGAACTGGTTATCCACAGCCCGCAAGCCTTGCACCAACTGCTCCGGCGCATAACCTTCGAACGCCTCGCCTTCGATGACCAGCAGGCGGTCGACCCCGGCTGTGGCAAAGTTGCTTTCCTTGTGTTCGCCAAACACCACCGCCAGCACTGCACCGTCGCTGCCGGCCAGGCTGTGGGCCAGGCCGAGCAGGTCGCGGTCGTGGCTGCTCAGGCGGCCACCGACCATGTCGGGCACCACGGCAATGTAGAACGCAGGCGTAGGTACCTGGTGCAGCGGCAACTTGACCTCGGCCGCCGGCGTGCGCCGCCCGCCCACACCGGTGCCCTGCTGGGCGCCGCTGCGGTCGATGCGCTTGATGCCGGCCGGGCCGATAAAGCCTGCGGCAATGGCGTGGGGGTTCTTGCGGATGAGGCCATTGGGCCCCATCCAGCTGGTCTGTTGCGTCTGCATGGCCGCATGCAGCGGGTGCAGGCGGTTACGGGCGATCCACTCGGCGCGTGGGTCGCGGCGGATAATGTCGCTCATCAATGCACCTCCGCAGGTTCACGTTTGGCCGCTTGCGGCTTTGGGGCGGCGGGCGATTCCTCTTCGATCAGCACGTCAGCCACCAGCTCGGCCAGGTCCTTGATCTGTGGGCGCGGTTCGACCACACCTTCGAGCATGGCGGTGCACTGCGGGCAACCCACGGCCACCAGCTCGGCCTCGGTTTCGCGAATGTCGTCCATGCGCATGTCGGGGATACGCTGCTTGCCCGGGATATCGGTGATCGGCGCGCCGCCGCCACCGCCGCAGCAGCGGGAACGGAAGCCCGAACGTTGCATCTCGCGCACTTCGATACCCAGCGCCTTGAGCACTTCACGCGGGGCTTCGTATTCGCCGTTGTAGCGGCCCAGGTAGCACGGGTCGTGGTAGGTGACGCTGCCACCCTTGTGCTGGCCGAGGTTGAGCTTTTTGGCTGCGATCAGTTCGGCGATATAGGTGCTGTGGTGCTGCACCTGGTAATCACCGCCCAAGGCGCCGTACTCGTTCTTCAGCACATGGAAGCTGTGCGGGTCGCAGGTGACGATGCGCTGGAACTTGTACTTGGCCAGGGTCTGGATGTTGCGCTTGGCCAGTTGCTGGAAGGTCGCTTCATCGCCCAGGCGACGGGCCACGTCACCGCTGTCGCGTTCTTCCAGGCCGAGCACGGCAAAGTCCACGCCCGAAGCCTTCAGCACTTTGACAAACGAGCGCAGGGTGCGCTGGTTGCGCATGTCGAAGGCACCATCACCGACCCAGAACAGCACTTCGGTGGTTTTTACTTCAGACAGCAGTTTCAGGTTGAGGTCGGCGGCCCAGTTCATGCGACCGCCCGGGGCGAAGCCCCCCGGGTTATCGGTGGCGATCAGGTTATCCAGCACCTCGGCACCCTTGTTCGGGGTGGCGCCCTTTTCCAGGGTGAGGTGGCGGCGCATGTCGACGATGGCATCGACGTGCTCGATCATCATCGGGCATTCCTCGACGCAGGCACGGCAGGTGGTGCACGACCACAGCGTTTCGGCGTCGACCAGGCCATTGACGATCGGCTGGTGCGGGTGGCCGCCGTGTTCACCGATCGGCTTGCCCGGGTATGGGCTACCGGCAAACTGGGCGTCGGTGCCACCGGCCAGGCCGATGACCATGTCCTGGATGAGCTTTTTCGGGTTCAACGGCTGGCCGGCAGCAAACGCCGGGCACATGGCCTCACATTTACCGCACTGCACGCAGGCGTCGAAGCCCAGCAGCTGGTTCCAGGTGAAGTCTGCCGGTTTTTCCACGCCCAGCGGGGCGTTCGGGTCTTCAAGGTCCAGCGGTTTCAGGCCGGTGGAGCGCCCGCCGCCGAAGCGTTCGGCGCGGCGGTGCCAGGCCAGGTGCAGGGCACCGGCGAAGGCGTGTTTCATCGGGCCGCCCCAGGTCATGCCGAAGAACAGCTCCGACACGCCCCACAGCACGCCCAGGCCAAGGATGCCGACCATCACCCAGCCACCGGTGTTGGCGGGCAGGATGCCGGCAACCGGCAAGGTGGCGATGAAGAAGCTCACCGCGAACGCCAGCAGGCTCTTCGGCAGGCGCATCCACGGGCCTTTGGACAGGCGCGAAGGCGGGTTGAGGCGGCGCTTGAAGACAAAGATGGCGCCGCTGAACATGATCACCGTGGCGACCAACAGCGCGTAACCAAGGATTTTGCTTTGCAGGCCGAAGCCGTGCACCAGGATCGCCAAAACCGCCGACAGCACGAAGCCGCCCGCGGTGGCCACGTGGGTCTTGGACATGTATTTGTCGCGCTCGACCACATGGTGCAAGTCCACCAGGTAGCGGCGCGGCATGGCCAGCAGGCCGCCGATCAGGTCGACCTTGGCGGCCCGGCCACGGCGCCACATGCGCACCCGGCGCAGGGCGCCGAGCACTGCCAGGCCAAGGGCCGCGAACAGCAGGATGGGTAGAAGGGTGTTCAACATGGGAGGCTCCCACAACAGCTGGATTCTTGCGCCACCTCAAAGGCCAGCGCGGACCCCATGTAGGAGCGGCCTTGTGTCGCGAAAGGGTCGCGAAGCGGCCCCAAAATCTATGCTGCTATGGAGATCTTGGGGCCGCTTCGCAGCCCTTTCGCGACACAAGGCCGCTCCTACATGGGGGGCCAATCCCGCCTCTAGAGAGGCGGAGCGATCAGAAGTCCTTGCACAGGCGCAAGGCGTCGTAGATCGCCGCATGCACGTTGCGCTGGGCCACGCAGTCGCCGATGCGGTACAGCAGGTAGCCTTCGCCCGGCTGGCTGAGGATCGGCTGTGGCTTGATGGCGAACAGCGCCTCCACGTCGATCTGGCCCTTGTTGCGCGAGCCTTCCTTGAACGCGTAGTAGAGCTCTTCGTCAGGGCGCACGCCGTTCTCGATCACCACCTGGTCAACCACCCGTTCTTCCTTCGCACCTGTGTATTCGTTCTCCAGTACCGCCACCAGCTTATCGCCTTCGCGGTAGACCTTTTCCAGCATCATGTCGCCGGTCATGATCACTTCTTTCGGGTACATGCTGCGGTAATAGGTTGGGAAGGTAGTACCGCCCATGGCCACGCCCGGCTTGATGTCGTCGGTGACGATCTCGACCTGGCTGCCTTTGTCGGCAATGAAGTCTGCCGTGGACATGCCGGTGAATTCGCAGATGGTGTCGTACACCAGCACGTTCTTGCCCGGTGCAACCTTGCCGTCGAGCACGTCCCAGCTGCTGACCACCAGCCCTTCGGCAGCGCCCCAGTGCTCGTTCTGTTCAACGAACGGGTGGCCGCCCACTGCCAGCACGATCACGTCCGGGCGCAGGTCCTGAATGGTCGCCACGTCGGCGGCGGTGCCAAGGCGCAGGTCAACCTTCAGGCGCGCCAGCTCCAGCTGGTACCAGCGGGTGATACCGGCAATCTGGTCACGCTGCGGGGCCTTGGCGGCGATGGTGATCTGCCCGCCGATCTGGTCCTTTTTCTCGAACAGCGTCACGTCGTGGCCACGTTCGGCCGCTACACGAGCGGCTTCCATACCGGCAGGGCCGGCGCCTACCACTACCACCTTGCGCTTCACGCCGGTGGTTTTCTCGATGATGTGCGGCACGCCCATGTATTCACGGGAGGTCGCGGCGTTCTGGATGCACAGCACGTCCAGGCCCTGGTACTGGCGGTCGATGCAGTAGTTTGCACCGACGCACTGCTTGATCTGGTCGATCTGGCCCATCTTGATCTTGGCGATCAGGTGCGGGTCGGCCATGTGCGCACGGGTCATGCCGACCATGTCCACGTAGCCGCCTTCGAGGATGCGCGTGGCCTGGTTCGGGTCCTTGATGTTCTGTGCGTGCAGCACCGGTACCTTGACCACTTCCTTGATGCCGGCCGCCAGGTGCAGGAACGGCTCCGGCGGGTAGCTCATGTTGGGGATGACGTTGGCCAGGGTGTTGTGGGTGTCGCAACCCGAGCCGACCACGCCGATGAAGTCGAGCATGCCGGTGGCGTCGTAGTAGGCAGCGATCTGTTTCATGTCCTCATGGCTGAGGCCATCGGGGTGGAACTCGTCACCGCAGATACGCATGCCCACGCAGAAGTCGTCACCGACTTCGGCGCGCACGGCCTTGAGCACTTCCATGCCGAACTTCATGCGACCTTCGAAGCTGCCGCCCCACTCGTCGGTACGCTTGTTGACCCGTGGGCTCCAGAACTGGTCGATCATGTGCTGGTGCACGGCCGACAGTTCCACGCCGTCCAGGCCGCCTTCTTTGGCGCGACGTGCCGCTTGCGCGTAGTTGCCGATGACGCGCCAGATCTCTTCCACCTCGATGGTTTTGCAGGTGGCACGGTGCACGGGTTCACGGATACCCGACGGCGACATCAGGGTCGGCCAGTTGAAGCCGTCCCAGCGCGAGCGACGGCCCATGTGGGTAATCTGGATCATGATCTTGGCGCCATGCTTGTGCATGGCGTCGGCCAGGTTCTGGAAGTGCGGGATGATGCGGTCGGTCGACAGGTTGACCGAAGCCCACCACTCCTGCGGGCTGTCGATGGCCACGACGGACGAACCACCGCAGATCGCCAGGCCGATGCCCTTAGGGTTTGCAGCGCCTGTGTCGAAAACATGGCGGCCCTCACACCACCTGAAGC
>NZ_JBNNVS010000025.1:0-81097 GCF_050280665.1 Pseudomonas sp. NPDC089547 | reverse complement strand
TTGTTGTCGCTGTCGATGGCCTGCTTGCCGAGGATGACCAGCTGCGGCTGCTCCTTGTCGACAACGGCTTTCAGCGCCTTGGCCACGGCCAGGGAATTCAGTTCGTCAGCGGCTTCTACCAGGATGGCGCGGTCGGCACCCAGGGCCAGCGCAGTACGCAGTTGCTCCTGGGCAGTGGCCGGGCCAACGGAAACGACGACGATCTCGGTCGCAACGCCCTTTTCCTTCAGGCGGACGGCCTCTTCCACGGCGATTTCGCAGAAGGGGTTCATGGACATCTTGACGTTAGCAAGGTCGACGCCGGAGTTGTCCGCCTTGACGCGAACCTTGACGTTGTAGTCGACCACTCGTTTGACAGCTACAAGAACCTTCATGGATTCCTCGTTACTCTCCGGTGAATAGATAGTCGCCTGGGGCTGAGCCCGGCGATGCGCGTGGGTACAAGGGCACCTCTAAAAACGTACCGGAAGCCAGTATCTTCACTGTGACCGAACAGTCTTGTCCGGACTATTGCGACAAATACTCACGGGTCATTTTCTGTCGTGGCGTGTAAACTCCACTACAAGCCGGCCAAAGGCCGCAAAACCCTGCTCCACACCTGGTCTTTAGAGGTGTACCTGCGCCCGGCTGCAAGCCTACGGCGAACGTAAAACCGCTCGTATCTTGACCGTAACACCCCATCCGGTCAATACGGCAAATCGGTCACCCTCCAGCCGCGTTCCTGTGATTTTACTGGCCTGCGGCAAATTCAAACAAACGTTTGTATTGGACCCGCCAAGTGGTGTAGATATAATGCGCGGCCAAGACAAAACGGTGTAGTCCGTCATTTGCGCAGCTACAGTTTCGCTCCCGTGATGAGCCACTGTGCGCAAGCACCCATAAGACAAAGCAACAGCACGAGCCTTGATGAGTAGGAGAGAACCAGTGGAACGCGAATACATGGAATTCGACGTGGTCATCGTCGGCGCCGGCCCGGCGGGCCTGTCCGCCGCCTGCCGCCTGAAGCAGAAGGCCGCCGAAGCCGGTAGCGAAATCAGCGTCTGCGTGGTGGAAAAAGGCTCTGAAGTGGGCGCCCACATCCTCTCCGGCGCGGTATTCGAACCCCGTGCCCTGAACGAGCTGTTCCCTGACTGGAAAGAACTCGGCGCCCCGCTTAACACCGAAGTGAAGCGCGACGACATCTACGTGCTCAAGGATGCCGGCAGCGCCACCAAGGTGCCTGACCTGTTCGTGCCCAAGACCATGCACAACCATGGCAACTACATCATCTCGCTGGGCAACCTGTGCCGCTGGCTGGCCCAGCAGGCCGAGAACCTGGGCGTGGAAGTCTACCCGGGCTTCGCCGCCCAGGAAGCGCTGTTCGATGAAAACGGCGTGGTACGCGGCATTGTCACCGGCGACATGGGCGTCGACCGTGAAGGCAACCCGAAAGACGGCATGTACACCCCGGGCATGGAGCTGCGTGGCAAGTACACCCTGTTCGCCGAAGGCTGCCGTGGCCATATCGGCAAGCAACTGATCAAGCGCTTCAACCTGGATAACGAGTCTGATGTGCAGCACTACGGCATCGGCCTGAAGGAAATCTGGGAAATCGACCCGGCCAAGCACGAGCAAGGCCTGGTGGTGCACACCGCCGGCTGGCCGCTGGACGTAGTGGCCAAGGACAACACCGGTGGTTCGTTCCTCTATCACCTGGAAAACAACCAGGTAGTGGTCGGCCTGATCGTCGACCTGTCCTACGCCAACCCGTACCTGTCGCCGTTCGATGAATTCCAGCGCCTGAAACACCACCCGGTTATGAGCCAGTACCTCGAAGGCGGCAAGCGCATCAGCTACGGCGCCCGCGCCATCTGCAAAGGCGGCCTGAACTCGCTGCCGAAGATGGTCTTCAACGGCGGCGCGCTGATCGGCTGCGACCTGGGCACCCTGAACTTCTCCAAGATCAAGGGCAGCCACACCGCGATGAAGTCGGGCATGCTCGCGGCCGAAGCCGTGGCCGACGCGTTGATCGCCGGCAGCGAAGGCGGCGACCAGCTGAACGGCTACGTCAGCGCCTTCAAGGCCAGCTGGCTGTACGAAGAACTGTTCGCCAGCCGCAACTTCGGCCCGGCGCTGCACAAGTTCGGCCCGCTGCTCGGAGGCGCGTTCAACTATGTCGACCAGAACTGGTTCGGCGGCAAGCTGCCGTTCACCCTGCACGACACCAAGCCGGACTACGCCTGCCTCAAGCTCGCGGCAGACTCGAAAAAGATCGATTACCCGAAACCGGACGGCAAGCTCAGCTTCGACAAGCTCAGCTCGGTATTCCTCTCCAGCACCAACCACGAAGAGGAACAACCCTGCCACCTGAAGCTGACCGACCCGAACGTGCCAATCGCCAGCAACCTGCCGCTGTACGACGAACCGGCCCAGCGCTACTGCCCGGCGGGCGTGTACGAAGTGGTCACCCAGGAGGACGGCAACAAGCGCTTCCAGATCAACGCGCAGAACTGCGTGCACTGCAAGACCTGCGACATCAAGGACCCAGCCCAGAACATCACCTGGGTTACCCCTGAAGGCGCTGGCGGGCCGAACTACCCGAACATGTAACGCCCCAGGTCTTGCTGCAACAAAAAGCCCCCGGTTCGTGAAAACCGGGGGCTTTTTTGCATCGACCTGGGTTAGGCGGTTCTGACTTCTTCGAACAACTCCGGGTGACGATCAAGTAGCTTGAACAATTTTACCAGCGCCACTGGCGGCTTCGTTTTGCCATTCTCGTAGCGTGAAAAAGCATTGACCCCGCCACCGAAGATTTCCCCTGCTTCCCGCTGATCCAGATCAAATTTCTTGCGCACGGAAATAATGAATTCAGGATCGACTTCTAGCGCATTGACCTGTCGGTTGAATGCCGACATAAGATCGCTGGTACGCATTGCCTCGTCATGGCTTAGTACTGCCTCACCACAGGCAGGGCAGTAATTACCTGCGACATCAGGGATCACGGTCAATTGCCCCTTGTACCGGTATGGCATGTCCTTGGTGTCTGGTGCGAGCTCGGCACCCCCACAAATCGGGCATCTCATGTTCACAACTCCTTGAATGACACGATGAGCACGTCATCTACCACAGACAGTTTCAGGTACAGGTAACCCTTCACCGTGAGCGGCCGGTAAACATCTTGCCAGACGCGGTGGTCAGTATAACTGGTCATGCTTTTGTAAAAATCTCTGCGCTCCAACGCACAGACCACAGCCAGCATGTCCGTATACCCCATATCCAGAGCCTGCGCGCCTCGCAGCGCGGCAGTAGTAGGGCTGATGCGGCCAGCGCTAGCCAGCTCTTTTACCCGCACCAGCGAGCAATGAGGCGTTCTCTTTTCCATGAGAAATTAACCTTCCAGGTTAAATTTGGCTAATAGGTTATTCCAATAACCCTCGCCCGGAAGTCTGCCTCACTATCCCTCTGCCGTTACCGGCTCATTTGTCACCGCACATGATCGGCATCGGCTCCGCCGCAAACGCCAACGGCTCACGGCGCCCGAAATACAAGGCCGTCAGCAACCCCACGGTGCCCATGGCCAGACAAAAGCCGACACACACCCACGGGCTCCACGGCATCAGTGCAATGAGTCCCAGCGGTGTGGTGCTGGCCCACAGTGCGTAGGCCACGTTGTAGGTGAAGGAAATGCCCGACACGCGGATTTCAGCCGGGAACAGGCCGACCATCACCGACGGCACCACCCCCACCACGCCGCAGCTCAGCCCTGCCAGCGCATAGGCCAGCCAGGTCATGCCCCACTGCCCTACCAGGCTGGCGTACAGCGCGCCAATACCCAGCGGCAGCAGCAGGCTGTAGAACATCAGCGCACGCCAGGCGCCCACGCGGTCGACCAGCAGCCCCGCCAGTACACAGCCAATGTTGAGGAAGACAATGCCCACGCTGCTCAAGGCAAAGGTGTGCCCGGCTGTCATGCCGAAGCGTTGTTGCATCACCGTCGGGGTAATCACCACCAGCACCACCACGGCGGAGGTCAGTACACAGGTCAGCAGCGCCGCCGGGACCAATGCCCGGCGGTGTTCACCCAGCACCCGCCGCAGCGGGAACGTCACCGGCTGCTCCTGACGCGCGCGCAGGGCGAGGAACACCGGCGTTTCGCTGAGCCAGCGGCGCAGCCACACGCCGATCACACCAAACACCCCGCCCAGCAGGAACGGGTAGCGCCAGGCGTAGTCGAGGATTTCCTGTGGGGTGAACATTTGCGCCAACAAGGTTGCGGTCAGCGCGCCCAGCAGGTAGCCAAAGGTCAGCCCGGCCTGCAGGAAGCCCAGGGCGTAACCCCGCCGCCCGGCAGGCGCATGCTCGGCGACGAAGGTCCAGGCACTCGGCACCTCGCCCCCCACTGCCGCCCCCTGCAGAATACGCAGCGCCAGCAGGATCAGCGGTGCGGCGTAGCCAATGTCGGCATAGGTCGGCATCACCCCGATCAGCAGGCATGGCAGGGCCATCATCAGGATGCTCAGGCTGAACACCCGCTTGCGCCCCAGGTGGTCGGCAAAGTGCGCCATCAGGATGCCGCCCAGTGGCCGCGCCAGGTAGCCGGTGACGAAGATGCCGAAGCTTTGCAGCAAGCGCAGCCACTCGGGCATCTCGGGCGGGAAGAACAGCTGGCTGAGGGTCAGCGCAAAGAACACGAAAATGATGAAGTCGTAGATTTCCAGCGCGCCGCCCAGCGCGGCCAGGCCCAAGGTCCGGTGATCGCTACGGCTGAACCGTGGCGGGCGAGCGGTATCGATGGCAGTCATGGCAGGGTCCGCAAATCGGCAAAGGGCAAGAGGATAACAAATAGCGGCCCTGTTGCCCTGCCCGCTGCGTTACTGGCGGTTGAACACCGTGTGCGCGAAGTTGGCTCGTGGTCGTGACCGAGCCGTAGCAACCGGCATGGCGCCTGGCAGCGGTAGCTTGCCGACCAGCAGCGGCGCGTCGATGATCGCCATGAACGACTCCAGCGCCTCGTTATCGGGCACCTGCGGCAAGCTCAGGCTGACCGCCTGGCGTTCAGTCTGCGGCACTGAAGGCACTTTCAACTGCGCGGAGTGGTAAAGCAGGGCGTGCTGGATCTGCGTGCTGACACGGCAGAAGCGCGCCAGGTCGACCCCGGCATGGCTGGCCAGTTCGATATTGCCCAGCAGCAGGTGAAAAGGCTGCAAGGCGCAATGCACCAGGCGCTGCAACTCCTCGAAGCTGTCTACGGGGGCTATGCGGTAATAGCCCAGCCCATTGAGCAGCCGCTCCAGCTGGAGGCGCTGGCAGGGGTGTGAGTCGGCGATGAGGATGCGCAGGGTCTTGTTAGCCATGGTCGGACCTGGGCAGTTGGGTAATGGGTAAGCTCCATGACCATACTGCGCCGGTGACGGCTACTGCCTACGTTCGGCAGGGGTCTACTTTGATAGAAGTCGGGAAAACCGCATAAATCAAGTGATTGACTGACGGAATTTTCATTTGCCTTTGACCCGCCCTTCAGGACTCCCACTCGCGCATACGCACCCGGCAGTGCTTCATGGCGTTGACGATGTGCTTCTCCACCACGCTACGGGAAATGCCCAGGTGTTCGGCAATCTGCGGGTGCGAGAGGCCGTCGAGCTTGCGCAGCAGGAAGCAGTCACGGCACACCTTGCTCAGCTCATCCAGCGCACGCTGCATCAGTGCCAGGCGCTGGTCCAGCTGCAAATCATGGGACGGCGCCGCCGTGTGCCAGCGCTCGTCGCTATCCAGTACTTCCAATGGCTCGGCCTGGCGCACCTGGTGCCGCCGGTGGCGGTCGACCACCAGGTTGAGCGCGGTACGGTAAAGAAACGCGCGCGGGTGCTCGATGCGCTCGGCATCGGTGCGTTCCAGCACCCGCAGGTAAGCATCATGCGCCACGTCTTCGGCGGCTTGGCGACTGCCCAGGCGGGCGGAGAGGAAACCCACCAGTTCGCGATAGTAATGTTCCACGACGTTACCTGAGATGTCCTGCCAGCCTTTGCCAGAAAGCCTTTTCAGGCAGCAGCGCGGGACCGAGTGATGTCAGCGTGCAATCTTACAAACTATAATGATTCTCAGCAACACGCCAGCACCCCTCTTGCCTGGGCTAAATCCACTGGTCGGGCTTTCGTCTATCTGTGACCTCAGTGCGCGCCGTCACCTGGCAGCGCGTGGCCCTCACTCTGGCTGGAAGTCTGCATGCGACCTTTAACCAACACCCGCCGCCGCGTCGTGCTCGCAGGCCTGGGCCTGCTCGGCGCGGGCTGCCTGCTGGCCTGGAAGGCCCTGCCCTACGGTGCGCAGCCACTGAGCACGGTGGCCGTCACACGCGCCGACATCGAAAGCAGCGTTACCGCCCTGGGCACGCTGCAACCCCGGCGTTACGTGGATGTTGGCGCGCAGGCCTCCGGCCAGATCCACAAGCTGCACGTCGAAGTCGGCGATACGGTGCGCAAAGGCCAGTTGCTGGTCGAGATCGACCCTTCGACCCAGCAAGCCCGGCTGGATGCCGGGCGCTACTCGATCGACAACCTCAAGGCACAACTGGCCGAACAGCGCGCTCAAGGCCTGCTCGCCCAGCAGCAGCTCAAGCGCCAGCGCGACCTGGCCGCTGCCGGCGCCACCCGTGAAGAAGACGTGCAAACGGCAGCAGCCCAGTTGAAAGTGACCCAGGCGCGCATCGACATGTTCCAGGCGCAGATCCGCCAGGCCCAGGCCAGCCTGCGCAGCGACGAGGCCGAACTGGGCTACACGCGCATCTACGCGCCCATGGACGGCACGGTGGTGGCCGTGGATGCCCGCGAAGGGCAAACCCTCAATGCCCAGCAGCAAACCCCGTTGATCCTGCGCATCGCCAAGCTCTCGCCGATGACCGTCTGGGCCCAGGTCTCCGAGGCTGACATCGGCAAGGTCAAGCCTGGCATGACCGCCTACTTCACCACCCTGGCCGGCGGCAAGCGCCGCTGGACCAGCACCGTGCGGCAAGTGCTGCCGATTCCGCCCAAGCCGCTGGAGCAGGCCAGCCAGGGCGGCGGTAGCCCAGCCAGCGTCAGCAATGGCAGCGCCGGCAGCCAGGTGGTGCAATACAGCGTACTGCTGGATGTCGACAACCCGGACGGTGCGCTGATGGCCGAGATGACCACACAAGTATTCTTTGTGGCAGGCAAGGCCAACCAGGTGTTGACCGTGCCGCTGGCAGCGCTGGACGACGGCGAAGGCCTGCGCCTGGCGCATGTGCTGACCGTGGACGGCAAGGTGGAACAGCGCCAGGTACGCACCGGCCTCAGCGACCGCCTGCGGGTGCAGGTACTGGACGGCCTCACCGAAGGCGAGCGCCTGGTCATCGATGCCCCCACGCTGAGCGGAGGCTGAATGAGCGCCCCTTTGATCGAACTGGTCGACATCCGCAAATCCTACGGCGGTCTCGACACCCCCAAGGTCGACATCCTCCACGGCATCAGCCTGAGCATCCACCCCGGCGAATTCGTCGCCATCGTCGGCGCCTCAGGCTCTGGCAAGTCAACCCTGATGAACATCCTCGGCTGCCTCGACCGCCCCACCTCCGGCAGCTATCGCTTCGCCGGCAAGGACGTGGCCACGCTGGACAGCGACGAACTGGCCTGGCTGCGCCGCGAGGCGTTCGGCTTCGTGTTCCAGGGCTACCACCTGATCCCCTCGGGCTCGGCACAGGAAAACGTCGAGATGCCGGCCATCTATGCCGGCATCGACGCCAGCGAACGCCACGCCCGCGCCAGCGCCCTGCTCGGCCGCCTGGGCCTGGCCAGCCGCACCGGCAACCGCCCGCACCAGCTGTCCGGCGGCCAGCAGCAACGGGTGTCGATTGCCCGCGCCCTGATGAACGGCGGCCATATCATCCTCGCCGACGAACCTACGGGTGCCCTCGACAGCCACAGCGGCACCGAGGTCATGGCGCTGCTCGACGAACTGGCCAGCCAAGGCCATGTGATCATCCTGATCACCCACGACCGCGATGTGGCGGCGCGGGCGCAGCGGGTAATCGAAATTCGTGATGGCCTGATCATCAGCGACTCGGCCGCCGACCAACCTGCGACCCAGAGTGGGCAAGGGCTGCAAGCCGACCAGTTGCGTCAACGCCTGGACCGCGGCGCGACCTTGCGCGGGGCATGGAAAGGTGAACTGATCGAAGCCCTGCAAGCCGCCTGGCGGGTAATGTGGGTCAACCGTTTCCGCACCGCCCTGACCCTGCTGGGCATTGTCATCGGTGTGGCCTCGGTGGTGGTGATGCTGGCAGTGGGCGAAGGCAGCAAGCGCCAGGTCATGGCGCAGATGGCCGCCTTCGGCTCCAACATCCTCTACCTCAACGGCAAGCCGGCAAGCCTGGGCGAACAGGCCGGCACCATCACGCTGGATGACGTTGCCGCCATCGGCCAGTTGCCGCAAGTCAAACATGTGATGCCGGTAATCGGCGAGAAGATGATGGTGCGCCACGGCAACAGCAGCCAGCAGTTCTACGTGGGCGGCAACAACACCTGGTTCCCCGAGATCTTCAACTGGCCGGCGGTAGAAGGCAGCTTTTTCACCGATGCCGACGAGGCCAACGCCGCGGCAGTGGCCGTGATCGGCCAGAAGGTGCGGGAAAAGATGCTCGACCCCGGGCGCGACCCGCTGGGGCAGTACATCCTGATCGGCAACGTGCCGTTCCAGGTAGTCGGCATCCTGGCCGGCAAGGGTGCCAGCTCTGGCGACCAGGACAGCGACGGACGCATTGCGGTGCCCTACTCCGCCGCTGCCATCCGCCTGTTCGGCCAGCGCGACCCGGACTACATCACCGTTGCCGCGCAGGACTCCACCCGGGTCAACGAAGCCGAAGCGGCCATCGACCGCCTGCTGCGCCAGCGCCACAACGGCCGCCAGGACTTTGAGCTGACCAACGACGCGGCACTGATCCAGGCCGAAGCGCGCACGCAGAACAGCCTGTCGTTGATGCTGGGGGCGATCGCCGCGATCTCGCTGCTGGTGGGCGGTATCGGCGTGATGAACATCATGCTGATGACCGTGCGCGAGCGCACCCGGGAAATCGGTATCCGCATGGCCACCGGCGCACGCCAGCGCGACATCCTGCGGCAGTTCCTCAGCGAGGCGGTGATGCTGTCGATGGTCGGCGGCCTGGCCGGTATCGTCCTGGCCCTGGCCATCGGCGGCGGCCTGATGCTGGCTGAAGTGGCGGTGGCCTTTGCCCTGCCTGCCATGCTCGGCGCCTTCGCCTGCGCCGTCGTCACCGGCATCGTGTTCGGCTTCATGCCTGCGCGAAAAGCCGCCCGCCTCGACCCGGTCAAAGCCCTTACCAGCGAATAACCCATGACACTGCCTAGCCGTATCTGCCTGTTGTCCTTGTGTGTAAGCATTGCCGCCTGCAGCACGCCACCCACACCCACCAGCGGCATTGTCGCCCCCGCTACCTGGCAAGGCGCAGCCCAAGCGGCAACCCCGCCATCAGCGCAGTGGTGGCGGGCGTTTGCCAGCCATGAACTGGACCGCCTGGTGCAGCATGCCATGCACAACGCCCACGACCTGGCCGCCGCCACGGCGCGGGTACGCCAGGCTCAGGCCCGAGCGGTCATTGCCGGTGCGCCCTTGCTGCCAGAACTGCAACTGGGCCTGAATGGCAGCCGCCAGCGGCTGCTGCACGGCGACGGCAACGACCAACTCGACGTCAGCCGCAACGAACCCACCAGCACCTCATTCGACGCGCAGCTAAGCGCCAGTTACGAGATCGACTTCTGGGGCGGCCTGCGCGCCACCCGCGACAACGCCTTGCGCAGCCTGGATGCCAGCCGCTTCGACCGCCAGACCGTGGAGCTGACCCTCGTCAGTGCGGTAGCGGACAGCTACCTGCAAGGCCTGGCCCTGGAAGAACAGCTGCGTATCGCCCGCCTGAACCTGCGCAATGCCCAGGACGTACTGGGCCTGGTCGAGGCGCGCCAACGCAACGGCTCGGCCACACGCCTGGAACTGGCCCAACAGCGCAGCCTGGTGGCCACCCAGCAACGCCAGTTGCCTTTGCTGGAGCAGAAGTGGCAGGACAGCAGGGTCACCCTGGCGACCCTGTTGGGTGACCCGGTGCAGTCACTGCCCGCCAGCCGGGAGGCGATCGATACCTTGCAGTGGCCCGCGATTGGCAGCGGCGTACCGAGCGAACTGCTCACCCGCCGCCCGGATATTGCCGCCGCAGAAGCCCGGCTGGCCGCCGCCAGCGCCAACGTGCAGGTTGCCCGCGCCGCCATGCTGCCCAAGCTGACGTTGGGGGCCAGCCTGGGCGCAGGTGCAAACACGTTTGCCCACGTGTTCGACAGTTCTTACTACACCCTTACCAGCGGGCTGGTTGCGCCGATCTTCAACAACGGCCGGCTACGCGCTGCACGTGAACTGGCCGAAGCCGAGCAGGCAGAATTGCTGGAAACCTACCGCAGCAGCATCCTCGCCGGCTTTGCCGATGTCGAGAAAGCGCTGAATGCGATCCAGGGTGTAGACCGCCAGCGGCAGTGGCAGGATGAGGAAGTGCAGCAGGCACGGCTGGCGTTTGACCTGGCCCAGCAGCGTTATGGCGCGGGGGCCGAGACCTTGCTGAGCGTGCTGGAAACCCAGCGCACCTTGTATGTGGCACAGGACCAACAGGCGCAACTGCGCCTGGCCCGGTTGCAGGGTAGCGTGGCGTTGTACAAGGCCCTAGGGGGTGGGTGGAAACTCGAACCTGTGCGCGATCCCTTGTAGGAGCGGCCTTGTGTCGCGATAGGGCCGCAAAGCGGCCCCACAATATCCGCATAAACGCCAAAATCCGGGGGCTGCTGCGCAGCCCATCGCGACGCAAGGCCGCTCCTACAAGTAGACCGCGTCAGCCTTGAGTGCGCCGCGCCACCTTCAGGTTACGCGCGTACCACGGCCGCTGCGGCACCTTGGGCTGCAACTTGTCGAACAGGTCTTCATCACTGTAGATAATGCGCAATGCCAGCTTCATGGTCTCCGGGTCCATCTCCACACTGCGCCCGGGCCGCAACCCCGGCACAGTCGAGCAACCGTGGGTGTCCGGCCCCAGCCAAGGGTCTGCCACCTCGACCCAGCGCCCAGGCGCAAACCACTGCACGCCATTGACCTCCAGGCGCCGCACCTCGCCCGGGTGCAGCCGCTCATGGGCACGGAACCAGTCTTCGATGCGGTCATCGATCCAGCCATGAAAGTGCCAGAACACCGGGTTCACATGGGAAGAAAATGGGTCGCCGAGGAAGTCGTTATCCGCCGCGAACCAGCGCTCGGCAAAGTCGTCCGGCGTGCGTGCCGTCGGCACCGGCATGCCGTTGGACGGGTCGCGTGGCACCGATGCCCAACGCATGTGCAGCCAGTCATGCAGGCCCAGCTCCACCTCCGAGCCGAACTGGCCCAAGGTCAGGGTGCTCAGGTACTCCGGGTCGCTGTAGCGTGACTCCCAGACCTGGAAGTTGCCATGGAAGGTATCCGGCGTCTTGATGTCGCGCACCCACTGGGTGTAGTCCGCGTCACCGCTGGCCAGCCAGGTAGGCGGCAGGGCATTGCCGTCATGGTTGTCGAAGTAGCGGGCAAAACCCGCACGGTCACGCTCCAGCTCTGGCTGCGGCAACGGGAACCGCGGCCATGAAGGCAAGTCCTGCAGGGCGCGGGCACTGCCAAGCATGTGCCGGTGCATGAAGAAAAAGTCCTCGCCCGAGCCGTTGCGGTCCTTGTGCCGGCCACGTGCATCGCGCTCGCGGTCTCGCGGCCCCGGCTGCCAACCCAGGCCACGCAGGGCGCCCTGCTTGTCCTTGTCCAGCTTGTGCCACTTGTCACGCGACGAATGCCACAGCTGGTGGAACAGGCGATGCTCGGGAGCGATCAGCCAGGCCAGCAGTTGCGGGTTCAGCGGGGTACGCTCGCGCGCCTCGGGGAACGTACGCTTCAACGCCAGGAAGTGGTTGTCCTCAATGGGCAGCGTCAATGCACGGTCCATGCACGCAATACGCCCGTTGAGGGTCGCCGGCCCGGCATTGCCGAAGCGGCCCCAGACCTCATCCAGCACGATATGGCACTCGTAACGCGCCTGGGCCGAAAACAGGCGCCAGCGCAACGTGCCGGGCTTGTCCGCCAGCAGGTCGCCCACCACACGGTAGCGTGGCTCCTCGTCTGCACGCAGGCGCTCGGGGGTATCCAGGTAGCCGCGCAGGGCTCGTCCGCTGGCGGCAACGTCGAGAAACAGTTCCAGCTCGCCTGCCGGCAGGCCTTCCAGCCCCGCATCCTTGCCCTGCAGAGTCCAGCGCCAGATGCCGCGCAAGGTGTCGCCCAACTGCTGCAACCGGGTATCGGCCAGCTCGACCACGGCCTCGCCCGGCGTTTCGGGAAATGCCTCGGCCTCGCGCTGGCGCTGCACATACAGCGCACCCAGCGCGCCAGGTACCACCACACCCGTCAATGCCACACCGGCGATGAAACCGCGTCGGGAAATCGTCATTGCATACCTGTGCATTCATTGCGGCCATGGAGCACGGCCCGTCCAAGGCTAGAACGTTGCACGGCCGGCAAAATTTAAGCCCGGGCGGGCTCCGTGGCGGGCTAAATTTTCTGGCTGCGAGCTCGTTCACTGCAGGTAGCGGCGGCCTCTGTGCCCATCCCTCGACGGTGAACCTACTGAGACCAAGATGACGACTCCACGCTGGAAGAAAGCCCTGTTTATCAGCCTGGCCACGGCTGTTGCCGCCGGCGCCGGGTTTGCCGCCTGGTATTACCTGGCCACACCTGCCGGCTATTCCCGCGAGGTGACCCGCCAGGCCAACGACCTGCAGGAACGCATCATCTCGTTCGACAGCCACATCACCCTGCCGCTGACGTTTGGCACTGAAGGCAGCGAAGCCGACAAGGACGGCGGTGGCCGCTTCGACCTGGCCAAGGCGGCCCGCGGGCGTCTGTCGAGCGCCGCCCTGACCATCTTCGCCTGGCCAGAATCCTGGACCGGCAACGATGGCCCGCACCGCCCTACCCCAGGCTTTGTCGAAGCCGCTCGCCACACCCAGGAAGTGCGCTTCAACGCCATCACCGCCATGGTCCGCGACTTCCCGCAACAGGTCGGCATTGCCTATACCCCGCAGGACATGCGGCGCCTGCATGGCGAAGGCAAGTTCGCGGTATTCCTCAGCATGCTCAACGCCTATGCGCTGGGCGATGATATCGACCAGCTCGACCGCTGGGCCGCACGCGGCGTGCGCATGTTCGGTTTCAGCTATGTGGGCAACAACAGCTGGGCCGACTCCTCACGCCCACTGCCGTTCTTCAATGACACCGTCGATGCGCTGGATGGCCTGTCGGCAACCGGCAAGCGCGCGGTGCAACGGCTGAATGACCTGGGCGTGATCATCGACGTGTCGCAGATGTCGAGCAAAGCGCTGGCCCAGGTGGCCGCCCTCAGCCGCGCGCCGCTGGTGGCCTCGCACTCGGCGCCACGGGCCATGGTCGACATCAACCGCAACCTGTCCGACAAGGAACTGCAACTGATCAAGGACAGCGGCGGGGTGATCCAGCTGGTGGCCTTCTCCACCTACCTCAAGCCGCTGACCAGCAAGACCCAGGACAAACTCAACGCCCTGCGTGCCCGCTACGACCTGCCGCCGCTGGCCAACCTCAATTACGCGCTTATGCCCGGCGACCCGGTGATCGCCGGCTGGCCCGAGCAGAAGGTTGGCCAGTACGCCAACGAGCTGTACGGCATTCTCGACGAAGAGCCGCCAGCCACGCTGAAGGACTACGGCGATGCCATCGACTACACCGTGCGCAAGGTGGGCATCGACCATGTCGGCCTGAGCTCGGACTTCAACGAAGGCGGCGGCATCGACGGCTGGCAGGACGCCAGCCAGGCCCGCAACGTCACCGCCGAGCTGATCAGCCGCGGCTACTCCGAAGCGGATATCGCCAAGCTCTGGGGCGGCAACTTCCTGCGGGTGTGGGAGCACGTGCAGCGCGCCGCGCAGCCTGTTGCCACTTCGTCCCACTGACCCTGTCGAGCACCTTGATGAACCATCGTCGTACCTTTCTCAAGCAGGCCGGCCTGCTGGCTGCCGCCCTGCCCCTGACCGGCCCCGGCACACTGCTGCCTGCCGCCCATGCCGCAGCGGCACAACCCGCCAGTGCAGATAACTGGGCGGCGTTTCGCGGCCTGTTCGAGCTGGACCCTGCCTATGCGCACTTCGCCAACTTCCTGATTACCTCGCACCCCAGGCCCGTGCGCGAGGCCATAGAGGCCCTGCGCGGCCAATTCGACCGACAGCCGGCACGCATGGTCGACTGGGACAGCCAGTCGGAATGGAAGCACGAAGCGGCTGTGCGCGAATGGGCTGCACGTTACCTCGGCGTGACGCCACGGCAGATCGCCCTGACCGGCAGCACCACCGAGGGCCTGGGGCTGATCTACGCCGGATTGAAAATCGCGCCGGGGCAGGAAATTCTCACAACCGTCCACGAGCACTCGGCAGCACGCCATACCATGGCTTTTCGGACCACGCGCGACGGCACACCCGTACGGCGCCTGCGCCTGTTCGAGGACCCCGCCAAGGTCAGCACCGACCAGGTGCTGACTACCATTTCAGCCGCCATCGGGCCGAAAACCCGGGTGCTGGGCATGACCTGGGTGCACTCGGGCAGCGGCGTGAAGCTGCCTGTGGGCGAGATCGGCAAGCTTGTGCGCGAGGTCAATCGTCAGCGTGACGAGCAGGACCAGATCATCTATGTGATCGACGGCGTGCATGGTTTTGGCGTTGAAGATGTTCGCTTTGCCGACTTCAATTGCGATTACTTCATTGCCGGCACGCACAAGTGGATGTTCGGGCCTCGGGGTACTGGAATCATTTGCGCAGCGTCTACAGAGCTGAAGCAGCTGACCCCGACCATCGCCACGTTCTCCGAGAACGAGGATTTCGCTACGGTGATGACACCTGGTGGCTACCATGCGTTCGAGCACCGCTGGGCGCTGGGCAAGGCGTTCGAGTTGCACTTGCAACTGGGCAAGGCGGCGGTACAGGCGCGCATTCACGGGCTGAACGACTTGCTCAAGCAGCGGCTTGAAGCACTGCCGGGCATCGAGTTGGTGACGCCACGCAGCGCCCGCTATTCGGCAGGGTTCTGCTTCTTCCGGGTCAAGGGGCAGGATGCCGATGAGGTGGCCAAGTACCTCAACAGCCAGCATATCGTGGTGGATGCTGTGTCGCGGGATGCAGGGCCGGTGGTGCGTACGGCGCCCGGGCTGCTGAATACCGAGGCGGAGATCGAGCGGCTGGTGGACGTGCTGAGGAAGCGCGTTCGAGGGTGAGGCCCTGGGGGCCGCGCTGCGGCCCATCGCGACGCAAGGCCGCTCCTACAAGGGATCGCGGTCTCTTGTAGGAGCGGCCTTGTGTCGCGATAGGGGCGCAAAGCGCCCCCGGCAATATCAAGTCAAGACTGGCCAGCTACCCGCTGCAACCACTCCCCAACGTCCCGGTAAATCCCCTCCACCTGCCCCACAATCCCCGACATGCGCAGGAAGTCATGGGTCAGCCCCTCCACCCGGGCAAAGGTCACCGCCGTCCCGCCCGCCAGCAACCAGTCACGATAGGCAATGCCTTCATCATGTAGCGGGTCATACTCGGCCACGAACAGGTACGCCGGCGCCAGGGGTGTGCGCACCGTCGACAGCAGGGGTGACACACGCCAGTCCAGGCGCTGCTCGGGCTGGGGCGCATAGTGCTGGTAGAACCACTCCAGGGTTGGCGTCTCCAGCAGGTAGCCTTCGGCATGCTCGCGGTGCGAGCCCCGTTGGCAGGAAATATCCGTGACCGGATAGAACAGCAACTGCGCCAGCGGCTTGAACGCCAGCGCTTCAGGCTGCTCGACAGCTGTAATGGCCAGTACCGCCGCCAGGCTTGCACCCACGCTATCCCCCGCCAGCACCACGCGCCGGTTATCCAGCCCCAGCGCTGCCGCCTGCTCCGCCAGCCAGTTAGCAGCGTCCAGCACGTCATGCAGGGCCACCGGGAACTGCTGCTCCGGCGCCAGCCGGTAGTCTGCCGCCAGCACCGCAAACTCGCCCAGGGCCGCCAGGCGGCGGCACACCGAATCGTGCGAATCGAGGCTGCCAACCACGTAGCCGCCGCCATGCAGGTAGAAGATCACCGGCTGCAGGGCATCGCCGGCATCGCCCTGGCGGTACAAGCGGGCCGCCAGGCTGGCCCCGTCACGCGCAGTGATGTGCAGCTCACTGACCTGCACGTCGCCCGGCGGGCTCGGGTCAAGCACTTGCGAGCTGCCGGCGAACTCGGCCCGGGCCTGGGCCACGTCCATCGCGTGCATGGGCAGGCTCCTGCCCGTCAGCCGGCCAAATTCGACCAGTTCCAGAAATGCCGCCAGATCAGGGTGCAGTGCCATAGGGGTTCCTTGGGTCAACAATGTGAGCATCCCTACGGGACGTAGCAGCACGCCGGAAAATTACCCGCCCAAACAGCTAAATCCTTGGCGCAGGCGCTCGTTATCCCTGCACAACGAAAGACCGCCAGAGGCACACCGTGGACCTTCAGAGCATCCTCAGCAAACTGTTCGCCAACGCCCATGCCGTCGGCATCGAAGGCGTATTCCAGTTCGTCTTCGGCCACGACCGGGCCTTCTGGTCGGAGGTGCGCGACAGCAGCCGCACCGGTGCCGGCCGCCACAGCGCGCCGGACGTCACCATCGAGGTGGCCGAGCGCGACTTCCTCGGCATCATGGGCGGCACCGCCAACGTCGAGGAACTGTTCGCCAGCGCACGCCTGAAGATCACCGGCAACATGGGCCTGGCCACCCTGCTGCCGCAAATCATCAGCAATGCCCGCCGCGGCACCCCGGTTGCCAAGGCATCGATGAACCAGCGCTACCCCACCCCGGCACGCTTCAGCGAACGGGTATCGGCCGCACTACCGGTGCAGCGCGAGGTGGCACGCATTGCCCGCAACGACATGCCGCTGGCACGCTTCCAGAGCGAGTACCTGGTGCATGGCACCCCGGTGGTCATCAGCGATGCCCTGCAGGACTGGCCGCTGTTCACCATGGGCCGCGAAGCCTCCCTGCAACATTTCGCCGAGCTGCAGGGCATCACCCGACACGGCGACTACGTGAAGAAGACCTTCTCCACCGACCGCGATTTCCGCTCCACCTCCATGGCCGAGTTCATCGCCTCGCTGGATACCCCGGCCAAACCCGGTGAAACTCCGGCCTACATGGGCAACAACATCGTGCCGGAAAAGCTGCTGACGCTGATCCGCTACCCGCAGTACTTCGCGCGCGAAAAATTCATCGCACCGCGCATCTGGATCGGCCCCAAGGGCACGTTGACACCCCTGCACCGTGACGACACCGACAACCTGTTTGCCCAGGTCTGGGGGCAAAAGTCGTTCATTCTCGCCGCCCCGCACCACCGCCCGGCCGTGGGTACCTGGTCGACCAGCCCCAAAGGCGGCCTGGACGGCTGCGACTTCAACCCCGACGCCCCGGACTACCAGCGTTTCCCGGCGGCACGCGACGTGCCGTTCCTGCGCGTGGTGCTGCAGGCCGGTGACCTGCTGTTCCTGCCTGAAGGCTGGTTCCACCAGGTGGAGTCGGTATCCACCTCGCTGTCGGTTAACTTCTGGGTGAACTCGGGGCGCGGCTGGTAACGGCTCATGCGGGGCTAATTTGCAGTGCTGGCGGCTCGTCCCTAGAGAAAACCGCCAGCAAGAGGCTCCCGCATGTCCAGCTCCGCCAGCATCACCCAAGCGCTGCAGCACGGCCTGCGCCGCCTGATCAACGGCCGCACGCCAGCCACCGGCGCCTACCGCATCTTCGACCTGGTGCTCGCCCGACGCATTCAACTCAGCCCATCACTGACACGCCTGGTGTTCACCGGCCCGGATGTCACCGAAATGACCACGCTGGCGCCGGACCAGCGCGTCAAGCTGCTGTTCCCCGCCCCTGACGGCTCATTGCCCAACCTGACCAACGACCAGCACTGGAAGGCCGCGCACAGCGCATTGCCTCCCACCCAGCGCCCGCCGATGCGCACCTACACCATTCGCGCCCTGCGCCGCGAGGCCATGGAGGTGGATGTCGACTTCGTGCTGCATGGCGTGAACGGCCCGGCCTCGGCCTGGGCTACCCATGCACAGGTGGGTGACGGCTTGCAGATGGTCGCGCCCAACCTGGCCTATGAAGGCGACCCGGGCGGTTACGAATGGAAACCGCCACAGGGGGTGCACAATGTGCTGTTGGTTGGCGACGAGACTGCGCTGCCGGCCATCGCTGGCATTCTTGAGCAACTGGCTGACAAGCAACCCGACCTGGCTGTACAGGCGTTCATCGAAGTGCCCCTGGAGGCCGACTGCCTGGACCTGCACCACGGCCCTGCCACCCAGCTGCACTGGCTGCCGCGCGACGTGCTGCAATGCGAACATGGCCACGCCATGCAACATGCCGTGCGTGAGCTGGCCAGCCTGCCACAGGGTGCTGCCGCGCCGCGGGCGAAGCTGGAAGACGTGGATATCGACAAGCGGATCTTGTGGGAGCAGGCCAGCAGCGCCAGCAGTACGTTTCATGCCTGGGTGGCAGGGGAATCGGCGACGGTGATGGATATTCGCCGGTATCTGATCAAGGAGCGCGGGTTGCAGCGGGATTGCCTGACCTTGATGGGGTATTGGCGGGCCGGGCGCACATTCGACTGATTTAGCAGGACCCGCTCCCACAGGGGCCGCACAGCGGCCCCGGCGGTCGGTCAGACTGCTGCGATGAAGGCCTCGGCAAAGCGCTGCGCCACGTCATCGATCTGCTCGCCGCTGATGATCAGCGGCGGCAGGAAGCGCACCACGGCGCCATGCCGCCCACCCAGTTCCAGAATCAACCCGCGCTTCAGGCATTCACGCTGCACCTTGGCCGCCAGCTCTCGGTTGGCAACCGGGTGGCCCAATGCATCCCGCTTGCCCTGCGGATCCACCAACTCCACCCCAAGCATCAACCCGCGCCCGCGCACATCGCCCAGTTGCGGGTAATCGCGCTGCAGCTGCAACAGGTGCTTGCGCAAGCGCAGCCCCATGGCCTCGGCATGCTCGGCCAAACGGTGTTCCACCAGGTAATGGATTACCGCCGAGCCGGCCGCCATGGCCATCTGGTTGCCACGGAACGTGCCAGCGTGGGCGCCCGGCTTCCAGGTATCCAGCCAGTCGCGGTACACCACCACCGCCAGCGGCAGGCTGCCGCCAATGGCTTTGGACAAGGTGACCACATCCGGCACGATGCCGGCATGCTCAAAGGCGAACATGCGCCCGGTACGGGCAAAACCGCTCTGGATTTCGTCGACGATCAGCGCAACACCGGCCTGCTCGGTGATCTGGCGTACACCCTTGAGCCATTCGATATCGGCCGGAACCACCCCGCCCTCACCCTGCACCACCTCCAGGATGACCGCCGCCGGCAGCGGCACCCCGCTTTCCGGGTCGAGCAGCAGGTTTTCCAGGTAATGCAGGTTGGCCTTGACCCCGGCTTCGCCACCCAGGCCGAACGGGCAGCGGTAGTCGTATGGGTACGGCATGAACTGCACACCGCTACTCAGCAAGGCCCCCAGCGGCTGCTTCGGCCCATGGCTGCCCATAAGGCTCAACGCCCCTTGGCTCATGCCATGGTAGGCGCCGTGGAACGCCAATACGGTACTGCGGCCGGTGGCCATACGTACCAGCTTCAGCGCAGCCTCCACCGCGTCGGTGCCGGTCGGGCCGCAGAACTGCACCTTGGCCTCACGGCGCAGAGCCTCGGGCAGGATGCCGAACAGATCCTGAACAAAGCGGTCCTTGACCGGCGTGGTCAGGTCCAGGGTGTGCAGGGGTAGCTCATCTGCCAATACCCGCTGGATCGCCTCGACCACCACCGGGTGGTTATGGCCCAGCGCCAACGTGCCGGCGCCGGCCAGGCAATCGATGAACTGGCGGCCTTCGACATCTTCCACATGGATGCCGCGGGCGCGCTTGAGCGCCAGTGGAATGCGCCGTGGATAGCTGCGGGCGTTGGACTCCTGTTGCTGCTGGCGTTGCAGCAGAGGGGAGTCGGTGAATTCGTAGAGTGGCTGCGGCACGCTGGCCGGCGGGAGCTGGGCAAGGCTGGAAGCGGTGGACATGGGTGAATCCTCGCAAGCAAGCGAATGAGCGGTTGTCGCTTTGAAAACGCTTGAGTGCGGGGAGGATTTAGCCGTTGTAGCAGGATTTTGCTTTACCTGTGCCGGCCCTTTCGCGGGCACGCCCGCTCCCACAGGGACCGCACAAATCTTGAAACCCGTGCAGTACCTGTGGGAGCGGGCGCGCCCGCGAAAGGGCCGGCACAGGCGATGAAGATCAATGCCCCGCGCGCGCCGGCACTTGCAACAGCACTCGCAACCCATCGCTACGGCTGTCAAACCGCAGGCTACCGGCACAACGCTGCACAATCGCCTGCACGATCGCCAGCCCCAACCCACAACCACCACTCTGCCCATTACGCCAGAAGCGCTCGGTCAAATGCTCAAGGTCTGCCTCGGCAATGCCCGGCCCATGGTCGCGCACCATGAAGCCCACCTGCCCGTCAGCCATCTGCACTTCCAGCTCCACCGCCTCATCGCCGCCATGGCGCAAGGCGTTGTCCAGCAGGTTGCGCAGCGCTGCCACCGCCAGCGGTGCCGGCATACCCAGGTAAATCCGCGTCGCCTCTTCAGGCAAACGCAAGACAATGCGACGGTTATCTCCCCCACCGGCATCTTGCACTGCCTGCCGGGCCACCTGTTCGGCGCTGCACTGCACGCCATCGTCGAACGACAGGCTGCCCTCCACCCGCGCCAACATCAGCAACTGCTCCAGCGTACGGTGCATGCGGTCGGCACCCTGCTCGGCATGCTCCAACGCCTGCTCGCGCACCGCACCATCGGTCATGCGCGCCACTTGCAGGTGGGTCTTGATTGCCGTCAGCGGGCTACGCAGTTCATGGGCCGCGTCGTCGGTCAGGCGCCGTTCGCGCTCGAGGGTCTGGGCAATGCGCAGGAACAGCTGGTTCTGGGTTTCCAGCAAGGGTTGCAGCTCGCTGGGCATGCCCGCCACCTGCAACGGTTCAACGCTGTCCACACGCCTTCGGCGCAAGGCGTCGCGCATACGGTTGAGCGGCTCCAGCCCTTTGCCCAGGCCAATCCACAACAGCCCCAGGCTGCCGAGCAGGGCCATCAGCACCGGCGCCGAAGCCGCCAGCAGGATCGACTGGTTCAGCGCCTCGCGCTCCATGTGCCGGTCGGCAGTGGTGATGCGTACATCGCCATGGTTGTAAGTGAAGGTGCGCCACAGTGCGTCATCGATGGTCTGGTCGCGAAAGCCACTGCGCTCGTCGTCCATGGCGCCATCGTGCTTGTGGTTGCTGGCCAGGATTTCGCCACGCAGCGAGCTGACCTGGCAGGCCATGCCGTCCGGCACGCTGAACTGGTCGGCGGAAAAGTGTGCTTCGCCGCCCTTGGCAGTCAGTGGCTGGGGCAACTGGTCGATCAGCCCGGCGACCATGCGCGCCGACGCCACCAGACGCTGATCGAGGGAAAACATCATCTGCTGGCGCAAGTCACGCAGCATCCACGCAGCGGCCAGCACCCAGATGATCACGAAGGCGCTGCCCAGGATCAGGCTCAGGCGTACCCGCAGGCTCACGATGCCGCCTCTTCCGGTGCCTGTGCCGGGCCCAGCCGGTAACCCAGGCCACGCACGGTCTCGACGATACCGTTGCCCAGCTTGCGCCGCAGATGGTGGATATGCACGTTCAGGGCGTTGCTCTCGACTTCGTCGCTGAAGCCGTACACGCAGTCTTTCAGTTGTTCGCTGGACAGCACCCGCCCAGGGTTCTGCAACAACGCCTGGAGCAAGGCCTGCTCGCGGCGGGACAGGTCTACCGGTTGCCCGGCCAGGGTTGCCTCGCAGCTGCTGGGGTCATACCGCAGCGGCCCGTGCTCGATCACATTCACCGCCCGCCCGGCCACCCGGCGCAGCAGGGTGTGCAGGCGTGCGGCCAGTTCGCGCAGGTCGAACGGTTTGAGCAGGTAGTCGTCGGCGCCGGCCTGCAGGCCATCGACGCGGTCGGTGACCGCATCGCGGGCTGTGAGCACCAGCACCGGCAAGGTTTCGCCTTTTTCGCGCAAGCGGCGTAGCAGCTTGAGGCCGTCTTCGTCGGGCAGGCCGAGGTCGAGAATCATCACGTCGAACTGCGCGGCCTGCAGCATCGCCCTCGCGGCGGCGGCGTTGCCCACCCGGTCCACGGTCAGGCCCTGGGCGGTAAGGCCGGCGCAGATGCCGGCGGCGATCAGGTCGTCGTCCTCGCAGAGCAGAACGTGCATGGTGGGGCTCCCGGAGTGGTGTGGCTGGCATTGCACTATGCAGGGATTAAGGGGGGATTATGGACCTTTTGTGGCTAATGGATAAATCTTCAGGCCAGCGCAACCCCTTGTAGGAGCGGCCTTGCGTCGCGAAAGGGCCGCAAAGCGGCCCCGGCTGCATAGGCTGCGAAGCTGACATCCCGGGGGCGCTTCGCCCCCCTATCGCGACGCAAGGCCGCTCCTACAAGAGACCGCGTCAGCTGCTCAAGGCCTGTGGGGTGTCCACATCCAGCAGAACCCCCGCATCATCAACCTCGACCATCATGCAACGCGCCCGATGTGCCCGCACCACCGCTCGCGCCCCTTCATCCCCAGACAGCTGCCCCAGCGCCGGCCAGAAATCGCGGCCAAAGATCACCGGGTGCCCCTGCTGCCCCGCATGGCGCGGCAACACGATGTTTGAAGCGCGGGAAGCCTCGACCAGACACTGCAAGGTTACCGATTCTATCCACGGCATATCACCCAACAGGATCGCCACCGCCTGCGCCTGGCTGTCGCCCAACGACCCGGCGCCGGCCGCCAGGCTATGCCCCATGCCCGACGCCGCATCCGGGCTGACAATGACTCGGCTGTCAGCAGGCAAACCAAAATCCTCGCCCCGCTCCCCCGCACGCAGCACCACGCGCACATCGTCGAACACCGCCCTCGCCCGCTCCACGCTATGCGCCAGCAAGCTGCGCCCATCAGTCAGTGTCGCCCGGCGCTTGTCAGCGCCGAACCGCATACCGCGCCCGGCCGCCAGCACCAGCGCGACCACGCTCACAGCGCAGCCCGCCCGATGCCGTTGCGCAGGCGCAGGATATCGGCGAGCACCGCCAGGGCAATTTCGGCCGGGGTCTTGCTGCCCAGGTTGAGGCCGATCGGCGCATGGATGCGCGCCAGTTCCTCGCTGCCCAGGCCGCCAATCCGCTGCAAGCGCTCGCGGCGCTTGTCGGAGGTGGCCTTCGAGCCCATCACGCCAATGTAGAACGCTTCGGTACGCACCGCTTCAAGCATGGCCAGGTCATCGATTTTCGGATCATGGGTCAATGCAACCACCGCCGTGTCGGCATGGCAACCGCCATTGGCGATAAATTCCGACGGCAGCTCGCGGCGCACCTCGATGCCGTCCAGCCGCACGCCGTCCAGCACCTCGTCACGCGGTTCACAGAGGATGACTTCAAAGCCCATCCCCTTGCCGAACTCGGCACAAAAATGCGCCACACTCGAATAGCCAGCCAGCAGCAGGCGCTGGGCGGCGCCGACACGCACCCGCACCCGGGCGCCTTCCCGTTCGACGCGTGGCCCCTGGCTGTGGTCATCGGCCAGCTGGCGAGTGCCCTCGGGCAAGCGCACCTCGCGCAGCACCCGGCGCTGGCCCGACAGGGCGCTTTCCAGCTCACGCAGATGCGCCTGCACCTCGCACTCGGCCGCCAGGTTCTCCACCAGCACCTCAAGCACGCCACCACACGGCAGGCGGATGCTCGAACGCGCATCGCTGCCATCGCCATACCGCACCATGGCCACCGGCTCGGGGAATTCGCCCAGGGCCACGCGTTCGAGGAAGTCGTCTTCAACGCAACCACCCGACAGCGACCCCAGCCACTGGCCGCTGGCGTTCACCGCCAGCAGCGAGCCCGGCGCACGCGGCGCCGAGCCATAGGTGGCGAGCACTGTACACAGCCACACCCGCTGGCCATTGCACGACCACTGCAACGCCTGGCGGATCACCTGTAGATCGAGATGCTGCACGTTTACTCCGCCTTCAGCTCGGCGAGCTGCTGTACGTTCAGGTCACCGGGCAATCCACCCCAGGCCTGGCGCAGGTAATTGACCATATCCGTCACCTGTTGGTCATCGAGCTTGTCGGCAAAGCCTGGCATCGGCTGCATGCGTTCGAAGCCGGTGAACTGCTGTTCACGGATGCCTTCGAGGATGACCTTGACCAGGTTGCGCGAGTCAGCCTGGCGCAGCACGGTGTTGCCCTGCATGGCCACGGCAATGTGCGGCTTGCCCTCGCCGTCGACGCCATGGCAGCCGGCGCAGACGTTCAGGTACTGCTGGCGGCCATGCTTGGCGCTGTCGGTCAGTTGCGCAAGCGGTACCGCCTCGATCACCTTGGCCTTGGGCGGCTGGTCGCCCAGCAGGTAGGTGGCCATGGCCGCCAGGTCGACGTCTTCCAGGTGTTGGGTGCTGTGATGTACCACCGGGAACATCTCGTTGAACATGCTGCCCTGGGCGCTGATGCCATGCTTGAGGAAGGTGGTCAGGTCCGGCTGGGTCCAGCCGCGCCCGGCCAGGTCCTGGGCCAGCAGGCTGGGCGCCAGGTAACCGCCAAGCAGGCCCCCGGTCAGGCGCTGGTCCTGCTGCAATGCACCAATCGGGTTGCGCGGGGTATGGCACTCGCCGCAATGGCCCATCACCTCGACCATATACTGCCCACGCTGCCAGGCCGGGCTTTTGCCCTCGGTCGGTTGCAGCTGCACGCTTTTGCCGTAAAGCATGTTCCAGCCACTCAGGCCCATGCGCACGTTGAACGGGAAACGCAGTGCGGTCTGCGGGGCCGGGCGGTTGATCGGTGGAATGGTCATCAGGTAGGCAAGGATCGCGTCCGAATCCTCGCGCTTGATCAGGTGGTACGAGGTGTACGGCATCGCCGGGTAAAGGTTGGCGCCGTCCTTGCGCTTGCCCTGGGTGACCGCAGCAAAGAACTCGTCGGCACTGTAATTGCCAATGCCGTACTGCTTGTCCGGGGTGATGTTGCTGCCATAAATGGTGCCGAACGGCGAGTGAATGGGCAGGCCGCCGGCATACGGCGCGCCACCTTCGGCCGTGTGGCAGGCCATGCAGTCCGCCGCGCGGGCCAGGTATTCACCGCGCTTGACCTGCGCCTCGTCGGCCGCCAGGGCAACCGAGCTGACGGCCAGCCCCAGTGCCAGCGCGAGTGCGCTACGTACGAAACCCATGCTCAACCCTCCTTGACCAGACCGAGGTCGTTGAGCACCTTGCGGGTGGCATCGTAGTAACGCACGTAACCGGTGCAGCGGCAGATGTGGTGACCGAGGCTGGCCTCGATGCGGTCCTGCACCTCGCTGTTCTTCAGCGGCTGGCGCTGGGCGGTCTCCACCAGCACCGTGGCGGCGTTGACGAAGCCCGGCGCACAGTAGCTGCACTGGAAGGCGAACAGCTCGACGAACTTCTGCTGGATCGGGTTCAGCGTCAGGTTGCCGCTCTCGTCCTGCCTGGAGTGGCCTTCGATGGTACGGACCTTCTTGCCCTCGAAGTAGTGGGCGCCCGTGATGCAGGTGCGCACTTCCTCGCAGGTACCATCGGGGTTGTCGACGATCACCACGCAGGCGTGGCAGATGCCCTGGCCACAGCCCAGGCGCGAGCCGGTGAGGTTCTGGTGTTCGTGCAGGTAGTCGATCATTGCCAGGTCATCGGGGACCTCGACCGGGCCGACCGGTTGACCGTTGAGGGTCAGTTGCAGTGGGCGGTTAGCCATTGAGGGCCTCCTTGATACGGGCTGGGGTGATGGGGAGATCGCGCACGCGCTTGCCGATGGCATGCGCAACGGCGTTGCCGATGGCACCGACGATCGGGATCATCACCACTTCGGCGATGCCCTTGGACGGGTCGGTCGGTGACAGCGGCGGGAGGATTTCGCTGGTCTGCGTCCACACTGCCACGTCGCGCGCATGCGGCAGGCGGTAGCGGTTGAAGTTCCAGTCGCCCTCCCCGGGCCCGCCCTCGTACAGCGGCATTTCTTCGGTCAGCGCGTGGCCGATGCCCATGGCGATACCGCCTTCCAGCTGGCCCTTGACCAACTCCGGCACCAGCACCCGGCCGCACTCGATCCAGCTGTGGTGGTTGAGCACTTGCGTCTCGAAGGTGCCCTTGTTGACCTTGACCTCAACGATGGTCGCTACAGGGCTGTAGTAGGTGACCATGGCGTTGTTCAGCTGGGTGTCGGGGTAGCTGGCGTTCTGCCGGTCGAGCAGCTGGTAGCCGTGGCTGCTCATCTGCGCCTTCTTGGCGTTCACCGCGCCATCGCCGTATTTCACTGCCAGGGCGTCGAGCGGGAAGCGCTCGCGTACGCCGTCGATGACAAAGTCGGCCTCGGCCCAGCTCCAGCGGTTGAAACCGTGCACGCTGGCGCCGGTGACCAGGCCCATGTCGTGGGCCTTCTGTGCCAGCTGGGCAAACGGGATCGGCTGCAAGCCGTTGCCGGTCAGCGCACCGTTGACCCATACCGCGTTTTCCCGGCGCACCACCAGCGGGTTGGCCTGGCCGCCATGCGGGCCCTGGCTCCAGATGGCCATGGCTGCCGGCCACAGGCCGTGGTTGAACAGCACACGCGCCGCTTCGCGGGTGGCATGGCTGAAGTAGAACGCCGAGTTGGTCGCCGACGAGGGCGATGCCAGCTTGCCGACCCAACGCGGGTTGCGCAGCGCAGCGTCCTGTTCAGGCTGGCTGATGAGGTACGGGTTACCGCTGGTGCTCAGTTGCAGCTCTGGCCATTCGGTCACGGCGGTTTTTACTTCGTCGGCCGGGCGGCCCAGGAAATCGCTGACCACCAGGGCCTGGGAGGTGGACATGCCGGTGCCCAGCTCGGTGCCGATGTGGCGCAGGCTGATACGGCCGTCGCGGCTGAACTCAACACTGGCCATCGGTGCTTCAGAGCCGGTGCCAAAGTCTTTCTGGCAGATCGCAAAGCCCACGCCATACCAGTGGTCCTGATCCTGCGCGTCCATCTGCCGCTTGCGGGCGTCGCGGTTGCGCCACCCGTCATGCACGGCAGCCTTGTCGAGGATCTCGTACAAGCGCAGGGCACCGGCCGGGACCGCACCCTGGGTGTTCTTCATGCCCGACTTCAGCGCGTTGGCGCGGCGCAGCTCGATGGCATCGACGCCCAGGCGCCCGGCAATCTCGTCCACCATCATTTCGGTGGCCGCCATGCTTTGCAAGGTGCCGTAGCCGCGCATGGAGCCGGCTTCGACACCGCGCGAATAGTAGGCGGTTACCGACAAGTCGTTCTGCGGCATGTAATAGATCGATTGCGCGGCAGTAGCCCCCACCGCAGCTACCGACGGGCTGTAGTTGATGCGCCCGCCGCCATCGCAGCTCATGTCGGCGCGGAAAATCTTGAAGCTGTTGTCCTTCTTGTCCACGGCCAGCTGGTAGCGGATATCGAAGGCATGGCGCTTGATGCCGCTCTGGAACTGCTCGTAGCGGTCGTTGGCCAGGCGGATCGGCACACCGGCGCCGTAAAGTGCGGCCACGGCGGCGTAGAAGACGAAGATATTGTTGTCTTTCGAGCCGTAGCCCACGGTGTAGCCCGGGTGCATGTTCAGCGTGTTCAGGACGAAGCGCGACGGCTTGATCATGTGCACGCATTCCTGCGCCACTTCGAACGGGCACTGGGTCGCGACCACGAAGTGCAGCGTGCCAGTCGCCGGGTCGTACCAGCCGTTGCCATTGTCCGGCTCCAATGCGGCGGGCTCGATCGACGGCGTCTTGTAGCGCTCGTCGAACACCAGCCAGTCCTCGGGCGGGTTGTCCAGTTGCTCGGCCATGCGCCGGGCGTAGAACAGCCCCTGCTCGGTCAGGTCGCCGTGCTGGTTGGGCTGCTTCGACCACACCGGCTTGCGGTTGAGAATGGTGGGGAACAGCATGGAATTCTTCAGGCTGGAGAACTCATCGTCATCAAACGGCGTGGCACCGCCCACGCGCACAAAGCGGAAGCTGCCGTAAGGGTCGCGCTGGTACAGCGGCGCCTGGGCGCCGTAGCGGATTGCCTTGTCGTTGAACTGCAGCTTGCGCTTGGCCTGGCGGAAGCGTTCGAAGTCGTGCCAGATGAGGATGGCGACCGGGTGGCCAATGAACATCGGCACCTTGCCAGGCGGCAGCAGCGGGTCGGGCGAGTGCGCCTCGGGCCAGGCGATACCGTCCTTTTCCAGGTCGGCGGCAGTGACGATGCGGTCGGGCTGCAAGTCGGTACCGAGCAGGCTCAGGTCATGGCCAGCATAAATGCGGTCGGCCTTGGTCGCCTTCAGCAACAGCGCATGGCCCTGCTGCGCCGGCCAGCCGGGCATGTCCTTGGCGCGGATGTCGCGGGCGAACACCTTGTCGCCGCACACCTTGGACAAGGCATCGTTACGTATACGCGCCTTGCCGTCATGGTTCATCCACTTCTGCGGCGAGGTGGTGACGCGTTCTTCCATCAGCGCGGCAAATGCCTGGCTGCCAAGTGGCGCCATGGTCACGCCGACACCAGCGATCAGGCCGCCTTGCAGGAAGGCGCGCCGGGAAATATCACGGTTGGACATGCTTGATCCTCTGGGCAGCAGGGGGGTCTGCCCATCTTTTTTTGATTCTTGTGCGGGGGACTCGGAAGGGTGAGAACCTTGTCGCGCGAGTCAGAAAAAACTGACTTCTACGTCAACTTTACAACAAGAATGTGGCCATAAGCAAAGTCAAGCCGACAATATGTCGCGGTGTGTCCAAGCTGACGTGCGGATCTGTAGGACCGCTGTTGTAGGACCGGGTTAACCTTGGGTTAATCGACTCCAGCCAGCATGGCTCCATTCCTAGATCTGCCAAGGCGAAGACATGCGCGTTCTCCTGCTCTTCCTTACACTGCTGCTGGCCGGCCCGTTGCAGGCCAACCCGTTCAACGTGAAACCGGACTTCCTGCCGGTCGAGCAGGCTTTCGTGCTCAGCCACGACCGCCAGGCCGACGGCCAGATGCGCCTGTACTTTCAGATCAAGCCGGGCTACTACCTGTACCAGAAACGCCTGAAATTCGACGGCCTGCCACCCGAGCAGCACCCGCAACTGCCAGCGGCGCTCAACCACCATGACGAGTTCTTCGGTGACAGCGCGGTGTACCGCGACCAGCTCGAACTGCTGCTGCCGGCCAATGCCCAGGGCCAGTTGCGCCTGGGCTGGCAGGGCTGCGCCGACGCCGGCCTGTGCTACCCGCCGCAAACCACCTCGATCGACCTTGGCGGCAGCGTGGCGCCGGCCGCCGAACAAGCCAGCGACCAGGCATTGGCCAGTGGCCTGCAACAGGGCCACCTGGCCTGGAGCCTGCTGGCGTTCTTCGGCCTGGGCCTGCTGCTGGCCTTTACCCCCTGCTCGCTGCCGATGCTGCCGATTCTTGCCGGGCTGGTGCTGGGCAATGGTGCCAGCGCCCGACGCGGCTGGCTGCTGGCCGGGGTCTATGTGCTGAGCATGGCGCTGGTGTACGCCGCGCTGGGCGTAGTCGCCGCGCTGCTGGGCGCCAGCCTGCAAGCGTGGCTGCAACAACCCTGGCTGCTGGGCAGCCTGGCAGGGCTGTTCGTGCTGCTGGCGCTGCCGATGTTCGGTGCTTTCGAGTTGCAACTGCCTGCCGCCCTGCGTGACCGCCTGGACCGCGCCGGGCAAGGTACCCGTGGTGGCAACCTGTACGGTGCAGCGCTGCTCGGTGCGTTGTCGGGCCTGCTAATGGGGCCGTGCATGACCGCGCCTCTGGCCGGCGCGTTGCTGTACATCGCCCAGAGCGGCGATGTGGTGCAAGGTGCGCTGGTGCTGTTCAGCCTCGGCTTGGGCATGGGCGTGCCGCTGCTGTTGCTGGTAACGCTGGGCAACCGCTACCTGCCGCGCCCAGGCGCCTGGATGGAGCGGGTCAAGGCCGTGTTCGGCTTCGTGTTCCTGGCCATGGCGCTGTACACCCTGCGCAGCCTGCTGCCCGCCACCCTGCTGCTGGCGCTGAGCGGCGCCTGGCTGATCGCCCTGGCCTGGGCCAGCTGGCCGGCCCTGCAGCGCCTGCCAGCATTGCGCGCCGTGCCACTGTTGGGTGCCCTGTGGGGTGGCCTGTTGCTGGTAGGCGCCGCGGCAGGTGGCGACGATCTGTGGCAGCCGCTGCGACCGTTCGCTGGTGGTGGTACGCCTGTTGCTGGTCAGCATGCCGAGGACAGCTTCGTCACGGTGAGCCGCCCCGAAGACCTGCAACGTGAACTGGATGCGGCCAAGGCCCGTGGCCAGTGGGTGATGCTCGACTACTATGCCGACTGGTGCGTGTCGTGCAAGGTCATGGAAAAGCAGGTGTTCGCCCGCAGCGACGTGCAAGCCGGCCTGGCCGGCGTGCACCTGTTGCGACTGGACGTGACCGCCGACAGCCCGGCCAGCAAAGCCCTGCTGCAACGCTACCAGGTACCCGGCCCGCCCAGCATCATCTGGATCGGCCCGGAGGGCGATGAGCGCCGTGCACGCCGTATCACCGGTGAAGTCGACGCCGCCGCATTCCAGCAACACTGGGCCCAGACCAGGAGCCAAGGCTGATGCTGACCGTAACCCTCGGGCCACTGACCATGGCCCTCAACCACCTGCTGATGCTCGCCGCTCTGGGGATTGCCTGTGTTGTCGGCTGGTGGGTCGCCCGGCGTGGTGGCGAAAGCCCGGAGTCTGCACTGTTCAACCTGTTCCTGATCGGCGTGCTGGCTGCCCGCGCAGGCTTCGTGGTGGCCTACTGGCCGATGTACCGCGATGAGCCGTTGCAGATCATCGACATCCGCGACGGTGGCTTCCTGTTCTGGTCGGGCCTGGCCGGTATCGTCCTCGCGGCCCTGTGGCAGGGCTGGCGCCAACCGGGCCTGCGTCGCCCGCTGGGCTGGGCGCTGTTCAGTGGCGCATTGTTCTGGGGCCTGGCGAGCCTGAGCGGGCACCTGTACAGCAAAGGCACCGAGCTCCCGGAGCTTAGCCTGCGCAACGCAGGCGGCCAATCCGTCGCATTGCACAGCTACCGTGGCAAGCCGCTGGTGATCAACATCTGGGCCACCTGGTGCCCGCCCTGCCGCCGGGAAATGCCGGTGCTGCAACAGGCGCAAAGCGACTATCCGCACGTGACCTTCCTGTTCGTCAACCAGGGCGAGACCCCGGAAAACGTCAGCACCTTCCTTGCCACCACCGGCCTGAGCCTGACCCACGTGCTGTTCGACGGCACCGGTCTGCTGGCGCAGCGCGTCGGCTCCATGGCGCTGCCCACCACCCTGCTTTATGACGCCGACGGGCGGCTGATCGGCAGCCACCTGGGCGAGCTGTCCCGGGCCAGCCTGCGCCACGCCCTGGAACCTTTCGACCGGGCCACTGCGCCCACCCCCGCCGTACAAGGAAACTGACATGCGACTGACTGCACTGCTGCCCCTGTCCCTGGCCCTGCTGGCCGCCCCAACCTTGCAGGCCGAAGAGCTGCCCAAGGCCGTTCAGCAACTGCAAGCCAAGGGCGCCGTGATCAAGGGCAGCTTCGATGCACCCAATGGCCTGCGCGGTTACGCCGCCGAGTACCAGAACAATGCCCTGGCCCTGTACCTCACCCCCGACGGCAAGCACGTGCTGGTTGGCAACCTGTTCGACGAGCAAGGCAAGGACCTGAGCGCCGAGCCGCTGGAAAAGCTGGTCTATGCGCCGATGAGCAAGGAAATCTGGGCGAAGATGGAGAAAACCGCCTGGATCGCCGATGGCAAGGCCGATGCGCCGCGCAAGGTGTACCTGTTCAGCGATCCGAACTGCCCGTACTGCAACATGTTCTGGGAACAGGCGCGGCCATGGGTGGAGTCGGGCAAGGTGCAATTGCGCCATATCATGGTCGGCATCATCCGCGAAGACAGCCCGGGCAAGTCGGCGGCGCTGCTGGCAGCAAAAGACCCGGCCAAGGCATTGCAGGACCATGAGAAGGCCGGCAAGGCCAGCAAGTTGAAGGCACTGGAGCAGGTGCCGGAAGCGGTGCAGCAGAAGCTGGCAGCGAACATGGCGCTGATGGAAGAGATGGGGTTGCAGGCGACGCCGGCGATTTTCTATCAGGATGAAAAAGGCAACCTGCAGAGCCAGCAAGGGGCACCGCGGCCGGAGATGCTGGGCAAGATTCTCGGCAAGCGCTGAGATATTGGCTGCCAGGACCGGCCCTTTCGCGGGCTCGCCCGCTCCCTCAGGTATTGCACCGGCCTTGGCAACGGCGCAGTACCTGTGGGAGCGGGCAAGCCCGCGAAGAGGCCGGTGCAGGCTAGCCAATCACTTCAGAGTCCCTCCAGCTCGGCCATCAGGTCGCTCAGCCGGTCGACCTTGTCGTCATCCAGCGCGCTGCCCTGCAACCCTTGCACATACTCGGCCAGCTCCTCCACCGTGCTGCACTCGAACATCGCCCGCAGCGGCACGTTCAGCTGCAACTGCTTCTGCACCCGCGAAGCGATCTGCGTAGCCAGCAGCGAATGCCCGCCCAACTCGAAGAAGTTGTCGTGCACCCCCACCCGCTCGGCCTTGAGCACATCGGCCCAGATACCGGCCAACACTTCCTCCAGCTCGTTGCGCGGCGCCTGGTAGGCCTGGCTGTGCTGGCCGCCGATGTCGATGGCCGGCAGCGCCTTGCGGTCGAGCTTGCCGTTGGCGTTGTGTGGCAGGTTGTCGAACCACCCCCAGTGCAGCGGCACCATGTATTCCGGCAACTCGGCACGCAGGCGTTGCTTCACCTGCTCCAGCAACGCGGCGTCGGCAGCAATGCCCTGGTGTGCCACCAGGTAACCGACCAGATGCTTGCCATTGACGCCTTCCTGCACGCCAACCGCAGCATCGCGGATTTCTGCCTGCTCGTGCAGGCGCGCTTCGATCTCGCCCAGCTCGATCCGGTAACCACGGATCTTCACCTGGTGGTCAATGCGCCCGACGTATTCCAGCACCCCGTCCGGGCGCTGCCGCGCCAGGTCGCCGGTGCGGTACAGGCGCTCGCCCGGCGCTCCGTAAGGGTGAGGCACGAACGCCAAGGCCGTGCGCACCGGGTCGCCGACATAGCCCCGGCCCACCCCGGTGCCCGCCACGCACAATTCGCCCACCGCACCCAGTGGTACCAGCGCCTGGTCCTCGCCGAACAGGTACAGGCGATTGTTGTCGGTCGGCGTGCCGATGGGCAGGTAGCTGCCTTGGGTTGACGCAACATCGACGCGGAAGAACGCCACGTCATCCGAGCATTCTGCCGGGCCATAAGCGTTGACCAGGCCGATCTGTGGGTAACGTTGCAGCCACTGCGCCGCCAGCTCCGGGGGCATCGCCTCGCCGGTCGGCAACATCCACCGCAGGCCATCCAGGGCCTGGTGGTCGTTGGCCAGCATGCCCTGGATCAGCGAGGGCACGCTTTCCAGCACCGTGATGCCGGTGGCTTGCACATGCGCCAGCAGGCCCTGCGGATCATGGGCGATGGCATTCGGCACGATCTCGACCTTGGCGCCAAACAGCGGCGCGGCGAGGAACTGCCACACCGAAATGTCGAAGCTCTGCGAGGCAGTCTGGGCGATCACGTCCTGCTCGCTCAGCGCCAGGTACGGCACCTTGCTCAGCTGGTTGTTGAGCATGCCGCGCTGTTCCACCATCACCCCTTTCGGCAGGCCGGTGGAGCCTGAGGTGTAGATCACATAGGCCAGGTTGTCCGGGCCGCTGTGGATACCGGGGTTATGGCTGGCCACGGGGCTGGACTGGATGTCTTCCCACACCAGCAACTGTGGCCGTACCGCAGCGTCCAGTTCGCCCAGCAGTTGCCGGCCTTGCTCGGCACAGGCTGCGCTGCACACCAGCACCGGGGTGCGGCTGAGCTGGATGATGCTTTGCAGCCGCGCCGCCGGCAGGCCCGGGTCCAGCGGCAGGTAGCCGGCACCGGCCTTGAAGCTGCCGACGATCATGCCCAGCAGCGGCAGGCCACGCTCGGCCAGCAGCGCCACCGGCTGGTCCACCTTCACGCCCGCCGCGATCAGGCTGTGGCCCAGGCGGTTGGCCGCCAGGTTCAGCCCGGCGTAGTCGTACGACGCCTCCAGGCAACGGGCAACGGTACGTTCCGGGTGCACCGCCACCTGCGCTTCGAACTGCGCAACGTAGCTCTGCTCTAGCGGATAAGCCCGCTCGGTGTGGTTGCAGTCTTCCAGCAGGAAGCGCTGCTCGTCGATGCCCAGCATCGGCAGTTCGCTCACCTCGCCCTCGAACCCTTTCACAAGGGCCAGCAACAGGCGCTTGAACTCGGCCAGCAGGCGCTCGACGGTCGGGAAGTCGAAGTAGCGCTGGTCGAACGACAGGTGCAGGCCCAGGTCGTCACCGGGGTAGCACACCGCTGTCAGCGGGAAGTTGGTATGTGTACGCCCCGAGTCGGAGCTGGCGTTCAGGTGCTGGGCGTGGTCGAGCACGGCGGTTTCCACCGGCGCATTCTCGAACACGAACAAGCTGTCGAACAGCGGCTGGCCCTTGGGCAGTTCGCTGCAGTCCTGAATCGCCACCAGCGGCAGGTATTCGTACTCACGCAGCTCCATGTTGCTTTGCAGCAGGCCTTGCAGCCACTGGCGAACGCTGCAGCGCTCACCCGCTACCGGCAATTGCACGCGCAGGGCAACGCTATTGATGAACAGGCCGACGGTGCGCTGCATCTGCGGCATGCTGACCGGGCGCCCGGCCACGGTTACGCCAAAGGCCACGTCACGGTCGCCGCTGTAGCGCGCCAGCACCAGGGCCCAGGCCGCCTGGGCGAACGTGTTGACGGTCAGTTGGTGAGCCTGTGCCAGTTCGCGCAGGCGCACACCCTCACTCACCTCCAGGCGGGTGTAGCAGTCGCCAACCACCATGCCGCTACCGGCGTGGTCATGACGCAACGGCCGGTCGCTGGGGATGGCCGTGGCGCGTTCGAAACCGGCCAGGTTGGCCTGCCACCAGGCGCGTGCATCGTCCAGGCCCTGGCGTTGCAGCCAGCCGATGTAGTCGCGGTAACGCGGTGGTACCGGCAGCTGTGCCTGACGGCCTTCGCCAAGGGCCTGGTACACCTCGAAGAAGTCGTTCATCAACAGCGAGCGGCACCAGGCATCGATCAGGATGTGGTGGTTGCTCATCATGAACCAGTAGCGCTCGTCGGCCACGCGCACCAGGCGCAGGTGGAACGGCGCCTCGCTCAGCAGGGCGAACCCGGCCTCGCGCTCCTGCTTGTGCAGGGCTTGCAGACGCAGCTCCTGGGCATCGTCCGCGAGGCCGCGCCAGTCCTGGTAATCCACCGTCAGGTTGCCCGGTTTGTGGATGATCTGCAGCATCGCCTCGCCGCTGTTCCAGCTGAACGATGCGCGCAACGCTTCGTGGCGCGCCACCACGGCCTGCCAGGCCTGGGCGAAACGCTCGGGGTCCAGGGCGCTGTTGATGCGGTAGCGGTCCTGCATGTAGTAAAGGCCCGTGCCCGGCTCCAGCAGGGTGTGCAGCAGCATGCCTTCCTGCATCGGCGTCAGTGGGTACACATCCTCGATCTGTGCCGCGGGTACCGGCAATGCGTCAATCTGCTCCTGGCTCAGGTGCGCCAACGGGAAGTCCGATGGGGTGAAGCTGCCGTTGCCATCGGCCAGGCAATGGGCGACCAGCGCCAGCAGCTCCTGGCGATAGGCTTCGGCCAAGGTGGCAATGGTGCGCTCGTCGTAGCGTTCGGCACTGAAGGTCCAGCGCAGTTGCAAGGCACCGCCATACACCTGGCCATCGACGCTCAGCCAGTTAGGCAGCGGTGCGTCGAGGTCATGCGCCAGGCCGGCCGGGGCTTCCAGCGGCTGGAACAGCGCTGCGCTGTCGAACTGCTGGTCGAACTGGCCCAGGTAGTTGAAGGTGATGCGCGCCTGCGGCAAGGCCGCCATCTGCTCACGCCCGGCCGGGTCGGCCAGGTAGCGCAGCACGCCATAGCCCAGGCCTTTGTGCGGCACCTGGCGCAGTTGCTCCTTGATGCGCTTGATCGAACCGGCACGCGCCGCCTCGTCCTCGCCTGGCAGCGGGCGCAGGCTCAATGGATAGGCGTTGGTGAACCAGCCGACACTGCGGGTCAGGTCCATGTCTTCGAACAGGCCGTCACGGCCGTGGCCCTCAAGCTGCACCAGCACTTCTTCATCGCCGCTCCAGCGGCACAGGGCACGCGCCAGCGCCGTCAGCAGCAGGTCGTTGACCTGGGTGTGGTAGGCCGCCGGGGCCTGTTGCAGCAGTTGCCGGGTCTGTTCCACGTCCAGGCCGATGGCCAGGGTATGGGCGTGGCGATGCAGGTTGCCACCTTGCGGATGGTCGCACGGCAATTCGCGGCGCACGCCGCCCAACTGGCCTTGCCACCAGCCCAGCTCGTCGCGCAGCGAATCGCTGCCGGCGTAGCTGGCCAGGCGCGAGGCCCAGTCGCCCATGGCGTGGGTCTTTGTCGGTAGCGGCTGGCCACGGTACAACGCTTGCAGGTCTTCCAGCAGTACCCGCCAGGACACGCCATCGACCACCAGGTGATGGATTGCCAGCAACAAGCGCTGGCCGCTCTGCCCGTCGCGCACCAGCAAGCCACGCAGCAACGGCCCCTGTTGCAGGTCGAGGCTGCGCTGCAGGTCGGTGTACAGCGCCTGGCAATCCGCGAAGTCGGCAACGGTAGCGGTCCACAGCAGTTGCTCAGTACCAGGCTGGGCGTACTCGGCCTGCCAGCGGCCACCGGCCTCATTGAAGCGCAGGCGCAGGCTGTCGTGGTGCTGCACCAGTGCAGCCAAGGCCTGCGCCAGCGCGGCTTCATCCAGCGGCTGACGCGCCTCCAGCAACACCGTCTGGTTCCAGTGCTGCGGCTGCGGCACCTCGCTGTCGAAGAACCAGTGCTGGATCGGCGTCAGGCCGGTCTGGCCCTGGCGCTGGCCCTGCTCGATGGTGCTGGCGGCTTCGCTGCGTTGAACAACGGCTGCCAAGGTCTGGATGGTCTGGTGCTGGAACAGGTCGCGGGGGGTGAACTGCAAGCCGGCCTGGCGGGCGCGGCTGACCACCTGGATCGACAGGATCGAATCGCCGCCCAGTTCGAAGAAGTTGTCCTGCACGCCGACCTGGGCAACGTTGAGCACGTCGCGCCAGATTTGCGCCAGCAGCGCCTCCACCTCGTTGCCGGGGGCCTGGTATTGCTGGCGTGCCTGTTCCAGGTCGGGCAGCGGCAGGGCACGGCGGTCGAGCTTGCCGTTACCCATCAGCGGCAGGCTGTCGAGCAACACCAGGTGCGCGGGTACCATGTAGTCCGGCAGGTGCTGGCGGGCATCAGCCTTCACCGCATCGCGCAGCAGGTTTTGCGCCTCGCTACCGGCAGCGGCCTGCTTGCACACCAGGTAACCCACCAGTTGCTTGCCACCGGGCAAGTCGAGGGCCAGTACCACCGCCTCGTCGACATCGGCATGCGCCTGCAAGCGGCTTTCGATTTCGCCCAGCTCGATACGAAAGCCTCGTATCTTCACCTGCTGGTCAGCACGCCCGACGTATTCCACCAGGCCATCCGTGCCCAGGCGCACCAGGTCGCCAGTGCGGTACAGGCGCCCGCCTTCGGCGCTGAACGGGTCAGCAACGAAGCGCTCGGCGCTCAGCCCCGGGCGGTCGTGATAACCCTGGGCCAAGCCAGCACCGCCGATGTACAGCTCGCCAATGCCCCCCTGTGGCAGCAAGGCCAGGTCTTCATCGAGGATGTAGGCAGTACGGCTACCAATGACGCGGCCGATCGGCACGCTGCCCAGCTCTGCCGGCAGCGTTTCTGGCGCCAGGCAGGCCAGCGGCATGACCACGGTTTCGGTCGGGCCATAGGCGTTGAAGAACTGCTGCGGCGCAAAGGCCTGGCGGATACGTTGCAGGTGCTCGCCGGTCAACGCTTCGCCACCGGTAATCACCAGGCGCACCGGCAGTGGTTCGCCCTGCCCGCCCAGGTATTGCGCCAGCTGGCTACCGTAGCTGGGGGTGAAGCCAAGAATGCTCACCTGCTGATCACGCACCAACTGGCAGATTTCTTCGGCACCCCACTGCCCTTGGGCACGCAGCACCACGCGGGCGCCGCACAGCAGCGGCACCCACAGGCGTTCGCTGGCGGCGTCGAAGTTGATCGAATAGAAATGCAGCTCGCAGTCGTCGCTGCGCATGCCGAAGGCGGCGATCACCGCCTGGCAATGCATGGCGAATTCGCCATGGCTGACCACCACCCCCTTGGGCTTGCCGGTGGAGCCAGAGGTGTAGATCAGGTAAGCCTGGTGCTGCGGCAGGTTGAGGTTGTCCAGCGGTGCATCGCTGTAGGCCGACAGGCTTGCGGCATCGTCTTCCAGGCTCCAGCGGGCCACGCCTTGCGGCAGCTCGCCCAAGGTTTGCAGCAGCTCACGCTGGCTCAGCAGCAGGCCGATGCGGCTGTCTTCGATCATGTAGCGCAGGCGGTCGAGCGGGTATTCAGGGTCCAGCGGCACATAGGCGCCACCGGCCTTGAGGATGGCCAGCAGGCCGACGACCATTTCCAGCGAGCGCTCCAGCGCCAGGCCCACCCGCACCTGCGGGCCGACGCCACGTTCACGCAAGGCGCGGGCCAGGCGGTTGGCTTGCTGGTCGAGTTCGGCATAGGTCATGTGCTGGCCGGCGAAGGTCAGCGCACCCGCCTGTGGCGTGCGGGCCGCCTGGGCGGCGAACAGGCCGTGCAGGGTGTGGTCAAGGTCGAAATCGTGCTCGCCCTGCAACTGGCCCACCAGCACCTGCTGCTCGGCGCTGCTCAGCATTGGCAGCTCGCACAGGCGCTGTTGCGGGTTGTCGAGCAGGCCGACCAGCAACTGCTGCCAGTGCTCGGCCATGCGCGCAATGCGTGGCTCGTCGAACAGGTCACGGCTGTAGGTCAGGCAGCAGCCCAGGCGGCCGTCGAGGTCGGTCACCTCCAGGTACAGGTCGAACTTGGTGGCGCTGGCGTCGTTGACCAGGTAATCCACCTGCATGCCGGCCAGCGTGCGGCTTTGCTGGAAGGCCCAGCGTTGCACGTTGCACATCACCTGGAACAGCGGGTTGTAGGCGCTACTGCGCGGCGGCTGCAAGGCCTCGACCAGCTGATCGAACGGCAAGTCCTGGTGCGACTGGCCTTCGATGGCGGCCAGGCGCATCTGCTCAAGCAGCTGGCTGGCGGTCATCTGGCCGTCCAGCTCGCAGCGCAGCACCTGGGTGTTGAGGAAGGCGCCAATCAGGCCTTCGCTTTCCGGGCGAATGCGGTTGGCCACCGGCGCACCGATGCGCAGGTCACGCTGGCCGCTGTAGCGGTGCAGCAAGGCGGCCAGGGTGGCGGTCATGGTCATGAACAGGGTCAGGCCGCGCTGGCTGTTGAAGGCATGCACGCGGGCGACCAGCGCCGGGTCGAGTTCAAAGCGGTACAGCTCGCCACGGTGGCTTTGCACGGCCGGGCGCGGGCGGTCGGCGGGCAATGCCAGCACCGGGTGTTCGTCACCCAGGCGCGCCTTCCAGTAAGCCAGCTGGCGGGCGCCCTCGCCGCTTTCCAGCCACTGCCGTTGCCACACGCTGTAGTCCAGGTATTGCACCGGCAGCGGCGCCAGCGGCGATTCGCGGTCATCGACAAAGGCCTCGTACAGCTCGCCCAGTTCGCGGGCGAAGATGTCCATGGCCCAGCCTTCGGTGACGATATGGTGCAGGGTGAGGACGAAGAAGTGCTCGCGCTCTTCGGCCTTGACCAGGCAGGCGCGCAGCAACGGGCCACGCTCCAGGTCGAACGGCTGGTGCGCCTGGTCGTCGGCCAGTTGTTGCAGGCGTTGCTGGCGGGCATCAGCGGGCAAGGCGCTGAAGTCTTGCCAGTCCAGTTGCAGGCCGCTGTCTTCAGCCACGCACTGGTAGGGCACGCCGTCGATGCTGGGGAAGGTAGTGCGCAGGGTTTCATGGCGCACGACCAGCGCCTGCAACGCACGCTCGAAGGCGTCTACGTGCAGGGTGCCGCGCAGGCGCGCCATGCCGCCGACGTTGTACGCCGGGCTGTCCGGCTCCATCTGCCAGAGGAACCACATGCGCTGCTGCGAGTACGACAGCGGCACCGCCTGGCGGCGGTCGACGCGAGCAATTTCGCCTTGCAGGTTGCGCTCGCCGGCGTCGCGGATGCGTGCGATCTCGGCGCAGAACGCGCCCAGCTCGCTGGCTTCGAACAGCGCCTTGAGTGGCAGCTCGACATCGCAGGCCTGGCGGCTGCGCGAGACGATCTGGGTGGCCAGCAGCGAGTGCCCGCCCAGGGCGAAGAAGTCGTCCTGAAGGCCGACACGCGGCAGGTTCAGCACCTCGCGCCAGATGGCAGCGACCTGCTGTTGCAGCTCGGTTTGTGGCTCGACGTGTTCGCGTTGCTGCCACACCGGAGCCGGCAGCGCCTTGCGGTCGACCTTGCCGCTGGGGCCCAGCGGCATCTGTGCCAGCGGGATGAGTTGCGCCGGCACCATGTAGGCGGGCAGTTGTTCAGCCAGCACCGCCAGCAACTCGGCGGGTTGGGCACTGCCGCTGTAATAGCCGACCAGTTGCGCGCCGACAGCATCCTTGTGAATCAGTACCAGTGCCTGCTCCACACCCGCTTGCGCCAACAGGCAGGCCTGTACTTCCTCAGGCTCGACCCGGAAGCCGCGCACCTTCACCTGCTGGTCGAGGCGGCCGAGGTATTCCAGGGCCTCAAGCTGCACCTGCCAACGGGCGCGGTCGCCGCTGCGGTACAGGCGTTCGCCATTGCCATCGGCCTGGGGCACGAAACGCTCGGCAGTAAGGCCCGGGCGGCCCAGGTAGCCACGGGCCAGGCCCGCGCCACCGAGGTACAGCTCGCCCGGTACACCGGGAGCGGTCAGCTCCAGCTCATCATCCAGCACGCGGCACAGCACATTGCCCAGCGGGCGGCCGATTGGCGAGCGCTCGCCATCCGCCACCTGGCAATGCCAATGGGTGACGTTGATGGCGGTTTCGGTCGGGCCATAGCGGTTGTGCAATTGCACCTGCGGCAACACTTGCAGCACACGGTCACGCAAGGCGGCAGACAGTGCTTCGCCACCCGAGAACAAGCGGCGCAGGCTGGTGCAGGCAGCTGCCTGCGGCTCCTGGACGAACACTTGCAGCAGCGGTGGCACGAAGTGCAGCGTGGTCACACCATGGGCCTGCACCAGTGCGGCGATGCGCTGCGGGTCGCGGTGCTCACCGGGGCCGGCCAGTACCAGCTTGCAACCGGTGACCAGCGGCCAGAAGCATTCCCATACCGATACGTCGAAGCTGATCGGCGCCTTCTGCATCAGCACGTCGCTGTCATTCAACGCGTAGGCGGCCTGCATCCACTGCAAGCGCTCGGCCAGTGCCGCATGGGTGTTGCCTACGCCTTTAGGCTGGCCGGTGGAGCCGGAGGTGTAGATCACGTAGGCCAGGTTGTCGCCGTGCAGGTGCAGGCCCGGCGCGTGGCTCGGCCAGCTGTCCAGGTGCAACTGGTCGAGGGCGATGGCGCTGACGCCGCCGACTTGCGGCAGCTTGCCCAGCAAGCTGCTGTGGCTGAGCAGCAGGCCGGCGTTGCAATCGGCGAGCATGTAGGCCAGGCGCTCGGCCGGGTAGTCGACATCCAGCGGTACGTAGGCACCCCCGGCCTTGAGGATGGCCAGCAGGCCGACCAGCAACTGTGGCGAACGCTCGATGGCAATCGCTACGCAGGTATCGGGGCCGACGCCTTTGTCGCGCAGGTAGTGCGCCAGGCGGTTGGCTTGCTGGTGCAGTTCGGCGTAGTCGAGGCTACCGCCGTCCCAGGCCAGTGCCGTGCGCTGCGGGGTCAGGCGAGCCTGTTCGTTCAGTTGCTCGACCAGCAGACGTTGCGGCGCCTCGGCGGGCGCCTGGCCCCAGCCCAGCAACTGCGCTCGGCCAGCCTCGTCCAGCAATTGCACCTCGCCCAACGCTCGCTGCGGCGCGGCACACACCTGCTCCAGCAGCGCCAGCAGGTGGTGGGCCAGACGTTTGACAGTGCTGGCTTCGAACAGCTCGGCAGCATAGTCGAAGGCCAGGCTCAGGCGGCCCTGATGGTCTTCTTCACTGTGCAGTTGCAGGTCGAACTTGGCTTCGCGGCTGTGCCATGGCAGTTCCTCGGCCAGCAGGCCCGGCAGGCGGCGCAGGGCCGACAGGTCGCGCTGCTGGTGGTTGAACATGACCTGGAACAGGCCTTGCTCACGGGCTTCGGGCAAGGCTTCGACCAGCTGTTCGAACGGCAGGTCCTGGTTGGCCTGGGCGTCCAGGGTGGCTTGGCGCACCTGGGCCAGCAACTGCGTGAACGGCAGGCGGCCATCGAGCTGTGCGCGCAGCACCTGGGTGTTGATGAAGAAGCCCACCATGCCTTGGGTTTCCAGGCGTGGGCGGTTGGCGTTGGGCACGCCGACGCGGATGTCTGCCTGGCCGCTGTAGCGGTGCAGCAGCGCCTGCCAACCGGCCAAAAGGACCATGAACAGGCTGGCCTGCTGTTCGCGGGCCAGGCCCTTGAGTGCCTCAGCGAGCTTGGCCGGCACCTTGAGGTTGAAGCGTGCGGCGCTGTGTTCGCGCTGGCTGGTGCGAGGGTGGTCGGTGCACAGGTCGAGCACCGGCAGGTCATCGCCCAATTGTGCCTTCCAGTACTGCAATTGGCGTTCGGCTTCACCGTCGGCCAGCCATTGTCGCTGCCAGGTGCCATAGTCGGCGTAGCCCAGGGCCAGCGGTGCCAGGTTGGCTTCCAGGCCTTGGCAGCGGGCGGCATAGAGCTTGGCGAATTCCTCCAGCAGTATGTTCAGCGACCAGCCGTCGGCGACAATGTGATGCAGGGTCACCCACAGCTGGTGGTCTTCGTCGTCCAGGCGGGCCAGGGTCACACGCAGCAAAGGGCCTTGAGTCAGGTCGAACGGCAGGCGCGCCTCGGCTTCACGCTGGGCAGCGACCTGCTCAGCGGTTTGGCCTTCAAGGTCAAGGCGGTGCACGTTGAACGGCTGTAGCGCCAGGATGCGCTGCCGGGCCTGGCCGTCTTCCTCGCTGAAGACGGTGCGCAGCGATTCGTGGCGCTCCACCAGCGCCTGGAAGGCAGCTTCCAGGGCGTTTTCATCCAGTTCGCCACGCAGGTGCAAGCCCGCCGGAATGTTGTACGCCGCCGATTGCGGTTGCAGTTGCCAGAGCAGCCACAGGCGGTTTTGCGCCAACGACTGGGGCAAGGCCTTGGCGCGCTCCAGTGTGGCAATCGTTGCCGTGCCGGTACCGCCTTCGGCGATGATCAACGCCACGGCTTTGCTGTAATCGGCCAGCACCGGCGCTTCGAACAGGGTGCGCAGGCTCAGGTGAATACCCAGCTCATCGGCCAGTCGGGCGGTAGCCTGGGTGGCGGCGATGGAGTTGCCGCCCAGCAGCAGGAAGTGGTCGTCTGCCGCAACCGCCTCCACCTTGAGGATGTCGCGCCACACCGCAGCGATGCGTGCTTGCAGTTCATCGGCAGCACTCGCGCCTGCAACGGCTTCGCTCACATCCGGGAAGCGGGCATAGCAGTCCAGGCTGCCATCGCCCATGCGCAGGCGGCAGGCGGAGCGCTGGAGCTTGCCGCTGGAAGTCTTGGGCAGCGCACCCGGGTTCAGCAGCAGAACCACGGCCGGAGCCTGGCGGCAGGCATCGGCGATCACCTGGCGCAGGGTCTTGATCAGGTCCTGGGGCTTGAGTGCCTTTTGCACGTTGCGGCTGATTTCCACCGCCACGCCGATCCCCTCCTCGCCCTGGTGTTCGACGGCGAACACGGCCACCCGGCCTTTGCGCAGTACGTCAACTTCACGCTCGAGGGTTTTCTCCAGGTCCTGCGGGTACAGGTTCTGCCCGCGCACGATCAGCATGTCTTTCAGGCGCCCGGTGACGAACACCTCGCCCTCGCGCATGAAGCCCAGGTCACCGGTGCGCAGCCAGGTCTGGCCGTCCATTTCAACGAAGGTGCGGGCACTGGCTTCGGGGTTGCGCCAGTAGCCCAAGGCGATGCTCGGCCCGCCAGCCCAGATTTCACCCACCTGGTTATCGCCCAGCACCTGCAACTGCCGGGGCTCGACAATGCGCACGGCGTGCCCAGGCTGCGGGTAGCCGCAGCTCATCAGCACGCTGCCCTTGCCCGGTTGTGCGCGGTTGGCGGCGAAGGCTTCGGCGTCCAGTTCCAGCGCGGCGATACCCTGGCCGCGACGGCTGCCGCTGACGAACAAGGTGGCTTCGGCCAGGCCGTAGCTGGCGAAGAAGCTGGACGCATCGAAACCGCACGCCTGGAACTTGTCGGCGAAGGTGGCCAGGCTGTCCTGACGAATCGGCTCGGAACCGGAATAGGCCACGCGCCAGCGGCTCAGGTCGAGCCCGGCCAACGAGGCCTCGCTGACCCGCTCGCTGCACAGGCGGTAGGCGAAGTCGGGGCCGCCGCTGATGGTGCCGCCATACTCGCTGATGGCCTGCAGCCAACGCTGCGGCCGGGCCAGGAAGTAACCCGGCGACATCAGCACACACGGCACACCGCTGAAGATCGGCTGCAGCAGGCCACCGATCAGGCCCATGTCATGGTACAGCGGCAGCCAGCTGACGATCACGTCGTCGGGGTTGAGGTCGATGCCGAAGCCCTGGCGGATCAACTGCTCGTTGGCTACCAGGTTGCCATGGCTGACCTGCACGCCCTTGGGCAGCGCGGTGGACCCCGAGGTGTATTGCAGGAAGGCGATGTCATCGCCCTTCAACGCGGGTTCGCGCCAGCTCGCGGCCAATGCCGGGTCCAGGCCGTCCACCGCCAGCAGTTCGGGGGCGTTGTCTGCTGCCAGGGCCTCCAGGCCCTGCAAGTTGTCGTGCAGTGCCGCCACGGTCAGCAACAGGCGCGGCTCGGCGTCGTCGATGATCGACAGCAGCCGCTCCTGATGGTGCTGGCGCGCAGACTCCGGTGGATAAGCCGGCACAGCGATCACGCCGGCATACAGGCAACCGAAGAACGCCGCTACATAATCCGGGCCACTGGGGAACAACAGCACCGCACGGTCGCCAAAGCCGGCCCGGGCCTGCAAAGCGGCGGCAATGGTGCGCGCGTGCTGGTCGAGGTCCCGATAGCTGAGCACGGCCTGTTCGCCGGGGGCGTCGGCGAGAAAGCGCAAGGCGATCTTGTCCGGGGTCTGCGCTGCGCGTTGCGCCAGGGCCTGGACCAGCGAGAGCGGGAGTTCGAAGGCGTCCGTCATGGGGTGTTCCTGCCAGTGTCTGGTTGGGGCGAGCCGGCTGCTCCGCGATCTTGAGCGGGCAACGTAAGGCGGCTGGATGTACACAGGGGAACGGATGGGCAGGGGAAGAAATTAAAGGGATTGTTCAGGTGCAGAGGGGGCTGGAGGTGAACCGGTTCACACTGCCTGCTTAGAACCGAAAGATACAGATACTAATTACGTTTCGTATTTGACAATCATTATCATCTTGAATAGTTTGTCGCACGTCGTAGGAAGCTTCCCAGCCTTGGGTGCCTCCTTTCCCCTCTGTGACAAGGTGATTTCCATGGCGGAACAACTATCCACAAGTAAGTGCGATTCACCATTACTGCAGGCCTTCGTCGACAACCGCAGCATCCTGGTCAAGATTGCTGCGCGCATTACCGGTTGCCGCTCGCGCGCTGAAGATGTGGTGCAGGATGCGTTTTTCCGGCTTAGCGCCGCGCCGCAGATAACCTCGTCGTTCAAGGCGCAGCTCAGCTACCTGTTCCAGATCGTGCGCAACCTGGCCATCGACCATTACCGCAAGCAGGCGATGGAGCTGAAGTACTCCGGCAGCGAAGAAGAAGGCCTGAACGTGGTCATCCAGAACGCCTCGCCCGAAGCCACGCACATCAACCTTGCCGCGCTGGATGACATTGCCGAGGCGCTGAACGAACTGCCCCAGCGTACCCGCTATGCCTTCGAGATGTACCGCCTGCATGGCGTACCGCAGAAGGACATTGCCAAGGAACTGGGGGTGTCGCCGACACTGGTCAACTTCATGATCCGCGATGCACTGGTGCATTGCCGCAAGACGGCCAATCGGCAGGCCTGAGCACTCGAGATTGCCGGGGGCGCTTCGCAGCCCTTTTCGCGACACAAGGCCGCTCCTACAAGGGATCGCGATCTACTGTAGGAGCGGCCTTGTGTCGCGATGGGCCGCAAAGCGGCCCCATGGCCCTCAAGCCAACTTGCAGCGGTCGAAAAACCGCTCCCGCCCCAGAATCATCAGTGCCGCCCGCTTGTGCGGGAAGTCGAATTCCTTGTCGCAATGGAAGCACTGGTCCTGCATGTAGCCGATCATCTTGCCATTGTCGGCGCGCGGCTCGGCCACCACCCGCTGGGTGCGCGGATCATCCAGGAACAGGTAGTGCACCAGCGCCGACAGCCAGCTGGCCACCTTGTGAGGCCCGCGATGATGCTCCTCCCCCACCAGCATGTGGATGCCGCGGTCGTAGTCATCAGCCGGGTAGAACGGCGCAATGCGGTCTTCCTTGGCCCAGTACGCCTCGAAGTAGGCAAACGGCTCATCATCAAAGCAGCCGATCAACGTCAGGGTATGCGGGTCGGCTTCCAGCTTGCCCAGGTACTCGCGATGCTGGGCCAATGTGCCGCCCTCCTGCCAGAACGCTTCCACCCTCGGGTTGTTCTGCCAGTGGTTGAACCGCTCCAGGTCGTGCTCGATCTCCAGCGTGCGCAATGAGACCCAGCTACCCAGGCGCGCATCGAAGCGCCGATACACTTCGCCACGAGGCTTGGGTGCGCGACGGGGGTGGCGCTTGCCGTTGCTGATCTGCATCTGCTGCGGGTAAACCGTCGCCGTCGCCTCACCCAGCCAGGGCTGGGGCAATTGCCAGAACAGCGCCCTTTCACACACATACTGGCCGGGTTGCTCCCCCACCAGCAGCAAACCACTGGTCAACACTTGGGGCTGTACCTCAGGAAAGTGCCAGACCAGGCGCTGACAGGCCGTGTCGCGGGCCAGCAACCAGTAGCAGGCAGCCCACAACGCCTGATAAGGCCGCTCGGGGCACAGGCGATCAAGGTGAACGTGCAGGGTGGTACCCGCCTCCAGGCGCACCTGGATCAATGGGCGGCCTTCAAGGGTAAGGCTTAACCAGCCGCCCCCCTCCTCGGCACTTAGGCTGCGCCAGCGTGGCGGTGACTGGGGCTGCGATGCGGCATCGAACGGCATGGGCTTGACTCACGAAAATGAAGAAAAGGCTCACTCCAAAGAACGTTGCCACGCTGCGCGAATTTAGTCCTCTGGCGCGCTGACGGTGATGCGGTATGGCTCGAAGATGCGTGCCAGCTCGCCGCTGTCACGCAGGTCCCGCAGCAGGCCGGCGAACGACTGCTCGCCGATCGGCGCCCCCGGCCGCAGCAAGGCGTAGTGGTGGTAGACCTGGTCAATACGCTTCGAAGGTGTCAACAGCACCCTGCTGGCCGGGTTGCGCTTCATGAAATCGCTGAGGTAGGAGCGCGTGACCAGGGCGATATCGGCGCGACCAGCCTGCACCATCAGCAGGTTGCTGTCATGGGAGTAGGTCAATGTTGCGTTGTAGGTTTTGCGCAGGTACTCCGGGTCGGGGTTGAAGCGGGCGAACGCGTAGTGGTAGCCGTTGAACAATGCCAGGCGCTTGCCACGCAGATCATCAAAGTAATGCGGGTCGCTACCATTGGCCTGACGGGCGACGAACACTTCGGCATCCTCCAGGCCCATGTCCACGGCCTGATGGGCAATCTGCTGCCAACCCCATTGCGGGTTCTCGAAAATTGCCATGTCGGTGCGGCCTTGCTGGAAGTCACCGAAACGCCGCTGGATGGACGTGGGCACCAGAACAAAGTGATATCCCTGCTGCAAGCGGTTGAGCGCGTCGACCAACTGCGGCAGCAGGCCGGTGTCGGCCCCCTGCTCGGGGCGCACCGTATAGGGCGGGAAATGCGCTGCGCCGATCTTGACCTCGATGGCATCGGCAGCCCATGCCGGCACCGCCAGCCAGTACACGGCCAGCAGCATCAGGGTGGACAGGGCCTTGAGGCCGGGTGCTGGAGTCAAGACGGACACTCATCACGGTTCATGCCTGGGTCCGCTTAAGCTAGGCGTTTTCAGGGGGCGACACAACTGTTGGGGCCTGATCTTTGTGCCACTCTTTATGCCAAAGCAGAGGGCAAAATGCCAGGGGGTGCCGTAAGCACGGAGTTTGGCTACGCTCTAGCAGGATCTGCAAGGGAGCCTGGTATGGGCCATTGGTTGGTGATCGACCTTGAAGCCACCACCGACGAGGGTGGGTGGCCGGTCACGGAGATGGAAGTCATTGAAATCGGCGCAAGCCTGGTTACCCGCGAAGGCCGCGAGGTTGACCATTTCCAGCGGTTCGTACGGCCACGGCGGCGGCCACAGCTGACACCGTTCTGCCGCGAGCTGACGCACATCAGCCAGGCCAACGTGGACGGTGCTGCAGCCTTTAACGAGGTGTGGACAAGCTTCGAACGCTGGCTTGGGCACCACCGTGGGCAACTTCAGGCCTGGGTCAGCTGGGGCGATTACGACCGCCAGCAGCTGCATCAGGAATGGCGGCAACATGGGCTCGACAGCCTGCTGCGCACGCTGCCGCACATCAACCTCAAGCAGCGCTTTGCCAAAGCCCGCCACCTGCAACGCCCCACCGGCCTGAACGGTGCCTTGCAACTGGCCGGCATGCACTTTTGCGGGCAGCAGCACAGGGCCCTGGAAGACGCGCGCAACACCGCGCGGCTGCTGCCGTTGACGCTTCCCGCCAATGGCACCTGAAAGCAGATGACGAGGCCTGTGGGCTTGGGCATACTGGCCAGCCCTTTTTCATCCCCTCTTTTCAGGAGTCGCCCATGTTCCAGGTCAACGAGTACTTCAACGGCACCGTCAAGTCGATCGCATTCGCGGGCGAAGAAGGCCCGGCCACTGTCGGCGTGATGGCCCCGGGCGAGTACGAATTCGGCACGGCCAAGCGCGAGATCATGCACGTGGTATCGGGCGCGCTGACCGTGAAGCTGCCGGGTAGCGACAACTGGGAAACCTTCAAGGCAGGCGACAAGTTCAATGTGCCGGCTGACAGCAAGTTCCAGCTGCAGGTGAAGGTGGATACCGCCTACCTGTGCGAGTATCGCGACTAAGCGTCAGGCCGGGTGCCCCCAAGGTCCAACCCTTGGGTGCACCAACACCGCTCAACTACCAGTCCAGTTGCAAGCGGCTTTCGAAATACCGCTCTTGCCCGGACAGCGGGTCCTGGAAGCGCAGGCTCTGCGCCAGCAACTTCAGTGGGCGCTGGTAGTCATCTTCTTCGTTGAGCAGTTGCGGGTAGAACGGGTCATTGCAGATCCCCGCCCCTAACGCCGCCATGTGCACGCGCAACTGATGGGTCTTGCCAGTCACTGGCGACAGCCCATAGCGCCACAGCTCACCATTCTTCTCCAGCACCTCGGCCAGGGTTTCACTGTTGGCCTCGCCTTCCACTTCGTGCATGCGAAAGAACGGCTCGCCATGCACCAGGCGGCTTTTGTGAACCAGCGGAAACGCATGCTGCGCCATGGCTGCGGCAATGGCCTGGTAACGCTTGTCGATACGCCTTTCCGGGAACAGCCGCTGGTAGGCACTTCGGGTATGCGGGTTGGCGGAAAACAGCACAAGCCCGGCGGTGTGCCGGTCGATACGGTGCAACGGCACCAGATGCGGATTGTCCAGACGACGGATCAGACGGCGCAGCAAGGTATGTTCGACGTATTCACCGGTTGGCGTCACCGGCAGGAAATGCGGCTTGTCAGCCACCACCAGGTGCTCATCCACATGCAGTATCGTCTCTTGCACCGGGATGGGGCGCTCGTTCAGCACTTCACGGAAATAGTGCAAGCGCATGCCACGCTTATACGGCAGTTGGGCAGAAACCACCCGCCCTTCGGCGTCCAGCACCCGGCCACGGGCGAAGCGGTCCAGCCACTGGGCGCGGTCGATGGCCTTGAAATGGTCACACAGGCAATCGAGCACTGTCGCCCAGTTACCGGGGGGCAGGCACACCGTACTGGCTTGCTGGCGGGCGGGGTCGAAAGGCGTGGTCATGGCAAAGCTCGAAACGTTCACGGCCGCGCATTATCGCCCAAGCCCACGCCCTCAACCAGCCTTACCGATGGCCTCGCTGCGTTCCTTCAGCCAACGCAGCACCTGCACCGGCTCCCAGCGACCAGGGTCGTAGAGGGCGTACAGCAACCCCTGGTAACCCACCACATCCAGCCCGCGGTGGTAACCGGCACGCTGGAACAGGGCCTCGATCTCGGCGAAACAGGTGTTGAAGTGGACCTTGCCGAACGGGGTAAGGTCATCGGTGACCAGGCCTTCGAGGCGCAGTTCCAGCACGGCATCAGCCACCTGCTCGACGGGCATGCGGTTGACGCTGTACTTGAGTTGCTCGACGTTGAGCATAGGTTCACCTCGATACTGTATTTATATACAGCATACGAACATCCCCTTGCTGCCGTCAATGCGGTTCATTGCAGCCCCGGCAGGTAGCCAGTGCCTTTGCGAACGGTCAGCACCTGGCGCCGGGGCGTGCCGCGTGTCACCGACAGGTGTACCCAGCCATCGAATTCGAGGATCAACTGATCAAAGACGATTGAGCTGTCGATGATCTTGCGCGCAGTATCGCGGGGGCTGATTTCGATCACCGTGAAGTCTGCCGCCAGCCCCTGAACATGCTGGCTTTTCGGGGCGCCGCCGATCAGTCGGTTGACCCTCTCGCTGCGATAACCGCTGCTGACGATGATGGGCATGCCGAACAGCGCGCGTACCTGTTCGAGCGCCCCGCACAGCAACTGCAGGTTGGCCCGGGCTTCAGGTGGTGGTGTGTTATCGAACCCGTCCCTGGCGGCGAGCTGCGAAACGGTCATTTCATCAAGGGTGAAATGCGGGGTGATCAACATGGTGAAGCTCCCGATGACTGAATGTAGTCACCGGATGATCAGCTTGCCTGCTTCACCATGGCGCCGGGTTGCATCTCCCCTGGAGGCACTACTGCGCGAGAAACGCCACCACCTGCTCGGCATCGAATGGCCAGTACAACTCGCCGCCATTATCACGGCGCCGCAGCACAGGAATGATCAGGCCATAACATTCGAACAGGGCCTCGTCCTCGGCAATGTCGACCAGCTCCACCAACAGGCCATGTTCGACGAAAGGCATCAGCACCGCCTCGGCCACTTCGCACAAGTGGCAGCCGAGGGTGCCGAACAGTTGGCATTCAGGCAGCATGGGGTACGTTCCGGTTTGGCAGGGAGAACCCTATTCTAGGTCCGTCCTGCCGTCCGCGCACCTGACCTGGCTCAATCCTGGCTGGTGGCGCCAATACGGTGCAGCGACAAGTCCGCCCCCTGGAACTCCTGCTCATGGCTCAAGCGCAGGCCATGCAACGCCCGGATCGTGCCATACACGGCAAAACCGCCGGCCAATGCCACCCCCACACCCATCAGGCTACCCAGCAGCTGGCTGACCAGACTGACGCCGCCCACGCCGCCCAGGGCAACCTGGCCGAACACGCCGCAGGCAATGCCACCCCACACGCCGCACAGGCCATGCAAGGGCCACACGCCCAATACGTCATCGATCTTCCAGCGGTTCTGTGCAGCGGTGAAGGTCCAGACGAACAGCGCACCCGCCACCAGGCCTGTAGCCAGTGCGCCAATCGGATGCATCAGGTCAGAGCCCGCGCATATGGCCACCAGGCCGGCCAACGGCCCGTTGTGCAGGAAGCCCGGGTCGTTACGCCCAGCCAGCAAGGCCGACAGGGTACCGCCGACCATGGCCATCAGCGAGTTGATCGCCACCAGGCCGCTGACGCCCTGCAGCGTCTGGGCGCTCATCACGTTGAAGCCGAACCAGCCGATAATCAGGATCCACGACCCCAACGCCAGGAAGGGAATGCTCGACGGCGCAAACGCCACCAGACGGCCATCGCGGTAGCGCCCACGGCGCGCGCCCAGCAGCAGCACCGCCGCCAACGCCAGCCAACCGCCCATGGCATGCACCACCACGGACCCGGCAAAATCGTGGAAAGGTGCGCCGAAGCGGGCCTGCAACCAGGCTTGCAGGCCGAGGTTGCCATTCCACACCACGCCCTCGAAGAACGGGTAGATGAACGCCACGATCAACGCCGTGGCACACAGTTGCGGCACGAAGCGCGCGCGCTCGGCAATGCCCCCCGAAATAATCGCCGGGATCGCCGCAGCGAACGTCAGCAGGAAGAAACACTTGACCAGTGCATAGCCATGGTCTGCCGCCAACGCCGCTGCCGGCTGGAAGAAAGTAACGCCATAGGCTATCCAGTAACCGATGAAGAAATACACCAGCGCCGAGATGGCAAAGTCGCTGAGGATCTTCGACAAGGCGTTGACCTGGTTCTTGTGGCGCACCGTGCCCACTTCGAGGAACGCGAAGCCGGCGTGCATCGCCAGCACCAGGATGGCGCCCATGAGAATGAACAGGGTGTTGGAACCGTGGACCAGGGAGTCCATAGCGCTGTGCATGTTTTCCATGAAATAGGCAGACCTGCTGAAAAGGCACCAGGACAGTTCAAGAACCTGCATCCCTGCACCGAATCGGTGCCAGCCCCCTGCCCTGTTTCGGTGAGCCGGGCGGGGCCTGCGTGGTTTTTTCTTGGGTTTGTCGTGGATTAGGTTAAGGTTTATCGGTATTCGCTGCATTGGCGCCCTGAATCGGCGCAAGGCACGACGGTGGCGCCCCGCAACGTGGCAAAGACTTAGCAAGGCCCATACCAGCACCACCACTTGAACCTTCCGCGCGTGCTATCACTCAAACCACCAACACACATCGACAGGGAGAGACCCATGGCCAGCAAATCGGCAAAGACTGCACAAGAGATATTGATGGCTGACTTCCAGGCCTTGGTGCGTGACACCGAGCGACTGCTGGCCGACACTGCCAACCTGGCAGGCGACCAGGCCGACGAATTGCGCGAACAGATTCATGACCGCCTTGCCCAGGCCCGCGAAACCCTGCAGTTGACCCACGACTCCGTGCGCGACCGCGGCCAGGCGGCGCTGGGTAGCGCCGAGCAGTACGTGCAGGAAAACCCGTGGCAGGCGATTGGCATCGCGGCTGGCGTGGGCCTGTTGATCGGCCTGCTGGCCAACCGGCGCTAAGGGGTTCCCATGGAGAATGACGCCAACGGTGCCAGCGCTTCGGGCAAGCGCCTGGGGGCGGCTGCGCTGGGGCTGCTGCACAGCCATATCGAACTGTTCGGCATCGAGCTGCAGGAGCAGAAGGGCCGCACCTTGAGCCTGCTGTTGTTCGCCGGCCTGGCACTGGTGTTTGCCCTGCTGCTGCTGACCGCACTGTCCGGGCTGCTGCTGGTACTGCTATGGGACAGCTATCGCTTGGCCGGCATCATCGGCCTGTGCGTGTTCTATGGTATTGCCGCGCTGTATTGCGGGTTGCGCCTGAAGGCGGCAGTGTTTGACGAATCGTCGCCGTTCGGCGCCACCCTCGAAGAACTTGCCAAAGACCGGGAGCGCCTGTTGCCATGAGCCTGCCAGAACTGCCGAACACCCGTAACCCGCGCGAACTGCGCAAGGCATTGCTACGCCTTCGCATGGAGATGCACCGCCAGGAAATCCGCCACGAGTCGGGCCAACTGATGGAGCCTTTGCGCCGCGTACAAGGCATGGGCAGCTCGTTACACGAAGGGCTGGGGATCAAGCATGCGCCGCTGTGGGGGATTGGTGCCGTGGTGGCGCTGGGCTTCCTGACTGGCAAAGGCGTGCGCAGTGGCAACCTGGCACGCCTGGTGCGCCTGGGCAGCAGCCTGCTGCCGCTGGTTCGCCTGTACCTGCAAGGTAACCGCCGCCCCTGACCACTGTGTGTGTGCGGTCCCTGTAGGAGCGGCCTTGTGTCGCGACAGGGCCGCAAAGCGGCTCCAGGATTCTGGTATCACGGCAACTTTTGCTGGGGCCGCGTTGCGGCCCTTTCGCGACACAAGGCCGCTCCTACAGGATATGCTTCAGCTATCCAACTAAAGGAGACCGCGCCTTGGACTGGCACACCCTGCTCACCCGCGAACGCCTTGGCAAAGCCCTCTATAGCGCCGATGAACTCGGGCGCAGCCCCTTCCATAAAGACCACGACCGCATCATCTTCTCCGGCGCCTTCCGCCGCCTCGGGCGCAAGACCCAGGTGCACCCGGTATCCAGCAACGACCATATCCACACGCGCCTGACCCACTCGCTGGAAGTCAGCTGCGTAGGCCGTTCGCTGGGCATGCGCGTGGGCGAAACGCTGCGTGACAGCCTGCCAGACTGGTGCGCCCCCAGCGACCTGGGGATGATCGTGCAGTCAGCGTGCCTGGCCCACGACATCGGCAACCCGCCCTTCGGCCACTCCGGCGAAGACGCTATCCGCCACTGGTTCCAGCAGGCCGCAGGACGTGGCTGGCTGGACGACATGAGTGACGACGAGCGCGCCGACTTCCTCAACTTCGAAGGCAATGCCCAGGGCTTTCGTGTGCTCACCCAGCTGGAGTACCACCAGTTCGACGGCGGTACGCGGCTAACGTACGCCACCCTCGGCACTTACCTGAAGTACCCCTGGAGCGCGCGGCACGCCGACGCACTGGGCTACAAGAAGCACAAGTTCGGCAGCTACCAGAGTGAACTCCCCCTGCTCGAACAGATCGCCCGCAAGCTTGGCCTGCCGCTGCTGGAAGACCAACGCTGGGCACGCCACCCGCTGGTGTACCTGATGGAGGCCGCCGATGATATCTGTTACGCGCTGATCGACCTTGAAGACGGCCTGGAAATGGAGTTGCTGGAGTACGCCGAAGTCGAAGCGCTGCTGCTCGACCTGGTCGGCGAGGACCTGCCGGAAACCTACCGCCAGCTCGGCCCACGCGATTCCCGCCGGCGCAAACTGGCAATCCTGCGTGGCAAGGCCATCGAACACCTGACCAACGCCGCCGCCCACGCGTTCGTCGAACAGCAACAGGCCTTGCTGGGCGGGCAACTGACGGGCGACCTGGTCGAGCACATGCACGGCCCGGCCCAACGCTGCGTGCTGCAGGCCAAAGACATGGCGCGCAACAAGATCTTCCAGGACAAGCGCAAGACCCTGCACGAAATCGGTGCCTACACCACCCTGGAGATTCTGCTCAACACCTTCTGTGGTGCTGCTCTAGAACAGCACGGTGGGCGCACGCCATCGTTCAAGAGCCGCCGGGTACTGGACCTTATCGGCAACAATGCGCCGGACCCGCATGCTTCGCTGCACAGTGCCTTCCTGCGCATGATCGACTTCATCGCCGGAATGACCGACAGCTATGCCAGCGAAATGGCCCGGGAAATGACCGGGCGCTCCAGCCCGACCTGAGTGCACCGGTGCAGCCCCGCTGCCTTGAGCCGGTGCTGCACCCGGTTTTGCAAGAAACTTCCTACATATATGGGCGGCAAGTTAAACAGAACGAATAAACACCTACAAAAAGTTACCAATCACGCTTTGACATCGCGTCAAGCACGCAGTTTTCGTAGCCCGTTTTGTTTTATCTTGTAAGCCATTTCCCATAAAGGGCGAATAGCCCTTGTTCGTATGCCTGATGACTTCCAACTGCGATATGGTGCCGTTCGTCCCCCTCAATCGCCCGCAGGGAAATTGAACATGCATTCCATATTTATTGTTGACGACCATCCTGTCATCCGCCTGGCCGTCCGTATGTTGCTGGAAAACCAGAATTACAAGATTGTCGGCGAATCGGACAATGGCGTGGACGCCATGCAGATGATTCGCGAAACCGCTCCCGACCTGGTCATCCTCGACATCAGCATCCCCAAGCTGGACGGGCTTGAGGTACTTTCGCGTTTCCAGGCCATGGCCCTGCCATTGAAGGTGCTGGTATTGACTGCGCAATCTCCAGCATTGTTTGCCGTGCGATGCATGCACTCGGGCGCCGCAGGCTATGTGTGCAAGCAGGAAGACCTGGGCGAACTGCTCAGCGCAATCAAGGCGGTATTGGCCGGTTATAACTACTTCCCCAGCCAGGCAATCAAGCACAACCAGTCAGCCGACAGCGACCTTGAACTATTCCGCCAGGTAAATGACCGTGAACTGATGGTGCTGCAACTATTCGCCCAAGGCCGCAGCAACAAGGAAATTGCCAAGGGCATGTTCCTCAGCAGCAAGACCGTGAGCACCTACAAGAAGCGCCTCATGCACAAACTTCAGGTCACTACACTGGTCGACCTGATCGACATGGCCAAACGCAACGCGCTGGCCTGAGGGTGATCATGGCGCGCCCTATCGCTCGCCTGCTGCTCGCTTTGCTGATGTTCAGCGGCGTGTCGCAGGCCACACATCACGAGGCCTCTTCCTACACGTTACTGGCTCGTTCATCGGCCAGACTGACCCAGCCTGCGTTCACGGACGAACAGCAGCAATGGCTGCAGAGCCGCCAGGAACTGGTGCTGGGTACGTCGGCACCGGATTACCCGCCCTTCGACATCACCAGTGGCGGGCGCGACTATCAGGGCCTTACCGCCGAATATGCAAGCCTGATCGGCAGCGCCCTGCAACTTCCGGTGCGGGTGCTGCGTTTTCCCAGCCGGCATGCGGCAGTGGAGGCGCTCCGGCAAGGTGACATCGACTTGCTCGGCAGCGCCAATGGCTATGAGGCCGTCAGCGAGGGGCTGGCACTGTCGCGACCCTACGCCATCGATCAACCTGTGCTGGTCACGCGCGAGGACGAAAGCCGGCCGCTGGACACGGGCATGCGGGGTGTGCGCCTGGGCATGCTCTACCACTACCTGCCCAGGCAGGAGGTACTCAACGCCTACCCCGAGGCCGAACTTGTGGCCTTCGGCTCCTCCAGTGAAGGCCTGAACGCAGTGGCTTTTGGCCAGGCCGATGTGTACATCGGCGACACCATCTCCACCCACTACCAACTCAACCGTGGCCACCTGCCGCGACTGCGCATGGCCAATTTCGCCAAGCATGAGGCCATCGGTTTCAGCTTTGCCCTGCGCCAGCAGGACACGCTGCTGATGGAGTTGGTAAACACTGTCCTGGACAGCCAGACACCTGCCATACGCACCAATATCTTCAAACGCTGGAGCGCTGGCAGCGACCTGCTGCTGTCCGACCGCAAGCTGCAACTGACAAAAGCCGAGGAACAATGGCTGCAGGACCACCCGGTGATGCGCGTGGCAATCGATGACACGGCTGCGCCGCTCTCCTATTTCGATGGCTCAGGGCATTTTCGCGGCATCACCGCCGACCTGCTGGAAGTCATTCGCCTGCGTACTGGTTTGCGTTTTGAAATACAGCGTGCCAGCGGCATCGCGGACATGATTACCCGCCTCAAGGAAGGTCGCGCAGATGTCATCGCAGCACTCGCCACTGGCGGGGCGACCGAGGACAACCTGCAAATCAGCAGGCCTTACCTGGAAAGTGCCTACGTGCTGGTCAACCACAAGGACCAGAAGACTCTGACCTCCCTGGAGCAACTGCAGGGTCATCGCATCGCCATTACCCGCTACAGCGACATGGACGCGATGTTGTCGTTGCACTATCCACAGGTTGGCTGGGTCGAAACCGAAAGCGCCTTCTACGCCATGGCCTTGCTCAAAAGCGGTGCCGTCGATGCAGTCATCACCCCCCTGATCGACGCCAACCATGCGCTGGCCGGCAATCCCGAGCTGGTCATCCGTACCACGGTTGGCAGCGAACCTGCCCATTTCGCCATGGCCACCCGTCATTCATCACCCGCGCTGGTCTCGATCCTCGACAAAGCACTGCTGAGCATTTCGCCGGAAGAGTTGGGGGTGATCAACCACCGTTGGCGAGGATACGCCCAGCACGACGACGCCAGCTACCAAGGCTACCGCCGGCTCGCGCTGCAGGTGCTGCTGGGCACCGCAGGGCTTCTGCTGCTGGTTTTACTCTGGAACGCCCGCCTGCGCCTGCAAATTCGCCAACGCCAACGTGCCGAACGTGCATTGAACGACCAACTGGCGTTCATGCGCGCCTTGCTCAACGGCACGCCCCACCCTATGTACGTACGTGATCGTGAGGGCTGCCTGAAAAGCTGCAACTACAGCTACCTGGAAGCCGTGCAGGCCCGGTCCGAGGACGTGCTTGGCAAGCAACTCGACAACAGCCTGTTCACCAATGCCGAGCAAACTCGCCAGATCCAGGCCGACTACGTGAAGGTCATGGCCGCAGGTTCGCCGCTGATCATGGACCGACCACTGCGGATCAAGGGCCGCGAATTGACCATCTATCACTGGATCCTGCCGTACCGCGACTCGCTGGGCGAGGTACAGGGCATCATCGGTGGCTGGATCGATATCAGTGATCGCCGCCAGCTGGTCATGGACCTGCGCCAGGCCAAGCAGCAGGCTGACGATGCCAACCGTGCCAAAAGCACGTTCCTGGCCACCATCAGCCATGAAATCCGCACCCCTATGAATGCCGTGATCGGCATGCTCGAACTGGCGGTCAAGCGCGCTGACCAGGGCCGCTTGGACCGCAGCGCACTAGAGCTGGCGCACCACTCCGCCAAAGACCTGCTGGGGCTGATCGGCGATATCCTCGACATCGTGCGCATCGAGTCCGGGCACTTGACGCTCGCCCCGGAGGCCGTCGACCTGGCGCAATTGGTAGAGTCCGCGGGGCGTATCTTCGAGGGGCAAGCGCGGCAGAAAGGCCTGGCACTGGAGGTGGTCATCGAGCCGGCCGCGCACTGCACCGTTTGGCTCGACCCCCTGCGCTTCAAGCAGGTGCTGTCCAACCTTATCAGCAACGCCATCAAATTCACTGAACATGGCCAGGTGCGCATCAGCGCCGCCCTTCTGGATAACGGCGCCAACACACCCAGGGTGCTGCAACTGGAAGTGCGTGACAGTGGCATCGGCATCCACGCCGACGACCTGCAGCGCCTGTTCAACCCGTTCATTCAGGCCAACCCGCACAGCCAGAACGCGCGCGCAGGTACCGGGCTGGGCCTGACCATCTGCCGCAACCTGTGTGAAATGATGGGCGGCAAGCTGACCATCAAGAGCCTCGAAGGCGTCGGCACCCGGGTACGCCTGATAATGCCGCTGCAACAGTGTGATGCCCCCGTGCAGCCAACTGCGCTGATCGAAAAGCTCCATGCGCCCGACCCGCGGCTGAACGTGCTGGTAATCGACGACCATCCGGCCAATCTGCAACTGATGGCGCAACAGCTTGCCTACCTGGGCCTGGAACACGCCAGCGCACGCGACGGCAGAGAAGGCCTGGCCGCCTGGCGGGCCGGTGAGTTCGATGTGCTGGTGCTCGATTGCAACATGCCGCACATGAGCGGTTACCAACTGGCAACTGCCGTGCGCACCGAAGAGCGCCATGGCAAGCGCCAACGTTGCACCATCCTTGGCTACACCGCAAACGCGCAGCCAGAGGTGCGCCGCAAGTGCCTGAGTGCCGGGATGGACGATTGCCTGCTCAAGCCGATCAGCCTGGGCACCCTCAGTCAACGTCTGGCTGGCATTGTCCCCCAACACCGGCAAATGCCCCAGCGCAAGCTTTACCACCTGGACGGCCTGGCCGCAGTCGTCGGGCCTGACCCCGCCGACCGCCAGCGCTTCCTGCTGGCCTTGCAGCAAAGCCTGCAAGCCGACTTCGCCAGCCTGATGGCGCTGCACCCGGAGCATGACCGCGATGCCATTGTCGACCAGGCCCACAAGGTGCTCAGCGCCGCACGCATGCTGGAAGCCCCCGCACTAATGGCAGCCTGCGAAGCCCTGGAGAACAGCAGCTTGCCCCCAGCCCAGGTACGCTTGCGCCGGCAGGCACTGGCGCGGCACATGTGCCGTGTGGAGCGGGCCTTGGCCAGGGAACTGGCTACCGGCACATGCACACAGTCAGGCAGCAAGGCGTGTTAACTGGTAGACTGCGCGGCGTTATTACCTAAGAGGATTGTTTCATGGCCACAAACCGCTCCCGTCGTCTGCGCAAGAAGCTGTGTGTCGACGAGTTTCAGGAATTGGGCTTCGAGCTGAACCTGGAATTCAAGGAAGATCTGGATGACCAGGCAATCGATGCTTTCCTCGATGCGTTCCTGGAAGATGCCATGGACGCCAACGGCCTGGACTATGTAGGCGGTGACGATTACGGCCTGGTGTGCTCGGTCAAGCGTGGCTCGGTCAGCGAAGAACAGCGTGCTGCCGTTGAAGCCTGGCTCAAGGGCCGCAGCGAACTGACAAAAATCGAAGTCAGCCCGCTGCTGGACGCCTGGTACCCGGAAAAGCCGATCAACAAGGCAGAGTAATACCTGCCCGGTTTGATCGCTGAAAGGCTGCCCTTGCGGGTGGCCTTTTTTATTGGCGGTGCTTTTCCGTCGAACGTGGCGCATCGTCGCTACGCTTGGGGCATAATGCGTACTCTTTCATCCTGGGGCCACCATCTCTTACAGCCCCAATGCCCTTTTCCCTCGCTGCAGGGTATTTTTTGATTATGATCAAAACGCTTCGTCCCTTCGTTCTTGCCGGCCTGCTGCTGCCACTTGCCTTGCCCAGCCACGCCGCCGCCGTCAATACCACCCTGCCGGCCAAAGTGCAGCAGGCCCTCAAGGCCAACAAGCTGCAGGACACAGCGCTGTCGCTGGTGATGCTGCCGCTGGACGGCCCCGGCACGCCGACCGTGTTCAATGCCGATGTTTCGGTAAACCCGGCCTCGACCATGAAACTGGTCACCACCTACGCCGCCCTCGAACTGCTCGGCCCGACCTTCCAGTGGAAGACCGAGTTCTACACCGACGGCACCCTGAGCAACGGTGTGCTCAATGGCAACCTGTACCTCAAAGGTGGTGGCGACCCGAAACTGAACATGGAAAAGCTCTGGCTGCTGATGCGTGACTTGCGTGCCAATGGCGTGCGCACCATCACCGGCGACCTGGTGCTGGACCGCAGTCACTTCGTGCAGCCCAACCTGCCACAGTTCAACGATGACGGCGGCGATGTAAACAAGCCGTTCCTGGTCAAGCCCGACTCGCTGCTGGTCAACCTCAAGGCCCTGCGCTTCGTGGCCCGCAACGACGGCGGCAAGGTCACCATCGCGGTCGAGCCACCGATTGCCAGCATTCGCATCGACAACCAGGTCAAGGCCGTGGCCTCCAAGCAGTGCACAGGCGACGTGCGCTACAACCCGGTGCCTCAGGCCGATGGCATCAGCGTAACCGTCAGCGGTCAGCTGGGCGACGGCTGCAACTCGCAAACCTACCTGTCGCTGCTCGACCACCCGACCTACGCCGCCGGTGCAGTGCGCGCCATCTGGAACGAACTGGGTGGCAGCATCCAGGGTGGCGACCGCATTGAGAACGTACCCAAGAGTGCTCGCCTGCTGGCCCGCGCCTTCTCGCCAGACCTGGTTGAAGTGATCCGCGACATCAACAAATACAGCAACAACACCATGGCACAGCAGCTGTTCCTGAGCCTGGGTGCGCAGTTCCGCACCGATGCCGATGGTGACGACGCCCGTGCCGCGCAGCGTGTAGTGCGCCAGTGGCTGGCAAAGAAAGGCATCACGGCACCGCACCTGGTGATGGAAAACGGCTCTGGCCTGTCGCGTGCCGAGCGGGTCAGCACCCGCGAAATGGCCGAGATGCTGCAGGCCGCCTGGAAGAGCCCCTACGCGGCCGAGTTCATGAGTTCGATGCCGCTGGTGGGCATGGACGGCACCATGCGCAAGCGCCTGAAGCGCACGGCCATGGCCGGTGAGGGGCACATCAAGACCGGCACACTGAACACGGTGCGGGCAATTGCCGGTTTCAGCCGTGACAGCAATGGCCATACCTGGGCGGTGGCGGCAATCCTCAACGACCCGAAACCGTGGGGCGCTTCGCAGGTGCTCGACCAGGTGCTGCTGGACCTGTATCGCCAGCCGAAGCTGGCCGGTAGCACAGCGGCCAACTGAGTTTACCAGCCGATCGCCTCGGGGCCGAGTGACGCGGTCGCTGTAGGAGCGGCCTTGTGTCGCGAAAGGGCCGCACAGCGGCCCCTCGATTTCAGCAAGTTCGCAGAAATTTCCGGGGCTGCGTTGCAGCCCTTTCGCGACACAAGGCCGCTCCTACAAAGACCGCGTCAGGCCGACTCCCCTTCCACCCGGTCGCGCCCGGCCTGTTTGGCTGCATACACCCCCGCATCCGCCCGCAACAGCAAGGCATCGGCCCCCTCTCCCGGCCGCCACCCCGCCACACCAAAGCTTGCAGTCACCCTGCCCACGCCCTCCACCGGCACATTGCGCACCCCTTGCCACAGTTCCAGCGCCAGCAACCGTGCCTGCTCGGCATCGCTGCCCGGGCACAGCACCATGAACTCCTCCCCGCCCAGCCTGCAGAACACGTCGGTACGCCGCAAGCGCTGGCCAATGCGCTGGCACAGGCTGCGCAGCACCCGGTCGCCCACGGCATGGCCGAAGCGGTCGTTGATACCTTTGAAGTGGTCAATGTCGAGCATGATCACGGCCAACGCCATGCCGTCGCGCTGGGCCCGTTCCAGTTCGGCCTTGAGCCGATCCTGGAAGTAGCGACGGTTATGGATGCCGGTCAACGCGTCGGTCACCGACAGCGCCCGCAACTCTTCCTCCACGCCCTTGAGGTCGGAGATATCTGTCAGGTAGCCATGCCACAAGGTACAGCCCTGCTCCCCCACCTCCGGCGTCGCTTCGCCACGCACCCAGCGCAGGCCAGCACGTGGCAGGCACACCCGGTACTCCTCACGCCAGGGTGCCAGGTGCTCGGCCGAGTAACGCACCGACCGGCGTACGCGGTCCAGGTCATCGGGGTGGATACGCTCGAACACCAGCGTGGCATCTTCGCGCAACTGCTGCAGGTCGACTTCGTAGATGTCGTACAGGCCTTTGCTGGCATAGGGGAAGCACGAATGGCCATTGCCATCCAGGCGGTACTGATAGATACCACCAGGCACTTCGGCACTGAGCTTTTCCAGCAGCCGGTCGCGCGCTGCCAGCGCCTCGTGCACCCGTCGCCGCTCGGTGACATCGATGCAAATCGCCAGGTAACCGACCCACAAGCCCTGTTCGTCGAGCATGGCAGTGACCAGCATGTTGGCTACCAACTGGCTGCCATCGGCGCGCAACAAGGTCCACTCACCCGGCTCAGCGCCATGCTCCTGCACGGTTTCAGCGAACATGGCCTGGCCACCGGCAATCGGGCGACCGTAACGCAGGCTCAGTGCATGGGCGCGCAGGCTCAGCTCCTCGGGCAACACCAGGTCTTCCAGGCGCAGCCGGTCGATGGCCTTGCTGGCCGGGTAACCGAGCATGCGCTCGGCGCCGGCATTGAAGGTGCTGACCACGCCCTTGAGGTTGGTGGCGATGATGGCAACCTGGGTCGCGGCATCCAGTACGCTGCGCAACTGGTTGTGAGTGCCGCGCAGCGACTGCTCGCTGACCCGCAACTCGGCGGTGCGCTGCTCGACCAAGGCCAGTGCGCGCTGGCGCTGACTGAACAGGTTGTAGAGCAAGGCACTGAGCAGCAGGCTGAGCAAGCCGCCCAGCAGGCCGACCGCCAGCACTGCCGAAGAGCGGTTGGCCTGCACGAAGGCCTGGCTCGGCAGGATGCTCAACTGGAAGTGGTGGTCAGCCAGGTGCAACAGTTGGTTGCTGGACAGCGACAAGGGGGCGACCTGGTTCTGCGAGTCGAACAACACTTGCGGCCCTTGCGACCCGGATGGATCGACAATCCGCACCACCAGGTTGTCATCCGCCACCACTGGCCGCCCATCGCTGACCAGTTCGCGCATGCTCAACAAGGCCACGACATAGCCCGCTGCTGCGCCATGCGGGTTGGCATCGGAAAACACGGGCGCCACCAGCAGCAGACCACGCGCATACGAAGGAATGTCGTAGAGGGGCAAGGGTTCGGACACCGCCATGCTACCAGGCCCGAGTGCCCGGGCCAGGGCGGCCTGTGGCTCACCCTGGCCGGCAAGGTCCAGCCCATAGGGCAGCCCCGGCATTTCACCGGACTGGGTATACAACACGGGGAAATAATGGTCGCGCAGCGGCGCAGGACGCCACTGGCCTTGTGCATCCTGGTCACGGATTACATAGCCCGGGCCGGAATGCTCACGGGCATGCCGCTCGAATTCAGCGCGTTGCGCGGCTTCGACACGCGGTGCCCAAGCGTAGGCCAGGGTGCGTTGCAGCAAGGGCCGGGCGTAACCGTCAAACTCGTGCGGGGTCACCTCATTGGAAAAACTGAAGAACCGCCGCAGCCCGTCCAGGCGCTGCTGCTGTTCATCAAAGCGCTCGGCAATACGGCTGAAACGTTCGCCGGCCAGTAACTCGAAACGCTGGCGCAATTGCTGCTTGTACAAGGTCTGCGCGGCAAGGGCCAGGGCGGCCGTCAACAGGCCGCCCAACACCAACGCCACCAGCGCCACCGCCCAGGCGGACACCGCTTCTGTGCACAGGCCAAGTAACCGCGCACGCACGCCACACTTTGACATACACCCATCTCGTCACGTCAGCGTCCTGCGGATTATCTTGCCCTGTCCTCATTTATAGCTATTGGCCATCAGCCGCGCAACGTACCTCGTCGGCTCAACGCAGCTGCAGGCGCCAGGCCCGGTGAATGCGATTGTTTCGGGCAAAGTCCGGGTCCAACGTCTGGGCAGTGATTTCCTCTACCGCGTAACGCGCCGCCAGGTGCTCATCCAGCTGGAACTTGCGGAAGTTGTTGGAGAAGTACAGCACACCACCTGGCGCCAGGCGGGCCATGGCCAAGTCCAGCAACTGTACGTGGTCACGCTGCACGTCAAACACGCCCTCCATGCGCTTGGAGTTGGAGAAGGTTGGCGGGTCGATGAAGATCAGGTCATAGCTGTCGCGGTTGCCTTCCAGCCAAGCCATCACATCGCCCTGCTCCAGGCGGTTGCGCTCGGAGAAACCATTGAGCGCCAGGTTACGCCGCGCCCAGTCCAGGTAGGTTTTCGACAGGTCGACACTGGTAGTGCTGCGCGCGCCACCCTTGGCCGCATGCACCGAGGCCGTGGCGGTGTAGCAGAACAGGTTGAGGAAGCGCTTGCCGGCAGCCTCGCGCTGGATGCGCATGCGCATCGGGCGATGGTCGAGGAACAGCCCGGTGTCGAGGTAGTCGGTAAGGTTGACCAGCAGCTTGACGCCGCCTTCGTTCACCTCCTGGAAACGGCCCTCGGTAGCCTGGCGCTCGTACTGGCGCGTGCCGCTCTGGCGCTCGCGGCGTTTGAGCACCACGCGCTGCGGCGAAATGCCCAGTGCCTGAGGGATGGCCGCCAGCGCATCGAGCAGGCGCGATTGGGCCTTGTCCGGGTCGATCGAACGTGGCGCGGCGTACTCCTGCACATGCACCCAATCGTGGTACAGATCAACCGCCAAGGCATACTCGGGCATGTCAGCGTCGTACAGGCGGTAGCAATCAACGTGCTCGCGGCGGGCCCACTTGCCCAGTTGCTTGAGGTTTTTCTGCAGGCGGTTGGCAAACATCTGCGCCCCTTCCGACAGGCGCGCCTGTTCAATGGCTACAGGCGCCTGCTCGCGGACTTCGGCGTTGTCAGCTTGCGCTTCGCGGCGCTCGCCAGTGACGAACTGGTCAGGCTGCACCTTGAACAACAGCAGCTTGCACGGCAAGGCGCCGTTCCAGAACGCGTACTGCTTGTGGCTACGGATACCCATGCGCTTGCCCAGCTGCGGCGCGCCGGTGAACACCGCTGCCTCCCAGCCCATGCAGGCCTGGCGCAGACGTTCGCCGAGGTTCTGGTAGAGGTACAGCAGGCTGGCTTCGTCACCCAGGCGCTCGCCGTAAGGCGGGTTACTGATGACCAGGCCTTTCTGGTTCTGGTCCGGGCGCGGCTCGAAGGTGCTGACTTCACCCTGGTAGATCTTCACCCACTCGCTCAGGCCGGCACGCTCGACGTTGTTGCGGCCCGGCTGGATCAGCCGTGGGTCGGCCTCGTAGCCGCGGATCCACAGTGGTGGCTTGGCCAGGCCGGCTTGTGCCCGCGCCTGCGCCTCGTCGTGCACCTTGCGCCACAGCGCCGGCACATGGCCGAGCCAGGCAGTGAACCCCCAACGCTCACGCTTGAGGTTGGGCGCGATATCGGCAGCGATCATTGCAGCTTCAACCAGGAAGGTACCAACACCGCACATCGGGTCGGCCAGTGCCCCACCTTCGGCGGCAATACGCGGCCAGCCCGAGCGGATCAGCACCGCTGCTGCCAGGTTTTCCTTCAGGGGCGCAGCACCTTGCTGCAGGCGGTAGCCACGCTGGTGCAGGCTGTGCCCGGACAGATCGAGCGAAAGAATGGCCTCGCCACGGTCCAGGCGCAGGTGCACACGCACGTCAGGGTCGATTTTTTCCACCGACGGGCGCAGGCCTTCGCGGTTGCGCAGCTTGTCGACGATCGCATCCTTGACCTTCAGCGCACCAAAGTGGGTGTTGTCGATACCCGAGCCATGGCCACTGAACTCCACCGCCAAGGTGCCATCGGCTGCCAGGTGGTCGGCCCAATCGACTGCGTTCACACCGTCGTAGAGGTCGTCTGCGTTCTTCATGGAGAAGCGCTTGAGCACCAGCAGCACCCGGTTGGCCAATCGCGACCATACGCACAGGCGGTAAGCGGTTTCCATGTCGGCGACGCCGCGAAGGGCCGAGGTGTGCTCACGCACTTCCTCAAGGCCAAGGCCCTTGGCCTCTTCGGCAAGCAGGCCTTCAAGGCCTTTGGGGCAGGTGAGGTAGAGTTCGAAACGGTCCGACATGAGTATTCCAGAGCCTTTGGCTATTTGACTGACGGGGCGACGCATCACCCCGCGATGTTTGCCCGCATGCCTTTCCAGCAGGCATGCAGGTGGCCTTTCGAAGCACATGAGCGTGCCGTGAAAAGCCAGGCCGCCTGACCGATCCATGCCTGGCCAAGTGGCAAAGACAGCTTAGATCATCAGGCAGTACAAAAAATTCTGGCGATGCCCGGGGCGATGTGACCCTTCGTCGCATTTCAACTTATTTCTGTCATGCGCGAGCAACGCTGGCGAAATGACGTCAATGATCAGCAAACCCCGATCATACCGGGCCAAACCTCAAACAAGGTTGAGTCGCATTCATTTACTTATCCCCCTCACCCTAGGAAAGGTTACGTGCTTATGACAAATCGATCATTCACAGCGTGACTCGCATTCGTTAGAACTGGTCTCAGGCCGCTTCGCAACGAGGCGGCACCTTCAGCCCGCCACGCCGGCAGCGGGCGCAAACCGGCAGAAAGACTCTGCCCGGCCTCGGAGAGGCCGACGGGACATTACAGTCAACAAGTGAGGGCAACACCCTATGAGAAGACTTAAGCGTGATCCGTTGGAAAGAGCATATTCACGTGGCTACCAATACGGGGTCACCGGCAAATCCCGCGAACTTTGCCCGTTCAATCTTCCTTCTGTTCGCCAAGCCTGGATCAACGGCTGGCGCGAAGGTCGCGGTGATAACTGGGACGGAATGACTGGCACCGCTGGCATCCATAGACTCAACGAAAATCACGCCGTTGGCTGATCGAGGACACTGAATTCGATTTACCATGCACGCCCCATCCGGGCGGCGGGCGAAGGCCCAGGGGCCCCTTGATGGGGCCCTTTTTTTTGCCTGCCGATTATACCCGTGGCATTGCAGCGATAGCGTCCACCGCTTCGCGGATCAACGCCGGCCCCTTGTAGATGAAGCCCGAATAGATCTGTACCAGGCTCGCACCGGCAGCGATCTTTTCGGCAGCATGGCGGCCTTCGGTAATGCCACCGGCGGCGATGATCGGCAACTTGCCACCCAGCTCACCCGCCAGCACCTTGACGATGTGGGTGCTCTTCTCCAGCACCGGCGCACCCGACAGCCCGCCCGCCTCACCGCCATACGGCAGCCCTTCGACACCTTCACGGCCCAGTGTGGTGTTGGTAGCGATGACCGCATCCATGCCCGACTCCATCAGTGCAGCGGCTACCAGTGCGGTTTCTTCATCGCTCATGTCCGGGGCGATCTTGATCGCCAGCGGTACGCGCTTGCCATGGGTGGTTGCCAACTGCTCACGGCGCACGGCCAGGGCGTCGAGCAATTGCTTGAGCGAATCGCCGAACTGCAAGCTGCGCAGGCCGGGGGTATTCGGCGAGCTGACGTTGACGGTGATGTAGCTGGCGGCTGTGTAGACCTTGTCCAGGCAGATCAGGTAGTCATCGACGGCGCGCTCGACCGGGGTGTCGAAGTTCTTGCCGATATTGATGCCCAGCACGCCGTTGTAGCGCGCAGCACGTACACGGTCGAGCAGGTGATCGACGCCCAGGTTGTTGAAGCCCATGCGGTTGATGATGGCCGAGGCTTGCGGCAGGCGGAACAGCCGTGGCTTTGGGTTGCCCGGCTGCGGGCGCGGGGTGACGGTGCCGATCTCGACAAAACCGAAGCCCAGCTGGGCAAAGCCGTCGATGGCCGCGCCGTTCTTGTCCAGGCCAGCGGCCAGGCCTACCGGGTTGGCGAAGTTCAAGCCCATGACCGAAACCGGCAATGCCGCCGGCTGCTTGCACAGCACGCCGTTGAGGCCAAGGCGGCCACCGGCACCGATCAGGTCCAGGGACAGGTCATGGGAGGTTTCCGGAGAAAGCTTGAACAGCAGCTGGCGGGCCAGGGTATACATGGGCGGGCAAGGCTCGGGGTGAGTGAGGGGGCGATTATAGCCACCGTGGCGCTGGCAGGACAGCAAATCATGGGCCACTGCTGCCCTGGCACATCGGTTGCACCGGTTTGGCTCACAGCCTTATCAGTACCGGCGAGGAACCTTGTGAACACTGTACCCCGAGCAACCCCCCTGGCCTGGGTCAATGGCAGCGACGCGCCAGAAAAGCCAAGCCTGAACATCGGCTATATGGCCCTGACCGACTGCGCTTCGGTGGTGGTCGCCGCCACCCAGGGCTTCGCCCAGCAACACGGCCTTACCCTCAACCTCAAGCGCCAAGGTTCGTGGGCCGGGCTGCGCGACAAGCTGGTCAGCGGCGAGCTGGATGCCGCGCACTGCCTGTATGGCCTGGTCTACGCCGTGCACCTGGGCATCGGTGGCGTACCGGCCAGCGACATGGCGGTGCTCATGGGGCTGAACCAGAACGCCCAGGCCATCAACCTTTCCCCAGCCTTGCAGCGCAGAGGCGTGACCAACCCTGAAGCATTGGCGCGGCTGGTGCACCAGCACGGCGCACGCCTGACCTTCGCCCAGACCTTTCCAACCGGCACCCACGCCATGTGGCTGTATTACTGGCTTGCCAGCCAGGGCATCCACCCGCTGCGCGATGTGGACAGCGTGGTGGTACCGCCTGCCCAGATGGCCGCGCATGTCCAGGCCGGGCGTATCGACGGCTTTTGCGTAGGTGAGCCGTGGGCCGCCGATGCCGTGGCCAATGGCCAAGGCTTCACCCTGGCCACCAGCCAGTCGATCTGGCCGGACCACCCGGAAAAGGTCCTGGCCTGTGCCCGAGCCTTCGCCGAGCAATACCCCAACAGCGCCCGCGCCCTGATCAAGGCAATCCTCGCCGCCAGCAGGTTCATCGAACAAAACCCGGAAAACCGCCGCAGCACCGCGCAGCTGCTCAGCGGCAGCGCCTACCTGGACGCGCCGCTGGAAAGCATCGAACCACGCCTGGTCGGCAACTATCAGGATGGCCTGGGTAACCACTGGCAAGACCCGCACGCCCTGCGCTTGTTCGACATGGGCCGGGCCAACCTGCCGTACCTGTCCGACGGCATGTGGTTCATGACCCAGTTCCGCCGCTGGGGCCTGCTGCGCGAAGACCCCGACTACCTCGGCATTGCCCGCCAGGTACAACAGCTGGCGTTGTACAGCGAAGCGGCGCAGAGCCTTGGCGTAGCGTGCCCTGCACTGCCGATGCGCAGCAGCCTGTTGATCGACGGCACCCGCTGGGACGGCAGCGATCCCTACGGCTATGCCCGCAGCTTCAGCCTGCATGCCCTGGGCGATTTGCCCGATGCCCGTGTCGGCGCGTGAGGGGGACGACCATGTTGCGCATCCTGCTGATCGACGATACCCAGCACAAACTCGGCCGCCTGAAGGCCGCCCTGATCGAGGCCGGCTTCGAGGTCACCGAAGCCCCAGGCCTGACCATCGACCTGCCGGCCTGCGTCGAAACGGTGCACCCGGACGTGGTGCTGATCGACACTGACTCACCAGACCGCGATGTGATGGAGCAGGTAGTCCTGGTCAGCCGTGACCAGCCGCGGCCGATCGTGCTGTTCACCGACGAACACGACCCCGGGGTGATGCGCCAGGCGATCCAGGCGGGTGTTAGCGCCTATATCGTCGAAGGCATCCATGCCGCCCGGCTGCAGCCGATCCTGGACGTCGCCATGGCCCGCTTCGAAAGTGACCAGGCGCTGAAGGCGCAGCTGGTGGCGCGCGACCAGCAGCTGGCCGAGCGCAAGCGTATTGAACAGGCCAAGGGTTTGCTGATGAAGATGAAAGACTGCAACGAGGAACAGGCCTACACCCTGATGCGCCGCCAGGCCATGAGCCGGCAGCAGAAGCTGATCCAGGTAGCCGAACAGATCATCGCCATGCACGAGATGCTCGGTTAACTGCGCACGCGATCCCTGAGCGGCCTTGCGTCGCGATGGGCTGCGCAGCAGCCCCGACAATCTGCGCTGCGAAGCTGAAAATTGGGGCTGCTGCGCAGCCCATCGCGACACAAGGCCGCTCCTACAAGGGACCGCGTCACATATGAAAGTTGGCCCATCTCTTGCTGAACAATCAGCTCCGGTAGCCAACGGCGGTTGCCCCACTTAAATCCCGACAAAGACGTCGCTCTCCCCTGCACAACCGTGGAGTGGGTAGCGGCGTTTTTTCGTTCCGTTGCATTGCCGAGTGAGGTGTTCGATGAGTACCAGCTTCTGGAAATCCGGGCATGTGCCCACGCTGTTCGCCGCGTTCCTGTACTTCGACCTCAGCTTCATGGTCTGGTACCTGCTGGGCCCGCTGGCGGTGCAGATTGCCGCCGACCTGCAACTGAGTGCACAACAACGGGGCCTGATGGTGGCCATGCCGATCCTGGCCGGGGCGATCCTGCGCTTTGCCATGGGCGTGCTGGTCGACCGCCTGTCACCCAAGACCGCTGGCCTGATTGGCCAGGTCATCGTGATTGTCGCCCTGGCGGCCGCCTGGCACCTGGGCGTGCACAGCTATGAACAGGCGCTGCTGCTGGGTGTGTTCCTCGGCTTTGCCGGTGCTTCGTTTGCCGTATCGCTGCCGCTGGCTTCGCAGTGGTACCCGCCGCAGCACCAGGGCAAGGCCATGGGCATCGCCGGTGCCGGCAATTCCGGCACCGTGTTCGCCGCCCTGCTTGCCCCGGCACTGGCCGCCGGCTTTGGCTGGAACAACGTGTTCGGCTTTGCGCTGATTCCGCTTTCACTTGCACTGGTGGTATTCGCCCTGCTGGCGCGCAATGCCCCGCAGCGCCCCAAAGCGAAAGCCATGGCCGACTACCTCAAGGCCCTCGGTGACCGCGACAGCTGGTGGTTCATGTTCTTCTACAGCGTCACCTTCGGCGGCTTTATCGGTCTGGCCAGCGCCCTGCCCGGCTACTTCAGCGACCAATACGGCCTGAACCCGGTCACCGCAGGCTACTACACAGCCGCCTGCGTGTTCGCCGGCAGCCTGATGCGCCCGATCGGTGGCGGCCTGGCCGACCGCTTCGGCGGCATCCGCACCCTGCTGGGCATGTACAGCGTGGCCGCCATCTGCATCGCTGCGGTGGGCTTCAACCTGCCATCTGCCGCTGCCGCACTGGCGCTGTTCGTCAGTGCCATGCTGGGGCTGGGCGCCGGCAATGGCGCGGTATTCCAACTGGTACCACAACGCTTCCGCCAGGAGATCGGCGTGATGACCGGCCTTATCGGCATGGCCGGCGGCATCGGTGGCTTCCTGCTGGCGGCCGGGCTTGGCACCATCAAGCAGCACACCGGTGACTACCAGCTGGGGCTGTGGTTGTTCGCCAGCCTGGGCCTGCTGGCCTGGTTCGGCCTGCATGGCGTGAAGCAGCGCTGGCGCACCACCTGGGGCTCGGCAGCGGTTACCGCTGCACGAGTCTGAGGCACACCCATGAGCCTGCAACTGAGCTTTGCCCAGGCCAGCGCCACCGGGCCACGCGAGGAAAACCAGGATGCCCTGCGCCTGGTTACCCCAGCGCCGGAGCTCGCCGCCAGCAAGGGCTACCTGTTCGCCCTTGCCGACGGCGTCAGCCAATGCGCCGATGGTGGCCTGGCTGCACGGGCCAGCTTGCAGGCACTGGCCCTGGACTACTACGCCACCCCCGCCACCTGGAGCGTGGCCCAGGCCCTCGACCGCCTGCTGCTGGCACAGAACCGCTGGCTGCGTGCCCAGGGCAGCGGCCAGCCGTTGTTGACCACCCTCAGCGCATTGGTGCTGCGGGGCAAGCGCTTCACCCTGGCGCATGTCGGTGACTGTCGGGTGTACCGCTGGCACGCCGGGCATCTGCAGTGCCTGAGCGAAGACCATGTATGGGATCAACCGGGCATGCAGCATGTGCTGAAACGCGCATTGGGCCTGGACCAGCACCTGCTGGTGGATTACCTGGAGGGCGAACTGAAGCCGGGCGAGTGCTACCTGCTGCTCAGCGACGGTGTCTGGGCCAGCCTGGGCGACCAGCACATCCAGGCAGTGCTGCGCGAACACACCGACTTGCAACAGGCCGTCGACACGCTGGTTGCCAGCGCGCACCTCAATGGCAGCCAGGACAACGCCAGTGCCTTGCTGGTGCAAGTCGAACAGCTGGGCACCGCCAACCTGGGCGATACCCTGGCGCAATTGCAGCAGTGGCCGGTGCCCGGCGCGCTGCGCGACGGGCAACTGATTGATGACTGGCGGGCCGAAAGCCTGCTTTCACAAAGCCGCCAGTCACTGCTGTACCGGGTGCGCGACAGCCAGGGCCAACCCTGGCTGCTCAAGACCTTGCCTGCCGAACGCGGGCAAGCACCCGGGGCTGCGCAAGCGCTGTTGCTCGAAGAGTGGTTCCTGCGCCGGGTTGCGGGCCGGCACTTCCCCGAGCTGCATGCGGCCAGCCAGCGGCAACACTTGTACTACGTGATGCGCGAATGTGCCGGGCAAAACCTTGCGGTGCTGCTGGCCGAACAGGGGCCGTTGCCCCTGCCACAGTGGCTGGAAATGGCACGGCAGCTGCTGCAGGCGGTCGGCGTGCTGCACCGGCGCAACCTGCTGCACCGCGACATCAAGCCAGAAAACCTGCACCTGGGCAGCGATGGCCAACTGCGCCTGCTGGATTTCGGCCTGGCTTACTGCCCCGGCCTTTCCGAAGACCCGCTGCACGAGGTGCCCGGCACGCCCTCATACATTGCCCCGGAAGCGTTCGATGGCCAACCGCCCAGCCCGCGCCAGGATCTGTACGCCGTGGGCGTGACGCTATACCACTTGCTGACCGGGCACTACCCGTATGGCGAGGTGGAAGCCTTCCAGCGCCCGCGCTTCGGCCAACCGGTCAACGCCGCCCGCTACCGCCCCGACCTGCCGGAATGGCTGCAGCACAACCTGCAGCAAGCGGTGGCCGCCGACCCGGCACAACGCTTCGAAACCGCAGAGCACTGGCTACTGCTGCTCGAACGCGGCGACCGTCAGGAACTGCCCGGCCGGCCCCGCCCCTTGCTGGAACGCGAGCCGCTGAAGGTGTGGCGCACCCTGGCCCTGCTGTCCTTGCTGCTCAACCTGATTCTCCTGCTCAGCCTGCTCAAGGGCTGAGCGCACCCTGCCAATGAGGAATACCTGATGAATGCAAAAGTGTGGCTGGTAGGTGCAGGCCCCGGCGACCCCGAACTGCTCACCCTCAAGGCCGTGCGTGCTTTGCAGCAAGCGGAAGTGGTGATGATCGATGACCTGGTCAACCCGGCGGTGCTGGAGCATTGCCCGCAGGCCCGGGTGATTGCCGTGGGCAAGCGTGGCGGCTGCCGCTCCACGCCGCAGGCGTTCATCCAGCGCCTGATGTTGCGCCATGCCCGGCAAGGGCGTTGCGTGGTACGGCTAAAGGGTGGCGACCCGTGCATTTTCGGCCGTGGTGGTGAAGAGGCACTGTGGCTGCAGGGTCACGGCATCGAGGTGGAAGTGGTCAACGGGATCACCGCTGGCCTGGCTGGCGCCACGCAATGCGGGATTTCCCTGACCTCACGCGGTGTGAGCCGGGGCGTGACGCTGGTCACCGCGCATACCCAGGACGACAGTGAGCTGAACTGGGCGGCATTGGTTCAGGGCGGGACGACGCTGGTGGTGTACATGGGCGTGGCACGGCTGGAGCAGGTGCGCCAGGGGTTGCTGGACGGGGGTATGGCACCAGGGATGCCGGTGGCGATGATCGAGAATGCCTCGTTGCCTGAGCAGCGAGAGTGCAGAAGCGATGTGGGGGGGATGGTGAAGGATGCGCGGGGGTTTGGCTTGCGTAGCCCGGCGATATTGGTGATTGGTGAGGTGGTTGGGGAGCAGGTGGTTCAAAGCCTGCGTGCAGTAGCCAGTTGAAATGCAGCTTTTGTAGGAGCGGCCTTGTGTCGCGAAAGGGCTGCGTAGCAGCCCCAGTATTTCAGCACAGCTGCAAGAATTGCTGGGCCTGCTACGCAGCCCTTTCGCGACACAAGGCCGCTCCTACAAGTGATCGCGCCAGATGGCAAAGAGCCAGCATCGGCGACACAAATCCCAGGCAAAGAAAAACCCGGCCGAGGCCGGGTTTTTCATGAAACATCAGGCCAATTACTTGGACTGAGCTTCAACCTGAGCTTCAACGCGACGGTTGACAGCACGGCCTTCTTCGGTGGCGTTGTCGGCAACCGGACGGGTTTCGCCGTAGCCAACCGATTCAACACGGCTGGATTCTACGCCGTACTGGTTGGTCAGCACTTGCTTGACGGCATTGGCACGACGCTCGGACAGCTTCTGGTTGTAAGCGTCTGGACCCACGGAGTCAGTGTGACCTTCAACCACGGTGGTGGTTTGTGGGTACTGCTTCATGAAGTCAGCCAGGTTCTTGATGTCGCCGTAGCTGTTTGGCTTGACGACCGACTTGTCGAAGTCGAACTTGACGTCCAGCTCAACGCGAACGACTTCGGCAACAGCCGGGCAGCCGTCGGCGTCAACGGTAACGTTGGCCGGGGTGTCTGGGCACTTGTCGACGTTGTCGCACACGCCGTCGTTGTCGGAGTCGGAGCAGACTTCAGCAACTGGAGCTGGAGCGGCTTCGGCTTGCTTCGGGCTACCGCCGAAGTTCAGGCCAACACCAACGCTTGGAGCCCACTCGGTGTCGCCCTGGTCGATGTTGTACTGAGCTTCAACGCCGGCACGGGCGTAGAACATGTCGGTGATGTACCACTTGGCGCCAGCGCCAACGTTGGCGAAGGTGGAGTGGTCACGACCGCCACGGCCGGTCTGGCCCAGCGACTGGTGCGAGAAACCAGCGGAAACGTACGGACGGATGGCGTCGTACGGGTTGTTGAAGTGGTAAACGGCGTCCAGGGCGGTGTTCGAGCCCTTGATGTTCTTGCCGTCTTCGCCACGAGCGTTGTGCACTTCGTCGTAGCCCAGACGCAGTTCAACGTCATCGGTCAGGAAGTAACCGATCGAGCCGCCGAACAGGTTGCCGTCGTTCTTGAAGTCGCGCTGGCTGTCGAAGAATTCTTTCTTGTAGAAAACTTCGGTCTCGACGGCGCCTTGACCTTGTGCCATAGCGCCAATCGAAGTGGCAGCTACGAGCGAACCAATGGCCAAGCCCAAGGTGTTTTTCAATTTCATCCGTTAAATCCCCATCTGGTGATAGTTAAGCAGTCCCACCACAAACACGGGGGACAACTCGACGGCAAGTCTAGCAGAACTCGCCGATTCGTTAGAGATATTTGCTCGCCACTAAGTTTCATCAAGGCCGGCAAATTTCTCACGAAGCTTGTCTAGCGCACGCTTGTAGCGCATTTTCGTTGCGCTCAGGCCCATGTGCATGATGTCGGCAATTTCCTGAAATTCCAGCTCTGCGACAAAACGCAGCACCAGGATTTCCCGGTCTATCGGGTTCACATGCACCAGCCATTTGTCCAGCCCGCCTTTTTCTTCCGGCTTCGGTGTCTTGTCTTCGGACGCCTCTTCAACAGGGTCCAGACTCAAGGCATCCATCAACCGGCGTTTACGGCGCTCCTTGCGGTACTGGGTAATGCACTCGTTGTAGGTGATGCTGTAGAGCCAGGTCTTGAACTTGGATTTACCCTCGAAGTTCTTCAGGCCGTACAGCACTTTCAGCATCACTTCCTGACAGACATCGTCCGCGTCCCGGTCGTTCCCCAGATAACGCGCACAGACGTTGAACAGGGTCCGCTGGTAGCGCCGCATGAGCTCCTCATAGGCGCGGGTAACGTGGTACAGCTCCTCATGCGAACGCGCCACCAACTCTTCGTCGGTGAGCTCGCGGGGGTCATAACGCATGGGCGGCGAATGAACTTTATTCAAAACGGATCTGGCCGACAGTCAGGTCAATGTCGCCGCGCGACCCCGTGGGTCGAATTTCGCGGCGGCATACATTAACAGCTTTTGTGCGGTTAGCGGCTATTGACACGCTGCTCAAGCAGTTCGCGATTGGACAGCGACACCAGTTCGCCATCATCGGTCAGCAGCGTTGTCTTGACCGTGCCGATTTCCTCGATTTGGCCTTCGACCTCTCCAATCCGCACGTGCTGGCCCACCTGGTAAAGCTCGCGCACGTAAATGCCGGCCAGGATCTGCCCGGCAATTTCACGGCTGCCAAGGCCCATGGCCAAGGCAACAGCCAGACCAACGGTAATCAGCCCGATGACGATCACGTGGTTCAGCAGGTCGGTTTTCACCTCGAGCTGGCTGATGGCCACCGAAATGCTGATGATGATCACCAGCCCTTGGGTAATCCGCCCGAGGCCTGCCGAATACTCAAGCCCGATGCCTTCGGCGGCGCCGCGCACAAGGCCGTTGGCCACCTGTGCCAGCAGCACACCGGCCAGCAGCACCAAGGCCGCGCCAAACACCTTGGGCAGGTAGAGGGCGAGCATGTCGAGGGTAGCCGAAACCCGCTCCAGGCCCAGCGACTCAGCGGCCGAGACAAGGAAGATGAGTAGCACGAACCAGTAGACAATCTTGCCGATCAGGGTCGAGATCGGCACCTGGATGCCGACCCGGCCAAGCATCTTGGTGAGACCTGTGCCGGCCATCAGGCGGTCCAGGCCAAACTTGGCCAGCACCTTGGACAGCAGCGTATCGAGCAGCTTGGCCACCACGAAACCGAGCAGCACCACGACCAGCGCGCCGAACAGGTTGGGGATGAAGTTCGCTACCTTGGTCCAGAGCGCGGTCATCGCGGTGACCAGGCTCTGGGTCCAGAGATCGAGTTCCATAATCAATCGGCCTTATCTGCTTTGCTGCCACTGGCAGCGTTGCGGGAAGAGTGTCGACGCACCGGCGCGACATGCGCCGAGCCATTGTTGACGGCGATCAGCAGCGCCTGGCTCCAGCGGCCAAGCAGGCTGAACAGATCACCCGCGCCCACCTGACGGTTGGCGGTTTTCAGCACGCGACCCAGGCAGGCAGCGTCATCCCGGTCGTCCCGGTCATTGCCGGAGGGTGATGCCTTGAGCAGGTCGCGCAGGGATTCTTCAAACGGATCGTGCATGGGCACCTCGCGCAGTGTCAGCAAGAGACGAGATGGTCGGGCAACGGGTCACACATCCTGTTGGGACGAATGTTTCAAAATTTTCACCTAAACCCATCGCAACCGCCGGAACAGCCACCACTGCCCCACCGCCAGCCCCAGCACGACGATGCAGGCGAACAGGAAGCCCAACGGGTTATCCGCCCCCGGAATGCCGCCGACATTGATGCCCAGCAGCCCGGTGATGAAGCTCATGGGCAGAAAGATGCAGGTGATGATGCCAAAGCGGTACATGGTACGGTTCATCCGCTCGCTACGCCGCCGGTCTTCGCTTTCCAGCACCAGTGCTGCCCGCTCGCGGGTCAGTTCCAGCTCTTCGAGGTAGCGAATCAGGCTGTTGTTCAGCTCGTTCCAGTAATCGGCGTCGGCATCGGCAAACCAGCTCCATTTACTGCGTGACAGCTGGGCGTAGATTTCCCGCTGTGGGGCCAGGAAACGGCGCAGGCCGGCGGCACGACGGCGGATCTGCTGCAAGCTGCCGTGCTCCGGGGTATACCGTTCGTCGGATTCGACCTTTTCTTCTTCCAGGTCAACCAGTTCAGACAGGTCGCTGACCAGGCCCTGCACCTTCTCGGTCAACAGTTCGCCCATCAGCAGCAACAGCTCGGAGGCTGACTTGGGGCCCCTGCCCTGTTCCAGCTGCTGGAGAATCTCGTCACTGGCGCGCAACGGCCGCAAGCGCAACGAGATAACCCGCTGCGCCTGGGCGAAAATGCGTACCGAAACCATGTCTTCGGGCTCGGCGCCCGGGTTGAGGTTGACCCCGCGCAGGAACAGCAACAGCTGTTCGTCTGCCATGGGCAGCAGGCGGGGCCGGGTGTTTTCCTCCAGCAGCAACTCGCAGGCGAACTCGCTCAGGCCACTGTCACGCAGCAGCCAGGTGCGGGTTTGCGGATGGCTTCGATCCCAGTGCAGCCAAAGGCTTTGCTGCGGTTGCAACTGCAGGTCGTCCAGTTCGGTACGGGCAATCGAGCGTGCGCCGCCTTTACCATCGAGCACCAGGGCATGCACCAGCCCCCACTGCGCGTTGTCTTCCTCGAACATCAAAGCTCCATCAGCGCGTGCGGCGCATCACTCCGGCATTTTCAGCGGGCTTGGCGAGACCAGCACGCCATTGTTGTCGGCATACACGTACTCACCCGGGCGGAAGGTCACCCCGGCGAAGGTCACCACCACGTTGAGGTCGCCGATGCCGCGCTTGTCGGTCTTCATCGGATGGCTGGCCAGGGCCTGCACGCCGACGTCGGTCTGGATCAGCACATCGACGTCACGCACGCAGCCGTAGATCACCAGGCCTTCCCAGCCGTTTTTAGCGGCCTTTTCGGCAAGCATGTCGCCCAGCAGCGCACGGCGTAGCGAACCACCGCCATCGACCACCAGCACCTTGCCCTTGCCATCGAGCTCGACCTGCTCCTTGACCAGCGAGTTGTCCTCGAAGCACTTGATGGTGACGATCTGGCCGCCGAACGAATCACGGCCGCCGAAATTGCTGAACATCGGTTCCAGCACCTGGACCAGGTCCGGGTAGGCGTCACACAGGTCGGGCGTTACGTAATGCTGCATGGGAAGCTCCTGTCAGTCACAACGAAAGCGGGTATCGGCCAAGGCTACACCTTGGAGGCTGTCGCAGTCATCCGGGACCGGGCAGTCATTTGTGTTTAGCCTGGGCCGGCCTCTTCGCGGGTAAACCCGCTCCCACAGGGATTTCACGGCACATAAGCCTTGTGATATCCCTGTGGGAGCGGGCGCGCCCGCGAAAGGGCCGGTACTGCCAAAACAAAGTCAGCTGGCTGGCAAAGGCTCTACAGCCACCGTAGATTCATGCACCGGCAGCAGCGGATTACGCAGCCAACGCTCCACCAACGGCCACACCTGCACCTGCGCAGCCTTGCTCACCAGCATGTCGACGTGCCCGAAAGCGTCGAAGCCCTCCTCACGCCCCAGCCGCAGGAACTGCTTGCGCTCGCCGCCCAACTGCTCGAACAGCTTGCGGCAGGCCCACACCGGGTCCTGGAAGTCCCCCGCGCCGGCCACCGCCAGCAGCGGCACGTCCACCTCTGCCAGCCCCGCCCACCAGTCGTTCTGCTTGTCGCCAAAGCGCCCGAACAATCCATGCCAGCGCATGCTCTCCAGCGCCAGGCCAATCGGCTCATCCTCAGGACCCCGCTTGAAGCGCGGCCCGGATATCTGCCCCCAGCGCTTGAGCACCAGCTTTGCGCCCCACACCAGCGGCGGTACCTTCAACGGCCAGTACACGCGGCTGATCTGGGTGCCGAACAGCGCCACACTGGCCACCTGGTCGGCAGCCAGATAACCACCCCCCAGCGCCGCCGCGAGCGTGGTGCCGCCCAGCGAATGGCCAATCCAGTGCGGCGCCTGGCCCGACTGTTCGCGCACGAACGCAGCAATCAGCGGCAGGTCATCACGGGCATACGCGGCCACACTGTTGTGCTGCCAGGCGTGGTTGCGCGGCGACAGGCCGTGGCCGCGCATTTCCGGGATCCACACGTCAAAACCGGCACGGGCGAGGTAGGCACCCAGGCCTACCCCTTTGGGCGAATACCAGAAACGCCGGTTGGAAAAACTGCCGTGCAGAAGAATGACCGGCACACCATGGGCACGGCCCTGATCGGCCATCCCCAAACGGGTGATGGCCAGCTCGACGCTGGGGTCAGGGCCGTTGCCAGCCTTGATCCGGTACACGTCTTCGCTGAGGTCACCGCGGCGCTCGGCACTGAGCAAGGCCACGGGGAATAGAATGCTGCTGCTTTGCATAAGGTTGCTTGGTGCACAAAAAAGGGCGGGAACCATCACTGGAACACGCCCTGGAAAAAACCAGGCGGGGGTACGCCAGACGTACCCCCGCGTTTTACTGCGTCAGGCTGCGCCCTGGCCCTCGGCCAGGAAGAACCAGGTTTCGAGTACCGAGTCCGGGTTCAGCGACACGCTCTCGATGCCTTGCTCCATCAGCCACTTGGCCAGGTCCGGGTGGTCCGATGGGCCCTGGCCGCAAATGCCGATGTACTTGCCGGCCTTGTTGCACGCGGCAATGGCGTTGGCCAGCAGCTTTTTCACCGC
>NZ_JBNNVS010000024.1:0-83201 GCF_050280665.1 Pseudomonas sp. NPDC089547 | reverse complement strand
CGGATGATGGGAGCGCAGCGTTTTTTGGTTACTTTTTGTCGCGTTTGACAAAAAGTGACTCGCCGTAAGGGCGAAAAGGTGAGTCAGCGTCGCCACCGCAAATGGATTGTTCGCTGATTCAAAACAGACGAATCTTGCTTCTTGCTTCTTGCTTCTTGCTTCTTGCTTCTTGCTTCTTGCTTCTTGGATGTGGGCATTCACATCGAGTAAGTATTCATTCACGCAGGTGGCGCTCAGTCACCTTTCCGCCCTTACGGCGGGTCACTTTTTGGCAAACGCCCCAAAAAGTAACCAAAAAAGGCTGGCTCCCGTCATCCGGCCCCTACGCTTCGCTCCGGGGTCCCCTCGCTACGGGCTTGCTCCCAGGAGTACGCGCTGCAGGCCCCATCCATGGGGCCTCAGCGCTTGACGGGCATCCATGCCCGTCACCTCCCTCCGCAATCCCTCCGCTCGGCCTCCTGAAGTCGCAATCGGCGGCGCCTGATCTATCGCGCGCTTAGAAGCAAAAGCAAAAGCAACGGCAACTTCAACGGCGAGATTGGTGTTACTGGGCGAATGCGCGACCTAACCCACCTGGAACACCACTGCTATCTGTTTCCTGCCACGGCCCATTCGGGCTCAACGACCAGCTCCAGCCGTTATCAAACCGGTAATAGGTACGCTGCCGGTAAAAGGTATTCGGCTGCTTCTCAAGTACGTATACACCCAGTTTCGGGTCCCAATGGCTAGCCCCGCCAGGCGGTGGCGCAAAGCTGGCCGAGGTACGTGGCATCGGTTTGGGAATCGCCGCCGGCTTGCTCGGCTGGGTCGATGGCTGCCCACCCGGCAATGGCTTGACCACCGGCCCCTGCGGCGGCACACGCTCGATCGGTGGCTCAGGCTGCTCATACGGCTGATGCACCGTACACGCAGACAAACCCAGGGCCAGGGTAATCAGGGTCAGGCGGACGGTGCTGTGCATGGCATTGCTCTCTTACTGGTCGGGGCTGTCGATGGTCAGGCGCTGGGTAGCCTGGGTGGCGCTGGGCAGTGGCGCACCCTGGCCAATCCATTCGCCGTGGGTAGGCTGGCCAGCGCGCGATACACGTGCAACCAGTTGGACTTCGGCAAATTGCGACAGTTTCATCTGCGGCATCATGGCGTCAGCATCCGACAACTCTACCTCGATCGGCAACTGCGCCACCGTCACCCGCTTGGCCGCCAACGGCATGGGCGGGCCATTGCTGGCACGGGCGAAGATGAACACGGTGTCCTCCGGCTTGACCTTGTCCTTCAACGCCGCCGCCAGTTCCACCCGCACTTTCAGGCGGGCCGCCGCAGGTGCGGGCGCAGCGTCTGCCACACCACCACCCAGGCGCTCGGCGGCGCGGTCGATACCACCCTGCAAGGCGCCACGCGATGCGTCACCTTCCGGCAACTGCGCCAGCAGGCGCTTCCAGTAGTCGATGGCCTCCTGATAACGCTCACCTTCGAAGGCAGCAATGCCACGCAGGCCCAGGCTGGTCACTTCGTTGGGGTCGGCTTTCAGGGCTTCGTCAGTCAGCGCCTGCACCTGCGGGCTCCACTGTTTGTTTGCGGCAAAGTACAGGGCCTGGGCCCATTGCCCCAGCAGCTCGGGCTGGCGCCCAGCCAGGGCCACGGCACGCTCGAAGGTGCGTGCCGCGTCAGCCGGGCGCTGTTCGGCCATGTAGGCCCGGCCCAGGAAGTACATGGCCTCGGCCGAATCCGGCTGGGCCTGCACCACACGCTCCAGGCGTGCGGTCATTTCTTCCATCGACTTGGGCGCCTCGGCAAACTCCTGGGTCAGCGCCACCTTGTCTGCCGCGCCAAAATGCAGGTACAGCCCCAAGGCCATCAACGGCACCAGCACCGCCGCCAGCAATGGCAGCGCCTTGCCCAGATGGCCCTGACGCAACGGTTCGGCACTTTCGGTATCGGCCAGCAGTTCGCGGGCAGCTTCATCGCGGCCTTTGGCCAACTGCGCTTCATCCAGCACACCAGCGGCCTGCTGGCCGGCCAGTTCGGCGATGCGCTCCTGGTACAGGGCAACGTTAAGCGCGGTACGGTCTTCTTCCTGCTGGCGACGGCGGCCACGCAGGATCGGGATCAGCAAAAAGCTGAGGGCAGCGAGCAGCAGCAGGCCCGCACTAAGCCAGAATTCAATCATGGGTCTGTTCTTTTTCCAGCAGTTTGGCGAGACGCTCGCGTTCTTCGGCAGACAACTCATTACCGCCCGGCACGGCCGGGCCGCGGCGTCGACGCACGATCACCGCCAGCACCACGAAACCACCCGCCAGCAGGATGCCCGGGCCGAACCACAACAGCCAGGTGCGCCCGCTGAGCGCTGGCTTGTAGCGCACAAAGTCGCCATAACGGTCGACCATGAAGTCGACGATCTGCTGGTTGCTCTTGCCCTCGCCCAGCATGCGGAAGATTTCCCGGCGCAGGTCGGCGGCAATCGGCGCGTTGGAGTCGGCGATGTCCTGGTTCTGGCACTTGGGGCAGCGCAGTTCCTTGGTCAGTTGCTGGTAACGCTCACGCTCGGCGTCGTCGCGGAACTGGTAGGTGTCGATGGCCGCCTTGGCCACGCCGGCCAGGCTCATGCCCAGCACGGCGGCTGCCAGCCAGCGCTTCATGGCTTGGCCTCGTCGACCAGGCCCTGGTACAGCGGCGCCAACTGCTCACGCCACACGGTGGCGTCGACAATGCCCACGTGCTTGTAGCGGATGATGCCCTTGGCGTCGATCAGGAAGGTTTCCGGCGCGCCATACACGCCCAGGTCCAGGCCCAGGCTGCCCTGCTCGTCGCGGATGTCCAGTTGGTAGGGGTTGTGGAACTCGGCCAGCCACTTCTGTGCGGCGGCGTTGTCGTCCTTGTAGTTGACCCCATGGATCACCACGCCCTGCTGGGCCAGCTGGTTCAGGTAAGGGTGCTCGACCTTGCACGACGGGCACCAGGTGGCCCACACGTTGACCAGCGCCGGGCGGCCCTGCAAGTCGGCCTGGGTCAAGGTGCGGTCGCCCTGGGTCGAGGCCAGGGAAAACGCCGGGAAGGGTTTGCCGATCATTGCCGAAGGCAGTTCGTCGGGCTTGAGGAACAACCCCTTGTAGAGGAACACCGCCACCAGCAGGAACACAGCCAGTGGGACTACCATGATCCAACGCTTCATGCAGCTGCTCCAGACACGCCCAGGGCCTCACGCACCCGGGTCTTGACCTTGACGCGGTAGCGCCGGTCGAGGGCCGCCAGCAACCCGCCCAGGCCGGTCAGCAGACCGCCCAGCCAGATCCAGCGGACATAAGGCTTGATGTGCACGCGCACCGCCCAGGCGCCATTCTCCAGCGGCTCGCCTAGGGCCACGTAGAGGTCGCGGGTGAAGCCGGCGTCGATCCCGGCTTCGGTCATCATCGACTGCTGCACGGTGTACAGGCGCTTTTCCGGGTGCAGCGTGGTCACTTCACGGCCATCGCGGCTGACCACCACGGTGCCTTTGTCGGAGATGAAGTTCGGCCCTTCGAAGTGTTTGGCGCCCTGGAACAGGAAGTGGTAACCACCCAGCTCCACGCTTTCCCCCGGGGCCATGCGCAAGTCGCGTTCGGCGCTGTTGTTGCTCGACAGCACCACGCCCAGCGCACACACCGCCAGCCCAAGGTGCGCCAACTGCATGCCCCAGTAGCTGCGGCCCAGGCCCGGCAGGCCCTTGACCAGGCCTTTGTGGCGGGTCTTGTCGAGGATGTCGCGCACCCCGCCGAGCACCACCCAGGCGGCCAGGGCGAAGGCGGTCAGGGTCGGCCAGTCGAAGTCGTCGACGATAAAACCGGCCAGTGGGGCGAGGATGGCGCTGCCGATCAGCACCGGGGTCATCATGCTGAGCAACCACTTGGCCGGGGTGTCCTTCCAGCGCACCACCACACCAATGCTCAGCACCACCATCAGCAGTGCCATCAGCGGCAGGAACAAGGCGTCGAAGTACGGCGGGCCAACCGACAGCTTGGCCCCGGTAAGCGCGTCGAGTATCAGCGGGTAAAGCGTGCCGAGCAGGATCATCGAGGCGGCCACCACCAGCACCAGGTTGTTGGCCAGCAGCAGCGTCTCACGCGACCACAGGGCGAAGCCGACCTGGCTCTTGACCACAGGCGCGCGCAGGGCGAACAGGGTGAGCGAGCCACCGACCACGAACAGCAGGAAGATCAGGATGAAGATGCCCCGCGACGGGTCGGCGGCAAACGCGTGAACCGACGTCAGTACGCCGGAACGCACCAGGAAGGTACCCAGCAGGCTCAGCGAGAACGCGGCAATCGCCAGCAGCACGGTCCAGCTTTTGAACACGCCACGCTTCTCGGTCACCGCCAGCGAGTGGATCAGCGCCGTGCCCACCAGCCAGGGCATGAACGAGGCGTTTTCCACCGGGTCCCAGAACCACCAGCCGCCCCAGCCCAGTTCGTAGTAGGCCCACCACGAGCCCAGGGTGATGCCCACGCCAAGGAAGGCCCAGGCAACGATGGTCCACGGCCGCGACCAGCGGGCCCAGGCGGCGTCCAGGCGGCCGCCGAGCAAGGCGGCGATAGCGAAGGCAAAGGCCACCGAGAAGCCCACGTAGCCCATGTACAACATCGGCGGATGAACGATCAGGCCAAAGTCCTGCAACAGCGGGTTGAGGTCGCGGCCATCGGTGGGTACCTGCGGCAGCAGGCGCTGGAACGGGTTGGACGTGATGATCAAAAAGCTCAGGAAGCCCACGCTGATCATGCCCATCACCGCCAGCACGCGGGCCAGCATCACCTGCGGCAATTGGCGCGAAAACACCGACACGGCGAAGGTCCAGCCACCCAGGATCAGCGCCCACAGCAGCAACGAACCTTCGTGGGCGCCCCACACGGCGCTGAACTTGTAGTACCAGGGCAAGGCGCTGTTGGAGTTACTGGCCACGTAGGCGACCGAAAAATTGTCGGTCATGAAGGCATGGGTCAGGCAGGCAAAGGCAAAGGCCAGGAAAGCAAACTGCCCCCAGGCTGCCGGCCGTGCCAGGCTCATCCACAGGCTGTCGCCACGCCAGGCGCCGAGCAACGGCACACTGGCCTGCACGGCGGCAAAGCAGATGGCCAGGATCATCGCCAGCTGGCCCAGTTCAGGAATTACCAGCGCCGCATTCATGGCTTGGCCTCCTCACCCGTGGCGGCCTGGCCGCTTTCCTTGAGGGCCTTGGTGACTTCGGGCGGCATGTACTTCTCGTCGTGCTTGGCCAGCACTTCATCAGCCACCACCACACCCTCTGCGTTCACCTTGCCCAGGGCGACGATGCCCTGCCCTTCACGGAACAGGTCAGGCAGGATGCCCCGATAGGTGATCGGCACCGACTTGTTGAAATCGGTGACCACAAAACGCACATCCAGCGAGTCGGACGAGCGCTGCACCGAGCCTTTCTCGACCATGCCGCCGGCGCGGATGCGGGTGTCCAGCGGCGCTTCGCCGTTGGCAATCTGGGTCGGGGTGTAGAACAGGTTGATGTTCTGCTGCAATGCGCTCAAGGCAAAGCCGACGGCAACCCCGACGCCGACCAGCAGGCCGACGATGAGCAACAGGCGTTTCTTGCGCTGCGGATTCACTGGTTGTTCTCCCGGCGCAAACGGCGCGCCTCTTCTTGCAGGTAGCGACGGCGGGCCAGCAGCGGTGCGGCGACATTCAGCGCCAGCACCGCCATACAGATGCCGTAGGCCGACCACACGTACAGGCCATGGTGGCCCATGGCGAGAAACTCACCGAAGGTGGCAAAGCTCATTGTGCGGCCCTCCGCCCCAAGCTGTTCAACACTTCGTCCTTGACCCAACTCGCACGCGCCTCGCGCTTGAGCACTTCAAGGCGCATGCGTAACAGCAGCACGGCACCGAAGAAGCAGTAGAAACCCAGCGCCGTACACAGCAACGGCAGCCACATTTCGGCGGGCATCGCCGGTTTTTCGGTAAGGGTGAAGGTGGCGCCCTGGTGCAGGGTGTTCCACCACTCCACCGAGTACTTGATGATCGGAATGTTCACCACGCCGACAATCGCCAGCACCGCGCAGGCCTTGGCTGCGCTGTCACGATTACTGATTGCCTGGCCCAGCGCAATGATGCCGAAGTACAGGAACAGCAGGATCAGCATGGACGTAAGGCGGGCATCCCACACCCACCAGCTGCCCCAGGTCGGCTTGCCCCAAATGGCACCGGTGACCAGCGCCACGGCGGTCATCCAGGCGCCGATGGGCGCGGCGCATTGCAGGGCGACGTCGGCGATTTTCATCTTCCACACCAGCCCCACCACCCCGGCCACGGCCAGCAGCACGTAGCAGGACTGCGCCAGCATCGCCGCCGGCACATGGATGTAGATGATGCGGAAGCTGTTGCCTTGCTGGTAGTCCTGGGGGGCGAAGGCCAGGCCCCAGGTAATGCCGACCAGCAGCAGGAGCACCGCAGCGCCGGCCAGCCATGGCAGCATGCGGCCGCTGATGGCATAGAACCATTTGGGGGAGCCCAGTTTGTGGAACCACGTCCAGCTTATTTTCATCAGGGTGCATCCAGGGTATTTGCCGGGCTTGAGAGCCCAGGACTCGTTATTCGCCGACGCTGATCTTCAGGCCAGCGGCTATCGCAAAAGGTGCCAGGGTCACGGCCAGGGCCGTGAGGCTGGCGAGCCAGAGCAGGTGGCCGGTTGCCGGCATATTTTGCAACGCCGCTTGCAACGCACCACTGCCCAGGATCAATACAGGGATATACAACGGCAGAATCAGCAGCGCCAGTAACAAACCACCGCGCTTCAGACCGACTGTCAGCGCCGCGCCCACCGCGCCCAGCAGGCTCAATACCGGCGTGCCCAGCAACAGCGAGCCCAGCAGCACCGGCAGGCAATGGCTCGGTAGCCCCAGCATCAGCGCCAGCAGCGGCGCCAACAATACCAGCGCCAGCCCGGAAAAGATCCAGTGCGCCAGCACCTTGGCCAGCACCAGCAATGCCAGTGGGTGCGGTGACAGCACCCATTGCTCCAGCGAGCCGTCCTCGAAATCGCTGCGGAACAGGCCGTCCAGCGACAACAATACCGCCAGCAATGCCGCCACCCAGACCAGGCCCGGTGACAAGGTTTGCAACAATTGGCTTTCAGGGCCAACCGCCAACGGAAACAACGCCACCACGATGGCAAAGAACACCAGCGGGTTGGCAAGCTCGGCCGGGCGACGGAACAGCAGGCGCGCTTCGCGGCGCAACAACAGGATGAATACGCTCATGCCGCCCATTGCCCCAGGTTCAGTTCACGGTAACCGGAGGGCTTGCGTTCCAGCGTGTGGTGGGTGGTCAGCACCACCGTGCCGCCCTGCTCGCAGTGGGCTGCCAGGTGCGCTTCCAGTTGGGCGACGCCTTGCTTGTCCAGCGCGGTAAACGGTTCGTCCAGAATCCACAACGGCGGGCAGGCCAGGTGCAGCCGCGCCAACGCCACACGGCGCTGCTGGCCGGCAGACAGGGTGTGGCAGGGTACGTCTTCGAAACCGCGCAGGCCAACGGCCGCCAGCGCCGCCCAGATCGCCTCGCGGCTGGCGGGTTGGTGCAGGGCGCACAGCCAGGTGAGGTTTTCCTCGGCGGTGAGCAGGTCCTTGATGCCGGCGGCGTGGCCGATCCACAGCAGGATGCTGGCCAGGGCATGGCGCTGCTCTGCCAGCGGTTTGCCGCCCAGCAGGATCTGCCCGGCAGTCGGCTGCATCAAGCCCGCCAACAGGCGCAGCAGGCTGGTCTTGCCGCTGCCGTTAGGGCCGCTGATCTGCAGCATGTCGCCGGCGGCCAGCTCGAAATCGAGCTGTTCGAACAGCAGGCGCCAGTCGCGCTCGCAGGCCAGGCCTGCGGCTTGGAGGTGAAGGGTCACGGTTTCGCCTTATCTTTGTAGGGCTTCAGGTCGGTGTTGCCTGCTTCGCGGGCTTGCCCGCTCCCACAGGATTCTGCGCAGCTTTCGAGCCTTGCGCCGTACCTGTGGGAGCGGGCAAGCCCGCGAAGCAGGCAACACCGATCTCAAACCCTTGTGTCTCAAGTCGCCCCGCACGCTGCCGTTATACTGGCAACGACGGGCGGTCGGCATTATTACACGCACCACCGCGCTGCCAAGAGGCCGGGGCCCACAGGTTGTATACAATCATGACTGAAATCAATAGTCTCGGCGCACAAACCGCGATCAACACCCAAGCCATGAAGGCGGGCATGACCGGCGAACTGCTGCGCCTGACGCAACCGCAGCCCGGCTTGATGGCCCCCGGCGAGACTGCGCAAGCCCAAGTGGTTTCATTGCGCCAGGTCGGCAGTGAGTTCCAGCTCGTGCTGCGGCTGATGCAGGCCAACGGCATCCAGACGCAACTGCAAGCCAGCGCCAGCCAGCCCCTGCCCCAAGGCAGCCAGGTCACCGTCAGCCAGACCGAAAGCAACCGCCTGGCGATCATGCTGCAACAGGCCAGCGCCAGCCAGCTCGCCACCCTCACCCGCCTGGACACCAGCAAGGTGCCGGTCGGTACCCTGCTGCAAGGCAAGGTCGTCACCAACCAGCTCTTGCCCCAGCCTTCCGGCCAGCCTGGCGTCTACCGGGCGCTGGTCAGCCTGCTCAACAGCGCCCAGGCCGGCGCCACCCTGACAGTGGACAGCCCACGGCCACTGGCCATTGGCAGCCTGCTCAGTGCCTTGGTGCAGGGCGACCAGTCACTGCGCTTCGTGCCGCTAAGCGGCAGGCAGGACCAACTGAACATTGCCCAGCAACTGCTGACCCAGCAAAACCGCCAGGCCTCACTGCCCGGCGTGCTCAATGCCCTGCAACAGCTGATTCGCGACCCCGGGGTGGACGGCGACCTGCGCGCCAGCGCCGAACGCCTGCTGAGCGGCCTGCCAGACGCCCGTCAGCTGGGCGACGCCAAGGCGGTGGCCCAGGCACTGAACAACAGCGGCGCCTTCCTTGAAGCAAAACTGCTGGGCGGCTTCCCCGCCAGCGTGGCCACCGACCTGAAGGCACACCTGCTACGCCTGATCAGCCAAGCTCCGGCCACCCCACCCGGCACGGCCAACCTGGCACCCGCCAGCCTGGCCGTGACCATGCCAGCACTGGCCCGCAGCGCTTTGGGAATGCTTGAGCGGGTCAGCCCCAAGCCGCAGCCAGGGGCATTTCCGTTGCCCTCGCGCCTGCTCAAGGAGATCGAGGACGAAGGCGACCTGCAACAGCTGCTACGCCTTGCAGCTGCGGCCGTTTCACGCCTGCAAAGCCACGCAATGAGCAGCCTGCAACAAAGCGGCAACCTGGAAAACGGTAATCTGCAAACCACCTGGCAAACCGAAGTGCCCATCCGCCACGGCCAGGAATTCATCCCGCTGCAGGTCAAGCTACAACGCGAAGAAACCCCACAACAGCAGGCCGACCGCCAGCATGAAGCACAGGACCCGCTACAAGCCCTGTGGCGTATCGAGCTGGCCTTCGACCTCGCGCCGCTCGGCCCACTGCAAGTACAGGCGCAATTCAGCCAAGGCCGCCTGAGCGGCCAGCTGTGGGCAGAACGCGAACAAACCGCAAGGCTGATCGACACCCAGCTCGGCGCCCTGCGCCAGCGCCTGCTGGACCGCGGCCTGGATGTTGGCGACCTGGAGTGTCACCCGGGCACACCCCCTCAAGGCCCGCGCACGCGGGTAGAACAACGCTGGGTAGACGAAAACGCATGACGCACACACCACCCCGCCAGGCCATTGCCCTGACCTACGATGGCCAGCAGGCTCCAACCCTCAGCGCCAAGGGCGACGATGCGCTGGCCGAAGCGATCCTGGCCCTGGCCCGCGAGCACGAAGTGCCCATCTACGAGAACGCCGAACTGGTGCGCCTGCTGGCACGCCTGGAGCTGGGCGAACAGATTCCCGAAGCGCTGTACCTGACCATCGCCGAGATCATTGCGTTTGCATGGCAGTTGCGTGGCAAAGTCCCACCGGGTTTCAACGACACCCCTGAACAACCGCGTGATGTAACGCCAGAACTACTGCGCCTGCCGCCGAGGTAGTACCCCTGTACGGCGGCCCAAGGGATTTACCCCGCTACGGTTGTGCGCCCTTGAACCGTACAGGTGGTACCCATGACTTCCACGTTAGTGAACGACAAAGGCAAGCAGTTCATCCGTAATCACCTCCAGAGCATTCCCCGCCCTGACCAACGAGCCGCTGGCGCTATTCGTGAATGGCTCCTGCAACAAGGGCACGACCTCAACCCCGACCAGGTCGACGTTGTCACATTGCATTACATGTACGACAAGATGGCCGTCCAGCAGCGAGTGTCGCTCACACAGGCGGTGCTTTCCGACTGGCAAGGCGAGTCCGAAAGCCGGATAACCGAAATGTTCACCGGGCACTGGGCAGGCACTTTGCCAAGCGACAAAACACTCGTCGACCATCTGCCGTCCATAAGCGCCGTGGACGACGCCATCAGTTACAACGTGTTCAACGGACTGTTCCGCAGGACCACCCCGCCGCGCTACGACAGCACCACTCACCTGGCGATCGATGTCGAGGCCATGCAGCGCTTCATTTCGGACCTGGACTTTCACCAGCACTTCGTCACGTTGCTCGACGATTACTGGCAAAAGACCAAGGCCACTCACCCACAGTCCCTGCAAATAAGCTTCATCGCCGCCTGCAACAAACAGGTCGAGGAAGGCTCGTTGAGCGATGCCGGCCGCCAACTGGCCTGGCAAGCGGCGGGGCTAATGCCAAAAAGCCCTGGCCTGGAAGTCAGGCCCCTGAACGTGTATGGCTACAGCGCCACTGATCTCATCTATGTTGCTGACGAGGCCCAGCAGCAAATACTGCTTTACCTGCCAGGCAACTCATCACCCTTCCATGAGTTCGATGGCATGGATGTCATGAAGGACTGGTTCGCCGAACAGTGCCGCAACACTGAAAAACGCCAACGGCTGCGCCAGTACTTCAAAGTGGCCGACACCCCCGATGGCCTGGATTTCAGTGGCCTGGATACCGCCCTGGACGGCCTCGCTACCTATCCGAAATTTCACACTCGCTCGCCCGACCGCTCAGGCTTCACCGTTGACGGCCCATGGCCCCCCAGGGAATACGTCAACTACAAACCCGACAAGTACAGCCATTCGCTTGAAGGTGACGTCTTCGAAGCCATCACGCTGCGGCAGCGGACTGAAAGCTATGCCGCTGCCGACTTCATGATCACTACAAACGCGCAAGTGGCCAAGGCACGCTGGCGTGGCTACCTGGTGACCTCGCTAAACCTGCTGGCGCCGCTGGCCATCGTGGTGCCCGAACTCATACCGCTGCTGGCCATTGGCGGGGCAGCGCAGTTCGGCCTTGGGCTCGATCAGGCAATCAACGGCAAGACCGCCGAAGACAAGGACGCAGGCGTAAGCAACATCACTTTCGGCCTGCTCAATGCCGCGCCCCTGGCCTTGCTGCCAGCGAACCGCCTGCGAATGCTGTTCCCCGGCAAAAGCTCGCGTTTCGTCATGCCCACACGCCTGAACGATCAGTGGGGCTACCCGTTGAGCCCCAACAGCCCTCCCCGCCTGCCTGAAGAGATAGTGGCAGACTTCTTCGTGCCAGCCGAGCGCCCCGTGGAGGAAACGCGCATAGCCAGAGGCCCGTTGAATCGCGCAACGGGTACCAACCCGCTATTGGCGCGCCATGACGGCAACGAAGTCGAAATACTCTACGACACTGATAACGATGCCTTCATCCTCAAGGCGGACTCCAACAAGGTGCTGCCAAACTACTACCAGATAACCGCGGGCACTCGTAACCTGTATGTGGTCAACCCGGCCACGCGCGGGGCCAGCAATGCAATGCGCATGTACACGCTGCGTAATCTGGATGTCGACCTGCAACTGCCACTGAGCGTGCCGTTGGTCGACAGTTCGCAAGTAACAGCGCTGCCGAAAAAACTCCTCAGCATCTGGGTCGGTAACAAAAGCATCCCCGATGAGCTGGTGCAGAACATCGCCAGCAACGCCAAACGCCTTGAGGGCACGGGCTTTACCTATGAGTTCTACCTGTCGAAGTCCAACCCCAAGGCGTTCATGAAGAATCGGGCAAAGCTGACCGCAGCATCGAACGTTCAGGTCAAAACCCTGGAAGAGCAGCCCTTCTACGCAGCCTTCGAGAAAACTGACTCTTACCAGCAGTACCGGCAGGCTCTGGACAGTAACGGGGCAAACTTCGCGTCTGCCTCCGACATACTGCGCTACCCGTTACTCGATTCGCAGGGCGGTATCTACATGGACGTCGACGACACGCTGCGCAGCTTCGAAGACAACCCCGACAGCTTCGCGATGATCAGCTCGGTCACCTTGAAAACCACACCCGATGGCCTGGTCCTCGGCAGCCCGGTGAACAACGAGCTGCTGGGCATGCATTGTGACTACAACAGCAACATGATCGGCAGCCATGCCAACAACCCGACCCTGCGCGCGATTTCTGCAGAGATGAACGCACGCTACCGCAGCAATCTTTCGTTCTATGACATCAGGCCGCTGGCTGGCACCCACGGTTACGAAGCCTATGCCCAGGAAATGAGCAGGATGACCGGGCCAGGCCTGCTAAACGACATGGTTGCCCGGCACCTGCCCAGGCTGCAGTTCCTGCGGCAACTGAGCAAGCTGGAGTCAATCCCGGAAACCGTTTATCGCTCCCTCACAGCAAACCTGGCCATACCTGTCTCCCAGGCGCGCAACATCGACCAGGCGCTGGGTAGCGTAGTGAATATCGGTAACTACCACTCGTGGGGCAGGCCCTGAAACAAACCGGGCGACTTGCGTCGCCCGTTTCATCAACCGCTGCGGTGCAGCTTGCTCATCAACTCCGCCTCGGCCTGGGTCAGGCCGCAGCTTTCGGTCAATTCGGCCACACTAGCCCCCATGCCCACCAGCTTGGCCGCCTGGCTGAAGGTCACGTTATTGGGGTCACGCTGCTCCAGCTGCTGGATCTTGTCCGGCAGCGGCGTCACCACCAGGCTCAGCTCGTGCAGCGCCTCGCCCATGCGCACGGTGCCGTTCTGGTAGTCGTCCAGGCGCTTGGCCAGGTCCTTGATGCGCTGGTCACGCAGGGCATCACCCTCGGCCTGCTGGGCAGCCAGCTCGCGCTGGCGTTTGCTGTAGTTGAGAAAGAACCACAGGCTCAGCGCCCAGACCAGCGTCAGGAAGATGACAGCAACCTGTAGGATCAACTCAGATATTCTCCAGCTCGGACCACTCTTCCTCGGTCATCATCTTGTCCAGCTCGACCAGGATCAGCAGTTCGCCATTCTTGTTGCATACGCCCTGGATGAACTTGGCCGACTCTTCGTTGCCCACGTTCGGCGCGGTTTCGATTTCCGACTGGCGCAGGTACACCACCTCGGCCACGCTATCGACCAGGATGCCGACCACCTGCTTGTCGGCCTCGATGATGACGATACGGGTATTGTCGGTGACTTCGGTCGGCATCAGGCCAAAGCGCTGGCGGGTATCGATCACCGTCACCACGTTGCCGCGCAGGTTGATGATGCCCAGCACGTAGCTTGGCGCACCTGGCACCGGGGCAATCTCGGTGTAGCGCAGCACTTCCTGCACCTGCATTACGTTGATGCCGTAGGACTCGTTGTCCAGACGGAAGGTAACCCACTGCAGGATCGGATCTTCGGAACCTTGTGCAGACGACTTTTTCATTCCCCTACCCTCAAAATCCGCCAATGGCGGTGTGTTCGGTGTCATTTCTGTTTGGCGTGCATCTGCTTGACCGCGCCGCTGGCGATCAGCTCGGCCAGTGCGGCGACGTCGAGCAGTGCACACATGTGTTCAATTACCGTACCGGCCAGCCACGGGCGCTGGCCGCGCTGGCTGCGCCATTTGATTTCAGACGGGTCCAGGCGCAGCGAGCGGCTGACCTGATGCACGGCCAGCCCCCACTCGTAGCCCTGCACGGAAATCACGTAGTTCAGGCCCTGGCGAAAATCATCGCGGTAGCGGTCGGGCATTACCCAGCGCGCAGTGTCCAGCACCTTGAGGTTGCCGGCCTGGCAGGTGAGGATACCGAGAAACCAGTCGGGCTGGCCAAACAGCGGCGTCAGCTCCTGACCGGCCAGGGTGTAGATCGAACCCAGGCACACCAATGGCACTGCCAGGGTCAAGCCGGCAACATCGAACAGCAGGCATTCGAACGGCTCGGCGGCCCACGCCGGTCGCCCGTCGACGGTGGCCGGGGGGACCGGCAGGTTGGGCGCCGGCAGGTGCACATCAACCAGCGGCACAGCGGGTTCCACGGCCTGTTCTTCGATCAGCACCGGAATGGCGGCTTCGGCCACCACCTCCTGCTCAACCACCGTGACCACCGGCGCTTCCACTGGCAATACGCTGGGCAGCACGGCCAGCCTGGGCTCTGCAAACGGCCGCGGCGCCGGGCTGGCAGCGGTTTCGGCTGGTACCGCCCTGGCCGACTGGGAGGCATCACGGGCCTGCTCTTCACGCACCGCCTCGGCGAACTCATCTGCCGGTGCCGGTGCTTCGAACAGTTCTTCAGCCTCGGTAGCCTCCTGCAGCAGGCCGTCGAGGTACGATTGCAGGGCCAGCTGCGGCCGGGTGCCGGTTTTCTGGATCTGGGTCATCAGGCCACCTGCGCTGCGGTCTTGTAGGTCAGCAGGTGCTTGAGCAGCGCCCGGTAGGCAATCAGCCCGCGGCTCTTGCTGTCGAACTGCGAAGGCGTGACGCCCTTGCGGCTGGCATCGCGCAGGCGCGTATCGACCGGAATGTAGCCTTGCCACACCTGCTGGCCGTAGCTGTCACGCAACTGCTTGAGCGTGCCCAGTGAGGCCTGGGTACGGCGGTCGAACAGGGTGGGCACGATCTGGTACGGCAGCGCCTGCTTGCGCGAGCGGTTGACCATGGCCAAGGTACCGACCATACGCTCCAGGCCCTTCACCGCCAGGAATTCTGTTTGCACCGGGATCACCAGCTGCTGGCTGGCCGCCAGGGCGTTGACCATGAGCACGCCAAGCAAGGGCGGGCTGTCGATCAGGGCAAAGTCGAAATCCTGCCACAGCTGCGCCAAGCTCTTGGCGATCACCAGGCCCAGGCCATTCTGCCCCGGCGACTGGCGCTCCAGCACAGCCAGCGCGGTGCTCGACGGCAACAGCGAGATACGCTCGTCACTGGTGGGCAGCAGCAACTGGCCGGGCAGGCCCTCGGGCACTGCGCCCTTGTGCAGGAAAAGGTCGTAGCAGCTGTGTTCCAGCGCATCGGGGTTGTGCCCGAAATAGCTGGTCATCGAACCGTGCGGATCGAGGTCGACGACGACCACGCGCTTGCCGGCCTCAGCCAGCAGGCCAGCCAGGGCAATGGTTGTGGTGGTCTTGCCGACGCCACCTTTTTGATTGGCTACTGCCCAGACTCTCATCAAGCAAACTCTATCTATTGATCTGAAAGCTTGCACGGTCCCTGTGGGAGCGGGCATGCCCGCGAACACCGGCGAAGCCGGTGCCATTCACCGCGTCGCTTGCTTCGCGGGCGCGCCCGCTCCCACAGGGGACGGCGTCACATTCAAAATTGTGCTTGTGTCAGTGCCGGAGAATTGACGAATCACTGCCCCGCCACCGTTGCTGGCGTTGCCGGTGCACTTTGTGTGCCAGCCCGCCGTAATGCGGCATCCGGGGTGGCGTTGGCGCTGCCCGAGCCGGTCAGGCTGCGGCGCACTTCCAGGTTACGGGAAATCACCAGCACCACCCGGCGGTTGCGCGCACGGCCGTCGGCAGTGTCGTTGCTGGCTACTGGCTGATATTCGCCATAACCCACGGACGCCATGCGTGCCGGGTTTACACCTTCCATGGCCAGCAGGCGCACGATGCTCGCCGCCCGCGCCGATGACAGCTCCCAGTTAGTGGGGTACTGCGCCGTACGGATCGGCAGGTTGTCGGTAAAGCCCTCGACATGCACCGGGTTGGCGAACGGTTTGAGGATGTTCGCCACCTTCTCGATGATGGAAAACGCCTTGTCGCTGGGCATGGCATCACCACTGCCGAACAGCAGCGACGAGTTCAGCTCGATCTCGATCCACAGTTCGTTGCCGCGCACGGTCATCTGGTTGCTGTTGATCAGGTCGCCAAAGGCATCGCGCACGTCATCGCTGATGGTTTTCAGCGGGTCGACATTGGTCGCGGCCAGGCCGGCTTCGGTCTGCTCACTGTCCTTCACCAACGGCTCTGCCGGGCGCACGCTCAAGGGTTGCTCATCACCGATGGGAATCGGCTTCATGCTGCGCTCAGGGTCGTTGAACACCCCGAGCAAGGCCTGGGAAATGACTTTGTACTTGCCCTCGTTGATCGAGGAAATCGAGTACATCACCACGAAAAACGCGAACAGCAAGGTAATGAAGTCGGCGTACGACACCAGCCAGCGTTCGTGGTTTTCGTGTTCCTCGGTATGGCGACGGCGACGCATGGGTTACTCCATGAAGCCTTGCAGCTTCAGCTCGATCGAGCGCGGGTTTTCACCCTCGGCAATCGACAGCAGGCCTTCGAGCAGCATTTCGCGGTAGCGCGACTGGCGCATGACAATGGCCTTGAGCTTGTTGGCGACCGGCAGCAGGATCAGGTTGGCGCTGGCCACGCCGTAGATGGTGGCAACGAAGGCCACGGCAATGCCGTTGCCCAGCTGCGATGGGTCAGCAAGGTTGCCCATTACGTGGATCAGGCCCATCACGGCACCGATGATGCCGATGGTCGGCGCGTAGCCGCCCATGCTTTCAAACACCTTGGCAGCCTGGATGTCGCGGCTTTCCTGGGTCAGGAAGTCCACTTCCAGGATGCTGCGGATGGCTTCCGGCTCGGCGCCGTCCACCAGCAGTTGCAGGCCCTTGCGCGCATACGGGTCGGGCTCGGTATCGGCCACCCCTTCCAGGCCCAGCAGGCCCTCCTTGCGTGCGGTCAGGCTCCAGTTCACCACGCGGTCGATACCGCCGGCCAGGTCCACCCGTGGCGGGAACAGGATCCAGCGCAGAATCTGCAAGGCCCGCTTGAACGACGACAGCGGCGACTGCAACAACGCCGCTGCCAGGGTCCCGCCCAGCACGATCAGCGCCGCCGGGCCGTTGACCAGCGCGCCAACATGGCCGCCTTCAAGGAAATTGCCACCGACGATGGCGACAAAGGCGAGAATCAGGCCAATCAGGCTGAGGACGTCCATCAGACGCACGCCTCCACCAGGTGTTTGCCGATTTCATCCAGGCTGTACACCGCGTCGGCCAGGTTGGCCTTGACGATGGCCATGGGCATGCCATAGATCACGCAGCTGGCTTCATCCTGGGCCCACACCGTGCTGCCCCCCTGCTTGAGCAGGCGCGCGCCTTCGCGGCCATCGGCGCCCATGCCGGTGAGCACCACCGACAGCACCTTGTCACCATACGACTTGGCCGCAGAACCAAAGGTGATGTCCACGCACGGCTTGTAGTTCAGGCGCTCGTCACCGGGCAGGATCTTCACCGTGCCACGGCCGTCAATCATCATCTGCTTGCCACCCGGGGCCAGCAGGGCCAGGCCCGGGCGCAGCATGTCGCCGTCCTCGGCCTCCTTCACGCTGATGCGGCAAAGCTTGTCGAGGCGCTCGGCAAAGGCCTTGGTAAACGCCGCCGGCATGTGCTGGATCAGCACGATCGGCGCCGGGAAGCTGGCCGGCAGCTGGGTCAATACCCGCTGCAAGGCCACCGGGCCGCCTGTCGAGGTGCCGATGGCCACCAGCTTGTAGGGTTTGCGCTTGGGCGCAGGCGAATGCGATGCCGCCGGAGCCGGGGCCGCTGTTCGGGCAGGCGCCGCCGCCCGGGCCGGCGTCGGGCTGGCAAAGCTGCTTGTCGGTGCAGGGCTGCTGACAGGCGCAGGCGCAGGCGCAGCGACCGGCGCTGTTCTGGCATAGCTGCCAAGGCGGCGGTTGCTGCGGGAGATGGTGTGCACCTTCTCGCACAGCATCTGCTTGACCTTGTCAGGGTTGCGCGAGATGTCCTCGAAGTTTTTCGGCAGGTAATCCACCGCGCCTGCATCCAGCGCGTCGAGGGTGACTCGGGCGCCTTCGTGGGTCAGCGAGGAGAACATCAGTACCGGCGTCGGGCAGCGCTGCATGATGTGCCGCACCGCGGTGATGCCGTCCATCATGGGCATTTCATAGTCCATGGTGATGACATCGGGCTTGAGCGCCAGCGCCTGGTCGATTGCTTCCTTGCCGTTGGTCGCGGTACCCACTACCTGGATCGTCGGATCCGCCGAGAGGATTTCCGAGACGCGGCGGCGGAAGAAACCGGAATCATCCACCACCAGGACCTTGACTGCCATAAACACTCCATTAGGCGGCGCAACCCGCCAGGGTGCGCCACCGAAATCAAATACGCCGCGCGGCGTAACGCTTGAGCATGCTCGGGACGTCGAGAATCAACGCAATGCGCCCGTCACCGGTGATGGTGGCCCCGGACATGCCCGGGGTGCCCTGCAACATCTTGCCCAGCGGCTTGATGACCACTTCTTCCTGGCCCACCAGTTGATCGACGACAAAGCCGATACGCTGGGTGCCGACCGACAGGATCACCACGTGGCCCTCGTGCTGCTCTTCGTGCACCTGGCCCTGTACCAGCCAGCGCTTGAGGTAGAACAGCGGCAACGCCTTGTCGCGCACGATCACCACTTCCTGGCCGTCGACCACGTTGGTGCGCGACAGGTCGAGGTGGAAGATTTCGTTGACGTTGACCAGCGGGAAGGCAAACGCCTGGTTGCCCAGCATCACCATCAGGGTGGGCATGATCGCCAGGGTCAGCGGCACCTTGATGACGATCTTCGAGCCCTGGCCCTTGGCCGAGTAGATGTTGATCGAGCCGTTGAGCTGGGAGATCTTGGTCTTCACCACGTCCATGCCCACGCCGCGGCCTGACACGTCGGAAATCTCGGTCTTGGTCGAGAAGCCCGGTGCGAAGATCAGGTTGTAGCAGTCCGACTCGCTCAGGCGATCAGCGGCATCCTTGTCCATCAGGCCTTTTTCCACGGCCTTGGCGCGCAGGATGTTCGGGTCCATGCCCTTGCCGTCGTCCGAGATCGACAGCAGGATGTGGTCGCCTTCCTGCTCGGCCGACAGCACCACGCGGCCGGTGCGGGCCTTGCCGGATGCTTCGCGCTCGTCGGGCATTTCCACGCCATGGTCGACCGCATTGCGCACCAGGTGCACCAACGGGTCGGCCAGGGCCTCGACCAGGTTCTTGTCCAGGTCGGTTTCTTCACCGACCAGCTCCAGGTTGATTTCTTTCTTCAACTGGCGGGCCAGGTCACGGACCAGGCGCGGGAAGCGGCCGAACACTTTCTTGATCGGCTGCATGCGGGTTTTCATCACCGCCGTCTGCAGGTCAGCGGTAACCACATCGAGGTTGGACACGGCCTTGGACATGGCCTCGTCGCCGCTGTTCAGGCCCAGGCGCACCAGGCGGTTACGCACCAGCACCAGTTCGCCGACCATGTTCATGATCTCGTCCAGGCGTGCGGTGTCTACGCGCACGGTGGTTTCCGCCTCGCTCACGGCATGCTTTTCCGCAGCCGGCGCTGGCGCGCGGGGTGCCGCCGCAGGTTTGCTCACGGGTGCTGGCGCAGCCGCCGCTGGCTGGCTTGCGGCTTTGACCGGCGCAGGTGTTTGCACTTGTGCGGCAACCGGCGCTTCGGCGGCGACAACTTCACCGCCGAACTTGCCCTTGCCATGCAACTGGTCCAGCAGGGCCTCGAATTCGTGCTCGCTGATTTCGTCGCTGGTGGTGCTGTTGTCGGCCACGACCGGTTCCGCTGCCTTGGCCGTGGGCAAGGCATCAGCCTGGAAGGTGCCCTTGCCATGCAACTGGTCGAGCAGCGATTCGAATTCTTCGTCGGTAATTTCGTCGCTGACCGGTTCAACCGGCGCGGCTACCGGTTGTACGGCTGCCTCGACACTGAACTGGCCTTTACCGTGCAGCTGGTCAAGCAGCGACTCGAACTCGGCGTCGGTGATTTCGTCGCCTTGGCCGCTGACGGTTTCACCTTGCATCTGCTCGTCGACTTCGGCTTGCGCCTTGACCGCATCGAGCGAGTCGAGCAGTTGCTCGAATTCGCTGTCGGTGATGTCCTGGTCGTCGGCCGGGGCCGCAGCGGGCGCCTCGGCAGCAGGCTCAGGCGCAGCAGCTTCGGCGCTGCCCGGTTCGGCCAGGCGTGACAACGCCGCCAGCAGTTCGGGGGTTGCCGGGGTGACTTCGGCGCGTTCACGCACCTGGCCAAACATGCTGTTGACCGTATCCAGTGCTTCAAGCACCACGTCCATCAGTTCCGCGTCGACCCGGCGCTCACCTTTGCGCAGGATGTCGAACACGTTCTCGGCGATATGGCAGCACTCCACCAGCTCGTTCAGCTGAAGGAAGCCGGCGCCCCCTTTTACAGTGTGGAAACCGCGAAAGATCGCATTGAGCAGGTCGGCATCGTCGGGCCGGCTTTCCAGCTCGACCAGTTGCTCGGACAGTTGCTCAAGAATTTCGCCGGCTTCTACCAGGAAATCCTGGAGGATTTCTTCATCGGCGCCGAAGCTCATCAAACGTGCTCCTTAAAAACCCAGGCTGGACAGCAGATCATCGACATCGTCCTGACCGGACACGACGTCTTCACGCTTATCGGCATGAATCTGCGGACCTTCACCCCGAGTCGGATGTTTTTCTGCATCTTTTTCTGCGCGCAGTTGATCGTGGTCATGCTGGATACCCGCAAAGCGGTCGACCTGGCTGGCCATCAGCACCAATTTGAGCAGGTTGCTTTCCACCTCGGTCACCAAGGTGGTGACGCGTTTGATCACCTGCCCGGTCAGGTCCTGATAGTCCTGGGCCAGCAAGATGTCGTTGAGGTGGCCGGCGACCTTGCGGTTACCTTCGGCGCTATGCGTCAGGAAACTGTCGACGCGCTTGACCAGGTCACGGAATTCCGGCGCAGCCACCTCGCGGCGCATGAAGCGCTGCCAGTCGGTGCTCAGGGCCTTGGCTTCGCTGGCCAGGTCGTTGAGCACCGGGGTGCTTTCCTCGACCAGGTCCATGGTGCGGTTGGCCGCGCCTTCGGTCAGCTTGACCACGTACGACAGGCGCTCGGTGGCGTCGGTAATCTGCGACACCTCCTCGGCCTGCGGTATGGTCGGGTCGATCTGGAAGCTGACGATGGCACTGTGCAGCTCACGGGTCAGCTTGCCGACTTCCTGGTACAGGCCGCGGTCGCGGGTCTGGTTCAGCTCGTGAATCAGCTGCACCGCCTCGCCGAAGCGGCCCCGCTCCAGGCTTTCGACCAACTCCTGGGCGTGTTTCTTCAGGGTCGATTCGAACTCGCCCAAAGACGTTTGTGATGAATCCATGGCGCGCCCCCTGACGTGACTCAGCCGTTGACGCGTTCGAAGATCTTCTCGATCTTTTCTTTGAGCACCTGGGCGGTGAACGGCTTGACCACGTAACCATTGACGCCGGCCTGGGCCGCTTCGATGATCTGGTCGCGCTTGGCCTCGGCAGTCACCATCAGCACCGGCATGCTTTTCAGCTTGTCGCTGGCACGCACCTTACGCAGCAGGTCGATGCCGGACATGCCAGGCATGTTCCAGTCGGTCACCAGGAAATCGTAGTGGCCGTTTTCCAGCATCGGCAACGCGGTGGTGCCGTCGTCGGCTTCTTCGGTGTTGGTGAAGCCCAAGTCACGCAACAGGTTCTTGATGATCCGCCGCATCGTCGAAAAGTCGTCAACGATGAGGATTTTCATGTTCTTGTCCAATTAGACCTCCAAGCAGTCTCAAACGCGCCCGGCCGACCGGGCACGCACTCATTCAATTCGGTACAACGTGGGAAACGCACGTGGAAAACGACTGCAACGGCACCGGGCTCAACGCGCCCGCCATTCCCCCAGGCGGCTGCGCAGGCGCGCGGCACACTGGCTGTGCAACTGGCTGACCCGCGACTCGCTGACGCCAAGCACCTCGCCGATTTCCTTGAGGTTCAGCTCTTCGTCGTAGTACAGCGCCAGCACCAGGCGCTCACGCTCCGGCAGGTTGGCAATGGCCTCGGTCAGGGCAGCCTGGAAGCGTTCGTCCTCCAGGCCACGCGCCGGTTCCACATGGCCACTGGCGCCGTCCTCATGCAGCCCTTCGTGCTCGCCGTCCTGCAGCAGGTCGTCAAAACTGAACAGGCGGCTACCCAAGGTATCGTTCAAGATCCCGTAGTAATCATCGAGACTCAATTGGAGTTCGGCAGCAACTTCATGATCTTTAGCGTCGCGGCCGGTTCTGGCTTCAACAGCACGCATCGCGTCACTGACCATGCGGGTGTTGCGATGCACCGAGCGCGGCGCCCAGTCACCCTTGCGCACCTCGTCCAGCATGGCGCCGCGGATGCGGATGCCGGCGTAGGTTTCAAAACTGGCGCCTTTGCTGGCGTCATACTTGTTGGCCACTTCCAGCAGGCCGATCATGCCGGCCTGGATCAAGTCCTCGACCTGCACGTTGGCTGGCAAACGCGCCAGCAGGTGGTAGGCAATGCGCTTGACCAGCGGTGCATAGCGTTCGATCAGCTCGTACTGGGCGTCTTTCGCCGCCCGGCTGTACATCTTGAAGCCGCTCGCGTTCATAGCACGGGTCCCGCGCTGGTGGGTTGCACCAGGCGCTCGACGAAGAACTCCAGGTGGCCGCGCGGGTTGGCCGGCAGCGGCCAGCTGTCAACCTTCTGGGCAATCGCCTTGAAGGCCAGCGCGCACTTGGAGCGGGGGAAGGCTTCGTACACGGCACGCTGCTTCTGCACCGCCTTGCGCACGCACTCGTCGTACGGCACCGCACCCACATACTGCAGGGCAACGTCAAGGAAACGGTCGGTGACCTTGGTCAGCTTGGCGAACAGGTTGCGCCCTTCCTGCGGGCTCTGCGCCATGTTGGCCAGCACGCGGAAACGGTTCATGCCGTAGTCGCGGTTCAGCAGCTTGATCAGGGCGTAGGCGTCGGTGATCGAGGTGGGCTCGTCGCACACCACCAGCAGCACTTCCTGGGCAGCGCGAACAAAGCTGACGACCGACTCACCGATACCCGCAGCGGTGTCGATCACCAGCACATCGAGGTTGTCACCGATTTCACTGAACGCCTGAATCAGCCCGGCATGCTGGGCCGGGGCCAGGTGCACCATGCTCTGGGTGCCCGATGCCGCCGGCACGATGCGCACACCGCCAGGGCCTTGCAGCATTACGTCACGCAGCTCGCAGCGCCCTTCGATGACATCGGCCAGGGTACGTTTGGGGGTAAGGCCGAGCAACACGTCGACGTTGGCCAGGCCCAGGTCGGCGTCAAGCAGCATGACCCTGCGGCCAAGCTCGGCCAGCGCCAGGGACAAGTTCACTGAAACGTTAGTCTTGCCGACGCCACCTTTGCCACCGGTCACGGCGATCACCTGTACGGGATGCATGCTACCCATGTCTGTTATTTACCTTGTCTCGCTGGGACTCAGGCCACACGCGGGGCAATTCTGCGTACCCCTTGGCATAGCTACTTTGCACACGCTTCATGATCAACCCGCTCGCCGTGGGTTGTGATAGAGATCGGCGAACATGTCGGCCATGGCCTCTTCGCTGGGCTCGTCCTGCTGCTGCACATTGACCGCGCGGGAGACCAGTTGGTGGCCACGCGGCAGGTGCAGGTCGTCAGGAATGCGCGGGCCGTCGGTGAGGTAGGCCACGGGCAGTTCATGACTGATGGCAAGGCTCAGCACATCACCGAGGCTTGCCGTTTCATCAAGTTTGGTCAGGATGCAACCGGCCAGCCCACAACGCTTGTAGCTGTGATAGGCAGCGGTCAGCACCTGCTTCTGGCTGGTGGTGGCCAGCACCAGGTAGTTCTTCGCGGCAATGCCACGCCCGGCCAGGGTTTCCAGCTGCATGCGCAGGGCCGGGTCGCTGGCCTGCAGGCCGGCGGTATCGATCAGCACCACACGCTTGCGCAGCAGCGGCTCCAGCGCTGCGGCCAGCGACTGGCCCGGGTCGACGTAGGTCACCGTCACGTTGAGAATGCGGCCCAGGGTCTTGAGCTGCTCCTGGGCGCCAATGCGGAAGCTGTCCATGCTCACCAGCGCCAGGTTCTGTGCGCCGTACTTGAGCACGTAACGGGCCGCCAGCTTGGCCAAGGTGGTGGTTTTGCCCATGCCGGCCGGGCCGACCATGGCAATCACCCCGCCCTCTTCGATCGGCTCGATTTCGGGGATTTCAATCATGCGGGCCAGGTGGGCCAGCAGCATGCGCCAGGCCTGGCGAGGCTCTTCGATTTCGTTGGTCAGGTCCAGCAGCTCGCGGGCAATCGGCCCGGACAGGCCGATGCGCTGCAGGCGGCGCCACAGGTTGGCCTGCTGCGGCTTGCTGCCCTGCAGTTGGGTCCAGGCCAGCGAACCCAGCTGCACTTCAAGCAGCTCGCGCAGGCCCGACAACTCGGAGCGCATGGCATCGAACAGGCGCGGGTCGACCGGCGCCGCAGCGGGGGCGGCAACAGCCTCAGGGGCATCGACATGCGGTTCGATCAATGGCTCGGCGGCGGTCAACGACTGCCCGGCAAACAATTGGCGGTTGTTGTCGCTGCTGTCCTGGCGGTGGTCCAGCTCGGCCTGGGCAGTGGCAATGCGCGTATGGGTCTTGCGCAGCTCTTCTTCCAGCTCGGCGTTGGGCACACGCGGGGCCAGGGCGGACAGCTTGTAGTCCAGCGCGGCCGTCAGTTCGACACCACCGGCAATGCGGCGGTTGCCAATGATCGCGGCATCGGCGCCCAGCTCATCACGGACCAGTTTCATGGCCTGACGCATATCGGCGGCGAAAAATCGCTTAACTTGCATTATCCACTACCTCAGCCGTTAGGGCCCACGGTGGCAACGATGGTGACTTGCTTGTTGTCCGGTATTTCCTGATACGCCAGAACATGCAAATTCGGTACAGCCAGGCGACCGAAACGCGACAGCATGGCGCGGATCGGGCCGGCGACCAGCAGGATGGCCGGCTGGCCCTGCATTTCCTGGCGCTGGGCCGCTTCGATCAGCGAACGTTGCAGCTTCTCGGCCATGCTAGGCTCCAGAAGAACACCATCTTCCTGACCCTGCCCGGCCCTTTGCAGACTATTGAGCAAAATCTGTTCCAACCTTGGCTCCAGGGTAATCACAGGCAGCTCGGACTCAACACCGACAATGCTTTGCACGATGGCGCGACACAATCCGACGCGCACTGCCGCCACCAGCGCGGCGGTATCTTGACTCTTGCCAGCGTTGTTCGCGATCGCTTCGGCGATACTGCGAATATCGCGCACGGGCACCTGTTCCGACAACAGTGCCTGTAGCACCTTGAGCAGGCCCGACAAGGAAATGACACCTGGCACCAGTTCTTCTGCAAGTTTAGGCGATGCCTTGGCCAGCACCTGCAACAGTTGCTGGACCTCTTCGTGGCCGATCAGCTCATGGCAGTGCTTCTGCAAGATCTGGTTGAGGTGGGTGGCCACCACGGTACTGGCGTCGACCACCGTGTAGCCCAGCGATTGCGCCTGGGAACGCTGGCCAACGTCGATCCACACGGCCTCCAGGCCAAACGCCGGGTCGCGTGCGGCGATGCCGTTGAGGGTACCGAACACCTGCCCCGGGTTGATCGCCAGCTCGCGGTCCGGGTAGATCTCGGCCTCGGCCAGGATCACCCCCATCAGGGTCAGGCGATAGGCGCTGGGCTGCAGGTCGAGGTTGTCGCGTATATGCACGGTGGGCATCAGGAAGCCCAGGTCTTGCGACAGCTTCTTGCGCACACCCTTGATCCGCGCCAGCAACTGGCCGCCCTGGTTGCGGTCGACCAGCGGGATCAAGCGGTAGCCAACCTCCAGGCCGATCATGTCGATGGGCGTCACATCGTCCCAGCCAAGCTCCTTGGTTTCCTGCGCGCGCTGTGGCGAAGGCAGCAGGTCTTGCTGGCGCTGCGCCTCTTGCTGCGCCTCCAGCTTGGCCTTGTTCTGCTTTTTCCACACCAGATAAGCACCGCCACCGGCCAGCAGGCCGAGGCTGAGGAAGGCCACGTGCGGCATGCCCGGTACCAGGCCCATGACGATCATCAGCGCGCCGGACACCGCCAGCGCCTTGGGCGAATCGAACATCTGCCGGTTGATCAGCTTGCCCATGTCCTCGGAGCCCGAGGCACGGGTGACCATGATCGCCGCTGCGGTGGACAGCAACAGTGATGGCAATTGCGCCACCAAACCGTCACCAATGGTCAGCAGGGCGTATACCTTGCCGGCGTCGCTGAAGGTCATGCCGTGCTGCAGCATGCCGATCAGCATGCCGCCGATCAGGTTGATGAACAGGATCAGCAGGCCGGCGATGGCGTCACCGCGGACGAACTTGCTGGCACCATCCATCGAGCCGTAGAACTCGGCCTCCTGCGCCACTTCAGCACGGCGGTGCTTGGCCTGCGCCTGGTCGATCAGGCCGGCGTTGAGGTCGGCGTCGATGGCCATCTGCTTGCCGGGCATGGCATCCAGGGTGAAGCGTGCGCTCACTTCCGAGATACGCCCGGCACCCTTGGTCACCACCACGAAGTTGATGATCATGAGGATGGCGAACACCACGCCGCCGACCACGTAGTTGCCGCCGATCACCACTTCACCGAAGGCCTGGATCACCTTGCCGGCAGCGCCGTGGCCCTCCTGGCCATGCAGCATCACCACCCGGGTGGACGCCACGTTCAGGGCCAGGCGCAGCAGCGTGGCTACCAGCAGGATGGTGGGGAATGCGGCGAAGTCGAGCGGGCGCAGGGCGTAGACGCACACCAGCAGCACCACGATCGACAGGGCGATGTTGAAGGTGAAGAACACGTCGAGCAGGAACGGCGGTATCGGCAACATCATCATTGCCAACATCACCAGCAGCAACAGCGGCACGCCCAGGTTGCCCCGGCCGAGCCCGGCCAGGTTGTTGCGGGCATTGCTGATTAACTGAGTGCGATCCACCGCGAGTCCTCTTGATGCAAAACTTTGACGCCCAAGGGGCATCTGCGGCTGGCACTGCAAGAAGCTTTCCAACTTTGCCGGGCGGGGAATTTATGTTGCCTGTACCGGCCTCTTCGCGGGCATGCCCGCTCCCACAGGTACAGCGCCGCACTTGAGAGCAGTGAAATCCCTGTGGGAGCGGGCGCGCCCGCGAAAGGGCCAGTGGCCCCGGCACAGGGTCAACTGTCGCGGCGCAAATCCGGCGGGATCGGCAGGTCGTCTTTCAGCGGCTCTGGCCGCTTGCCCCTGCCGGCACGGTACTGACGGATCTGGAACACATAGGCCAGCACCTGCGCCACCGCCAGGTACAGGCCGGCAGGAATTTCCTGCTCAGGCTCGGTGGAGTAGTAGATTGCCCGCGCCAACGCCGGCGACTCGAGGATCTGGATCTTGTGCTCCACGCCAATCTCGCGAATCTTCAAGGCCATGAAGTCGGTACCCTTGGCCAGCAGCAGCGGCGCCGTGCCGCCCTTTTCCGGGTCATACTGCAAGGCCACCGCATAGTGAGTCGGGTTGGTGATGATCACGTCGGCCTGCGGCACCGCCGCCATCATGCGCCGCTGCGACACCTCGCGCTGCAACTGACGAATACGCTGCTTGACCTCGGGCTTACCCTCGCTGTCCTTGTATTCGTCGCGCACCTCCTGCTTGGTCATCTTCATTTTCTTGTGCGTCTGGTACAGCTGGAACGGCACATCCGCCGCTGCAATCAGCAGCAGCCCGGCCGACATCCACAGCGCACTCCAGCCCACCACCTGCAGGCTATGGATGATCGCCTGCTCCAGCGGTTCGTTGGCGATCGACAGCAAGGCCTGGCGATCGTTGATCAGCACCACCACGGCCACCACCAGAATGACGAAGAACTTGGCCAATGCCTTCAACAGCTCGGTCAGGCTGTTCATCGAGAACATACGCTTGATGCCCGACAACGGGTTCATGCGGCTGAACTTGGGCTCCAGCAGGCTGCCGGAAAACAGGAAACCGCCCAAGGCGATGGGTGCCACGAATGAGATCACGAACAGCAGGATGAGTATCGGCTGCACCGCCCAGATCGCCATCTTGCCCGAGGCCAGCAGAAAAGCCCCCATGGCCCGCTCATCGACGATCACCTCGCGGGTCAGGCTGAAGTTCATGTGCATCAACGCCAGCAGCGTCTCGGCCAGGTGGCCGCCGAACGCCAACAAGCCGCCGGCGCCAGCCAGGGTCACCGCCACCGTGTTCAGCTCCTTGGAGCGCGCAATCTCGCCTTTCTCGCGGGCGTCGCGCTTGCGCTTGTCGGTGGGGTCTTCTGTCTTGTCCTGGCCACTCTCGCTTTCAGACATGCTCAGCGCGCCCTCGCCAGTTCACGCAGCCATTGCAGTGCTTCGCTGGCCAATGTCTGGTAGTGCGACAGCACATCGGCCAGACCAACCCAGAAAATGAACATACCCATGACCAGGGTCAGCGGAAAACCGATGGAGAAGATGTTCAGCTGCGGCGCGGCACGGGTCATCACGCCAAAGGCGATGTTTACCACCAGCAAGGCGGCAATCACCGGCAAAATCAACAGCAAACCGGCCGCGAACACCCAACCCAGGCGCCCCGCCAGCTCCCAGTACTGGTTGACCACCAGCGCATTGCCCACCGGCAAGGTGGTGAAGCTCTCGGTCAGCACCTCGAACACCACCAGGTGGCCGTTCATCAGCAGGAACAGCACGCTCACCAGCATGGTCAGGAACTGGCTGATCACCGTGACGTTCACGCCGTTGGCGGGGTCTACCATCGAGGCGAAGGCCATGCCCATCTGCACCGCGACGATCTGACCGGCGATCACGAAGGCCTGGAACAGCAACTGCAAGGCCAGGCCGAACAGCGCACCGACAATGATCTGCTCGGCACACAACAGCAAGCCGCGCAGGCTCAACGGGTCGAATTCGGGCAACGGTGGCAGCGCCGGCACGATGACCACGGTGATCGCCACCGCTACGTACAGGCGAACCCGCGCCGGCAGCATGCGGGTACCGAAGATCGGCATGGTCATCAGCACCGCCGTCACCCGGAACAACGGCAGGATGAACGTGGCAACCCAGGTGCCGATCTGCGTGTCGGTCAGCTCCAGCATCGCCAGATCAACCTATCAGTTGCGGAATGTTGGTGTAGAGCGTGGTGATGTATTCCATGAACTTCTGCACCAGCCAAGGCCCGGCAACGATCAGCGTGATCAGCATCACCAGCAGACGCGGCAGAAAGCTCAGGGTCTGTTCGTTGATCTGCGTGGCGGCCTGGAACATCGCCACCACCAGGCCCACCAGCAGGCTCGGCACCACCAGCACGGCAACCATCAGGGTGGTCAGCCACAAGGCATCGCGGAACAGGTCGACAGCAACTTCAGGTGTCATCGGCGGCTCTCCTTGACGGCGTCAGACGCCGCCGAAACTGCTGGCCAGGGTACCCATGATCAGCGCCCAGCCATCCACCAGCACGAACAGCATGATCTTGAACGGCAGCGAAATGATCAGCGGCGACAGCATCATCATACCCATGGCCATCAGCACACTCGCCACCACCATGTCGATGATCAGGAACGGGATGAAGATCATGAAGCCGATCTGGAACGCGGTTTTCAGCTCGGAGGTAACGAACGCGGGTACCAGAATCGTCAGCGGCACCTGGTCGGGGCCGGCGATGTCGGTACGCTTGGATAGGCGCATGAACAGGTCGAGGTCGCTTTGCCGGGTTTGCGCCAGCATGAAGTCCTTGAGTGGCACCTGAGCCTTGTCGATGGCCTGCTGGGCAGTCATCTGCTCCTTCAGGTACGGCTGCAATGCATCCTGGTTCACCCGGTCGAACACCGGAGCCATGATGAACATGGTCAGGAACAGTGCCATGCCGGTCAAGATCTGGTTCGACGGCGTTTGCTGCAGGCCCAGGGCCTGACGCAGGATCGAGAACACGATGATGATGCGGGTGAAGCTGGTCATCAGGATGACGAACGCCGGGATGAAACTCAGCGCCGTCATGATCAGCAGGATCTGCAGGCTGACCGAATACTCCTGCTGCCCGTCCGCACCATTGGACAGGGTGATGGCCGGGATCGACAATGGGTCGGCAGCCAGGGCCAGTGGCGCGGCCAGCAGCAGCGCCAGGGTCAATAACGTACGCAGCGCGCCGCTCATCACGTGTTGTCCTTAGGGTTTTTGCCCATCAGCTCCATCAATCGCTGGGCAAACTCCGGCGTCGCCTGGCGGGCGCTTTGCGGCACAGCCACAGGCTCGGCCAGCACATGCAAGGCTTCGATACTGCCGGGTGTATGGCCAATCAGGATCTGCTCCTTGCCCACCTGCACCAGCAGCAGCCGGTCACGCGGGCCGATGGCGCGACTGCCGACAATCTCGATCACCTGCCCGCCCTTCACGGCAGTGCTTTGCAGGCGCCGCAGCAGCCAGGCCAGGAGGAAGATCAGACCCACCACCAGCAGCAAGCCGAATACCATCTGTGCCAACTGCCCGCCCAGGCTGCCAGGTGGCGAGGCCGGGGTCGCCGCCGGCGTGGCGGCGGCCAGGCAGGCGTGGCTGGCCAGCAGCGCCGCTAACGCCGCCAAGGCGCGCATCGTGCCCTTCACTCAGCGCAGCTTCTTGATACGTTCGCTGGGGCTGATCACGTCGGTCAGGCGGATGCCGAACTTTTCGTTGACCACTACCACTTCGCCGTGGGCGATCAGCGTGCCGTTTACCAGCACGTCCAGCGGCTCGCCGGCCAGGCGGTCAAGCTCGATCACCGAGCCCTGGTTCAGTTGCAGCAGGTTACGGATGTTGATCTCGGTGCTGCCCACTTCCATGGAAATGCTCACCGGGATATCCAGGATCACGTCCAGGTTCGGGCCTTCGAGGCTGACGTTTTCGTTCGGCTTCGGCGAACTGGCGAACTCCTCCATCGGCAGGCGGCCAGGGCCACCGCTGCTGCCGACATCACCGCCCAGCAGTGCATCGATATCGGCCTGCCCGGCCGAGCCGGTTTCTTCAAGGGCCGCAGCCCACTCATCGGCCAGCGCCTGGTCTTCTGCGGAGGTGATCTCGTTTTCGTTAGCCATGGTTTCCTCGACAGGCATTCAATTCGTTGTAAGCGACCGGCACGCCGTCAGCGGCGTTCGATCGGGTCGATGATTTGCAGGGCCAGGTTGCCCTTGTGCGAGCCCAGCCGCGCCTTGAACGCCGGCACGCCGTTGGCGCGCAGCACCAGGTGCTCGGGCAGCTCCACCGGGATCACGTCGCCAGGCTGCATGTGCAGGATGTCGCGCAGCTTCAGCTGGCGCCGGGCAACGGTGGCGGTCATCGGCACGGCCACGTCCAGCACGTCTTCGCGCAGGGCCTTGACCCAACGCTCGTCCTGGTCGTCCAGGTCGGACTGGAAGCCGGCATCGAGCATTTCGCGCACCGGCTCGATCATCGAGTACGGCATGGTCACGTGCAGGTCGCCGCCACCACCGTCCAGTTCGATGTGGAAGGTGGACACCACCACCGCCTCGCTGGGGCCGACGATGTTGGCCATGGCCGGGTTGACCTCGGAGTTCATGTACTCGAAGGTCACCGGCATGATCGCCTGCCAGGCTTCCTTGAGGTCGACGAAGCACTGGTCCAGCACCATGCGCACCACACGCAGCTCGGTGGGGGTGAATTCTCGGCCTTCGATCTTGGCGTGCCGGCCATCGCCACCGAAGAAGTTGTCCACCAGCTTGAACACCAGCTTGGCGTCGAGGATGAACAGCGACGTGCCGCGCAGCGGCTTGATCTTGACCAGGTTGAGGCTGGTGGGCACGTACAAGGAGTGCACGTATTCGCCAAACTTCATCACCTGCACGCCACCCACGGCCACGTCGGCGGAGCGGCGCAGCAGGTTGAACATGCTGATGCGGGTGTAACGGGCGAAGCGCTCGTTGATCATTTCCAGGGTCGGCATGCGACCCCGCACGATACGGTCCTGGCTGGTCAGGTCGTAGCTTTTGATACTGCCAGGCTCGGATGCACTTTCGGTCTGCACCAGCCCGTCGTCGACGCCGTGCAACAGGGCATCGATTTCATCCTGGGACAGCAGGTCCTGTACGGCCATTGCGGACTCCTACTGCAATACGAAATTGGTGAACAGCAACTGGTCGATGACCGGCTTGCCGACTTCCTTCTGCGCCACTTCCTGCACCACGGCAGTGGCCTTCTGGCGCAGCATCTCCTGCCCCACCGGGCTGCTGGCCAGAGTGTCGAAGCCTTGCCCGGAGAACATCATCACCAGGTTGTTGCGGATCACCGGCATGTGCACCTTGAGGGCGTCCAGATCGGCCTGGTTGCGCGCCTGCATGGTGATGCTCAGCTGCATGTAGCGCTGGCGGCCATTCTGGTTGAAGTTGACCACGAAGGCCGGGGTGAGCGCCTCGTAGATGGCCGCAGGCTTGACATTGCTGGCCGCAGGCTCGGCGGCCGGGGCCGGCTCGCTCTTGTGCATGATGAACCAGGTAGCGCCCACCGAAAGGCCGATCGCCAGCAACAGGCCGACAACGGCCAGCAGGATCAGCTTGAGTTTGCCTTTAGCGGCGGGGTCTTTCACTGCTTCGCTTTTCGCCATGCCAATAATCCGTCGTCCATCGGGGGTTCAAGGGAGGATGGCTTGGCTTGAGCAAGTGTTATGCCAGATTTTGCAGAAGATGGGTTTCAGCAGGGTTTGCGGTGTTGCCCTCTTCGCGGGCTCGCCCGCTCCCACAGGTACTGCACAGGTGTCGAAATCGCTGAAATTCCTGTGGGAGCGGGCGAGCCCGCGAAGAGGCCAGCACAGCAAAAAACAGGATCAGGCGTAATAATCGACCGCACTGTCGCCGACAACCACCTGCTGTTCCACAGGCCGGGCGCTGTCCACCACCTCACCTGCGCCCTGCTCCGCCTGCCGCGCAGCTACCCCGGACAGGTTGCTGCCCTGCGCCTGCCCCTGCTGCTGCTGCTGCCCACGCGACTGGTCGGCCACGTTCACATCCGGCTGGGCCAGCCCCTGCTGGGCGAACAGCTCACGCAGGCGGTGTACCTGGCTGTCGAGGGCATCACGCACACCGGCGTGGCCGCTGATGAAGGTGACCTGGGTCGACTGGTCCGTCGCAACATTGACGCGAATGTCCAGGCGGCCCAGCTCCGCGGGCTCCAGCTGGATATCGGCCGACTTGAGGTTCTGGCTGGACAGGTACATGACCCGGTTCACCAGGCCCTCCGCCCAGGCACCCTGGTTCATCGGCAGTGGCTGGTGCAACGGGCCAGCATTAACTGGCACGGCGTTGGCGGTCTTGGCCGTGGCAGCCTGGGTCAGGCTGGCCAGGCGGTTGGCGAAATCATCGATGCGGGTGTCGCTGCTGGCGCTCTTGGTGTCTTTCAAGCCATCTTCGAGCAAGGCACCGAACGCCTTGTCACCCGGTTCACCCCCTTCGCTCTCGGCATTCTCGACCAGATTCGCCAAGGTATTGACGGCTGCCTGCCCGTCCTCGCCTTGTGCCTGGGAAGGGTCAAGGGCATGTGCCGAAGTGGCACCCTTGGCCTGGGCACTGTGCTCCAGCGCCAGGCGCAGGGTTGGCAGGTTTGCCAGGGGGTCGGCATCAGGGTCGAAGGTTTCTTCGCCAGAGGGTTCTTCTGGCAGCGCCGGAAGCGACGCCTGCGCCGTGGCAGCTTGCAGCACTGGCGCCACGGCCTCGGCCTGGGCCTGGATCAATTGAGCGCCGGGCTGGGCGTCGGTAACCTGGCCAGCCACCAGGCTGGCATCGCGCAACCCTGTATCGGCCTGCGCCGAATCGTTTGCTGGCAATTTGTTGCCGTCATCGGCAACGGCGCCTTTGTCGGCAGCGTCTTTCTTGCCACCCGCTGCCGCTTCTGGTTTGTCCTTGGGCTTGGCCTGGGTGGGCTTGTCATCCTGCCCGGCAACCTTGTCACGCCCCTGCCTGGCCATCACCTGACCAAAGCCATCGCCCTTGTCGTCCGCCGTCTGCAGCGGTTTGTCCGCCTGCGCGGTAGCCGCACGCGAGGTACTGGCAATGGTATTGGCTTGTAGCAAAGGGTTGGGTGCGACAGGCATCGAGCGGTCTCCGCGCCAGAAACAAAAAAATCTTCCAGCCAGAGAAAAGCAAGACTCGCGCCAACTCGCGCATCAGCCCGCTGAAATACGCTGCTGCTCGCCGCGATAAAAGCGCTGCACCTCGACGAATTCCTCGTCGATGCGGTTGATCAGGTCTTCGATGCCATACAGCGGGGGCCGCCGTGCGCGGTCTTCCAGCTGCTGGCACAGGCCAGCCAGGGCCACGGCACCCATGTTGCTGCTGCTACCCTTGAAACTGTGCGCCGCCGCACCGAGCTCTTCGGCGCTTTTGGCCGCGTGCAGCTGGCCCAGGCGCCGTTCGGAGTCGTCGAGATAAGTCTGCACCAACTGCAGGTAGCCATCCTCCATGACCTCACGCAGGTCATGGAGTACCTTGTGGTCGATATGCATGTCAGTCACTTGTTCACTCCTTGATCAAGCCAGATTATGCCCGAGCCACCCAGGGGCTCACCATACGAACTCCACATGCGCGCAGCGCCCGCCCTCGCTCCAGCGCGCGTCGCTTGCCAGCCGCTGCACCAGTGTCAGGCCACGCCCGCTCAGCCCCTGGCCCAGCGATGGCCGCGAAAGCACGCGCAACACATCGAAACCGGCACCGCTGTCGCGCACCTGGATACTCAGACGCCCGCCATCGCCATGCGGTTCAACCTTGAAATCAATACGTACAAAACCGTCAGCCAGCGCGCCCAGGCGCCGGGCGCGTTCCTGATAGTACTCGGCAAACCCATGCACATCGCGCTTGAGCTTCGAGTCCAGGCCCAGCACGCCATGCTCCAGCGCATTGGAGTACAGCTCGCTGAGGACACTGTGCAAGTTGCCGGTACGTGCGCGCAGGCCATGAATCTCCTGCAACAACTGCACCAGGTAGGGTATGGGATTGAAGCGTTTCAGGCTCTCGCCACGCACCTCGAAGCCCAGCGACCAGTCCAGCGGGCTGGAGCGGCCGCTATCAGAGTAGATCATTGGCGCTGGCACCCGCTCCTCGGCGCTGAACATACGGATGTCGCACAGGCTGATGTCATCACGCGGCTGCCCGCCAAAACGCTCCAGCGCCTGCATCACTTCGTCGAACAAGTGCACCGGGTCGCGATTCTCGGCCAGCACCGCACGCAGGCGCTGCACCCCGAACAGGCGCTCCTGGTCATCGGCGGTGTCGAGCACGCCGTCCGACAGCAGCAGCAGGCGCTCACCCGGCGCCAATGGCAGCACCTCGGTACTGTCATCAAACCGCTCGGCAGCCAGAATACCCAGCGGCAGGTGCTGCGAACCCAGCGATGACAGCACCTCGCCATCCACCGACAAGCGGTAGCCATCGGGCATGCCGCCATTCCACACCTCTACACAACTGCGCTGCAGGTTGAGGTCGAGCAGCAGCGCACAGCAGAACATGTCCACGGGCAGGATGCGTTTGAGCTTGGCGTTCATCTCGCGCAGGATCGGCGCCATGCCGTATCCCTTGGCGGTCATGCCATAGAACACCTCGGCCAGCGGCATGGCCCCCACCGCCGCCGGCAGGCCGTGGCCGGTAAAATCGCCGAGCAGCACGCGCATGTCGCCGGCCGGTGTGAACGCGGCCAGCATCAGGTCACCGTTGAACAGCGCATAGGGCGATTGCAGGTAGCGAATGTTGGGCGCAGACAGGCAGCCAGAATGGGCGACCTTGTCGAACACGGCCTTGGCCACGCGCTGCTCGTTGAGCAGGTGGTGGTGGTGCCGGGTAATCTGGTCGCGCTGCGCCAGCACGGTGGCCTGCAGCCGGCGCAGGCGGTCCATGGCGCGAATCTTGGCGCCGAGGATCACCGCACTGTAGGGCTTGGCCATGAAGTCATCCCCCCCGGCCTCCAGGCAGCGCACCAGGCCTTCTTCCTCGTTCAGCGAGGTGAGGAAGATGATGGGCACCAGCGCTTCGCCGGCCAGGGCCTTGATCTGCCGCGCCGCCTCGAAACCGTCCATGACCGGCATCAGCGCGTCCAGCAGTACCAGCTGCGGGCGCTGCTCGACAAACAGCGCCACCGCCTGCTCGCCGTTTTCTGCGGTGAATACCTGATGCCCCTGGCGGCGCACGATCTGCGCAAGCAGCAGGCGGTCGGCGGCACCGTCTTCAGCGACCAGCACGGTCAACGCCTGTTCGGCCGGCATGTCGGCGCTCAGCTGATGTCGAAGAGTTTTTCGAAATTGGAGATGGCGAGAATCTTGCGCACATCGGAGCTGGCGTGCACCACACGCACGTCCGACTCATCGCCGCCCGCATGGTCACGCAGCAACAGCAGCATGCCGAGCGCGGAGCTATCGAGGTAGGTGGTGTCCCTCAAGTCGACGACCACCGAATCGGGCTTTTTGGCCTGGCGTTCGTAGGCGTCACGAAATTCCTGATGCTTGCCGAAATCGAAGCGCCCCTTGATCTTGATCGTCAGCTTTTTCCCGTCCTGCGAAAAATCAGTCTCGACTGCCATGCTAGCGATTCCTTCGATGATGGCGAATGCAACTCCAGTAAGGTTTAGCAGGCGATGGCGGGGGTGGCAAGCACACGGCCCCGCATGCAGCACGGCCGGATGTGGGAGCGGGCGCGTCGAGGCGTCGAACCGCCGCGAAACAGGCAACGCAGTGGATGGCACCGGCTTTGCCGGTGTTCGCGGGCTCGCCCGCTCCCACAAGGGGCCAATACAGATTCAGAAATGGTTTTGCCGGGGCAAGCGCTGGGACAATTCATCCAGCAACCGCTGCTCACGCTTGTCTTCGGCGCGCCGGGCTTCGTCCATGTAGCGCTGTACCAGCTTGCGCAACCCTTCCACCCGGGCATAGGCCTGCTGCCATACGCCACGGGCATTGTTCAGGTTGTTCTGGTGCCAGACCAGGCTCTGGCGCTGCTGGGTCATGGCCGTTTCCAGCTGCCCGAGAAAGCGTTGGTAGTTGACCAGCCAGCTGCCATTCACGCCCTGCCCGCCACGGTTGATCCATTGCAGCTGGTAATCCTCGCGAAAGCGCTCAAGCTCGGCCAGCTTGGCCTGGGACATGGCCACTTGCTGCTGGAAGTGCCCAAGGCGCTGCGCTGCCTTGCGCTCGGCCTCTTCGGCCATGTCCACCACTGGCGCCAGGCGTGCGGCGCGGCCAGGTTGCGCCATGGTCTATCAGCCCGCCGGGGGCGTGAAGATCGCCCCTAGCTGTTCGCGGCTCTGGGCCATGCCCTCGTTGTCCTGCAAGCCCTGGCGCAAAAACGCTACCAGCTTCGCCTGCAAGGCAATGGCCAGGTCTGTTTCCGGGTCGCCGCCGGCCACGTAGGCGCCCACGCTGATCAGGTCACGGCTTTGCGACAGGCGCGACCACAACTGCTTGAACTTTTGCGCCTGGCGCAAATGGTCAGCATCGACCACCTGGGGCATCACCCGACTGATCGAAGCTTCGATGTCGATAGCCGGGTAATGGCCTTCCTCGGCCAGCCGGCGCGACAGCACGAAGTGGCCGTCGAGCACACCCCGCGCCGAGTCGGCAATCGGGTCCTGCTGGTCATCGCCTTCGGACAGCACCGTGTAAAACGCAGTAATCGAACCACCGCCCGGCTCGCCATTGCCCGCCCGCTCCACCAGCTTGGGCAGCTTGGCGAACACCGACGGCGGGTAACCCCGGGTAGCAGGCGGTTCGCCGATGGCCAAAGCAATTTCCCGCTGCGCTTGGGCGAAACGGGTTAGCGAATCCATCAGCAGCAGCACGTTCTTGCCTTTGTCGCGAAAATACTCGGCAATGCGCGTGCAATACATGGCGGCGCGCAGGCGCATGAGCGGCGCGTCGTCGGCAGGCGAAGCCACCACCACCGAGCGTTTCAGGCCCTCCTCACCAAGGATATGCTCGATGAACTCCTTCACCTCCCGGCCCCGTTCGCCGATCAGGCCAACCACGATGATTTCCGCTTCGGTGAAGCGGGTCATCATGCCCAGCAACACCGACTTACCCACGCCGGTACCGGCGAACAGGCCCAGGCGCTGACCGCGACCGACCGTGAGCAGCCCGTTGATACTGCGGATACCCACATCCAGCGGTTTGCTGATGGGGTCGCGGTTTAGCGGGTTGATGACCGGGCCGTCCATCGGCACCCAGTCCTCGGCTTTCATACCGCCCTTGCCATCCAGCGCACGGCCGGCACCGTCCAGCACCCGGCCGAGCATGCTCATGCCCATGGGCAGGCGGCCGCCGTCATCCAGCGGCACCACGCGGGCGCCCGGGGCGATGCCGACGATGCTGCCGACAGGCATCAGGAACACCTTTGGCCCGGCAAAGCCCATGACTTCGGCCTCGACCTGTACCGGGTGGTAGCTGTCGTCGTTGATGACCAGGCAGCGGCTGCCCACTGCTGCGCGCAGGCCTTCGGCCTCCAGGGTGAGGCCGACCATGCGCAGCAGGCGGCCTTCGACGACGGGCTGGGCCGGCAGCTCGATGGCCTCGGCGTAACTGCCCAGGCGCTTGCCGAAGCTTGTGCGTTCAAGGTGCATCAGTGGCTTCCACCGGGCTGTCGAGGTCTACCGACATATCCGGCGCTGCCGGGTGCAGCGCGTGGTCATGCAGTTGATCGAACAGTTGCGCGACGGTTTTTTCAATGCGCGTTTCCATGGTGGCATCGATGCGACTGTGAAGCGTCTCGATACGGCAGCCACCGGGCAGCAGCGCGCTGTCTTCAAGCAGCCGCCAGCTTTCCTCATGGCGTTCGCGCAGCGCCTTGGCCAGCTCGAAATCCTGCGGATTAAGGTGAATACGGATATTGTCCGCGCCCATGGGCAGCAGCTTGAGGGCTTCGCGCAGCACCTGGGTTATCTGGCTGGAATCATTACGCAATTCGCGACCGATGACCTGGCGGGTCATGTGCGCCACCAGGTGTACGAGGGTTTTCTCGATCTGCGTGTCTTGCTCGGCGATCGGCTCCATGAGGTGGCCCATCAACTGTTCGAGGCTGCCAAGCTTGGCGTTCAGGGCCTCTTCAGCCTCCTGGCGAACCTTGAGCTGGGTGCTGTGAAAACCCTCGCGCTCACCGGTGGCAAAGCCTTCGTTGTAGGCTTCCTGACGGATGGCTTCGAGTTCCTCCAGGGTCAGCGGCTGGACTTCTTCCAGCGGCACTTCCTCGACTTCTTCAATGACCTCTGGCTCAGGTTCAGGCTCGGGTTCGGGCTCCGGCTCCGGATCGAAGCTGGGCAGCGTCCACACATCCACGCCCTCGAGGTCGCGGGCGCGGATCAGGTCGCTGGGGTGGTGTTCTTTGGTGGGCATGTTTTCAAATACTCAAAAGCCATCAGCAACCAACGCGACCCCCTGTAGGAGCGGCCTTGTGTCGCGAAGGGGCTGCGGAGCAGCCCCGGCGATAGTTGCAGCGAAGCCAGAATCCGGGGCCGCTTTGCGACCCTTTCGCGACACAAGGCCGCTCCTACAAGGGGCCACGCGCCCTGATCGATCAGATCATTTCCTCGGCACCCTTGCCACCGAGCACGATCTCGCCGGCTTCGGCCATGCGGCGGGCGATGGTGAGGATTTCCTTCTGCGCCGTTTCCACGTCGCTGACCCGTACCGGCCCCTTGGCCTCCAGGTCGTCGCGCAGCAGCTCCGAGGCACGCTTGGACATGTTCTTGAAAATCTTGTCCTTGACCCGCTCGTCGGCGCCCTTGAGCGACACCACCAGCACGTCGGACGATACTTCGCGCAGCAGCGCCTGGATGCCGCGGTCGTCGACGTCGGCCAGGTTGTTGAAGACGAACATCAGGTCTTCGATCTGCTCCGACAGGTCGCTGTCGACTTCGCGGATCGCATCCATCAGCGCACCTTCCACGGAGCTGTCGAGGAAGTTCATGATGTCGGCAGCACGCTTGATGCCGCCCAGGGTGGTGCGCGCCGCGTTGGAGTTGCCCGAGAACTGCTTTTCGAGGATCTGGTTCAGCTCCTTCAACGCTGCCGGCTGTACGGTGTTCAGCGAGGATACGCGCAGGACGATGTCCAGGCGCACCTTGTGGTCGAAGTTGCTCAGCACTTCGCCGGCCTGATCCGGGTCGAGGTAGGCCACCACGATGGCCTGGATCTGGGGGTGCTCGTAGCGGATCACGTCGGCGACCGCACGCGGCTCCATCCACTTCAGGCTGTCCAGGCCGCTGGTGTTGCCACCCAGCAGGATGCGGTCGACCAGGCCGTTGGCCTTGTCCTCGCCCAGCGCCTGGTTGAGCATCTTGCGGATGTAGGCATCGGAGCCCACGCCCAGGCTGGTCTGGTCGCCCACGATGTCGACGAACTCGCTCATCACCTGCACGACCTGGTCACGGTGCACATTGCCCATCTGCGCCATGGCCACGCCCACCCGCTGCACTTCCTTGGGGCCCATGTGCCGCAGCACCTGGGCCGCATCGGTCTCGCCCAGCGAGAGCAGAAGGATCGCCGCCTTGTCCACGCGGCTCAGCTTGGCGGTAACGGCTCGGTTATCACTCATCGGCGTTGATCCAGTCTTTGACGACCTGGGCTACACGGCCCGGGTCTTCGGCCACCAGGCCTTTGATTGCGTTGAGCTGTGCCTCGTAACCCTCGCTCGGGCTAGGCAGCAGAATGCTTGTCGGGCCACCCAGGCTGACGCGGTCGTTGGCCAGTTCGCCATCCAACCCCACCATGCCGCCCAGCTCCATGTCGCTATCCGAGGCAGCCTGCTTGCCGCCCCCTGTGATGTTGTTGAGCACCGGCCGCAGCACGCCGAACACCAGCACCAGGATGAACACCACGCCCAGCACCTGCTTGACGATGTCCCAGAACCACGGCTGCTGGTAGAACGCGATTTCGGCAACTTCCTCGCCACGGTCAGCGGCGAACGGCACGTTCATTACCGTTACGCTGTCGCCACGGCTGGCATCGAAGCCGACCGCGTCCTGCACCAGGCGGGTAAAGCGTGCCAGGTCCTCGGCGCCCCATGGCGCACGGGTAGTTTCGCCGGTAGCCGGGTCGACCTTGACCTGGTCGTCCACTACCACCGCCACCGACAGACGGGTCATGCGCCCCTGCTGCTGACGGGTATGGCTGATGGAGCGGTCCAGCTCGAAGTTCTTGGTGCTTTGCTGGCGCTTGTCCGACGGGTACGGCGCGAGCATCGGCTGACCGGTGGCCGGGTCCATGATCTGCTGGCCGTTGGCGTCCACCAGTGGCTGACCAGGCTGGATAGCGGCAGCCGGAGTGGCTGCGCCACCGGTGGTTTGCGGTGCCGAGGCAGCACCAGGCGGCTGGTTGCTCAGCGCGCCGGGCACGCCTTGCGGGCCTTGGCTGCTGGCACGCTGCTCGTCGACCGACTGCTCGCTGCGCAGCGCAGGCTGGTCGGGGTTGAACTGCTCGGCGGTCGATTCGACGGCGCTGAAGTCCAGGTCGGCAGACACTTCAGCCTTGTAACGGTCATTGCCCAGTACCGGCTGCAGAATGTTGCGCACGCGCTGGGTAAGCATGCTTTCCACGCGGCGGCTGTAGTCGTACTGCTTGCCGGCTTCGGTCAGGGCAGAGTCCTGTAGCTGCTCGGACAGCAAGTTGCCCTTCTGGTCGACCACGGTGACCTGCGACTTGTCCAGCTCCGGCACGCTGGTGGCGACCAGGTTGACGATGGCCATCACTTGCCCGGCTTCCAGGGCACGGCCCGGGTACAACTCGACCAGCACCGAGGCACTGGGCTTGCGTTCGTCGCGCACGAACACCGAGCTTTTCGGAATAGCCAGGTGCACGCGGGCAGCCTTGACGTTGTTCAGGCTGGACACGGTACGCGCCAGCTCGCCTTCCAGGCTGCGGCGGTAGCGGGTGGCTTCCATGAACTGGCTGGTGCCCAGGCCCTGCTCCTTGTCGAGCAGTTCAAAACCGACATTGCCGTCGCTGGGCGCCACGCCGGCGGCTGCGAGTTTCAGGCGCGCACGGGAGAGGTCGTCGGCCTTGACCAGCAGAGCGCCCGAGTTGGGCTCCACGTTATAGGGGATATCGGCAGCGGCCAGGGTGTCCATGACCTGCTTGGTGTCCATGCCCGACAGGCTACCGTACAGCGGACGGTAATCGGGTTGCTGCGACCACAGCACCACGGCAAAGCCGATCGCCACGCTGGCCGCCAGGCCAACCATGAGGCCAACCTGACGCAGCATGGGCATCTGCGCGATGTTTTCCAGAAACGCCATGCCCGGCACCGGCGATTTGGACGCAGGCTTGCCGCTTTTGGCAGGGGCGTTTTCGACGACTGCTTCAGCCATGGTTTACGTCCGTCCTCAAACCGGCATCTGCATGATGTCCTGGTACGCCTGGACCAGCTTGTTGCGCACCTGGGTCATGGCCTGCATCGAAACGCTGGCCTTTTGCGAAGCGATCATCACGTCGGTAAGGTCGACGCCGCTCTTGCCGATCTCGAAGGCGTTGGCCAGCTGGGTCGAGGCCTGCTGCGTCTCATGCACCTTGCCGATGGCCTGGCCGAGCATGTCGGCAAAGGTACTCTGGCCTGGTGCCAGCTCGGGGGCAGCCGTGACCTTCGGCAGCGACATGGCATCGGCCTGCATGGCCCGCATATCCAGCATCAGACGATTGAATTCAACACCTTGGCTCATGACCTTTCTCTCTCCTGCGGCCACATTTTTTTGACACTCATGCGGCGGATAGCCTACGTAAAGCAACAAAGGTGCCAGCCTTTGATGGCATAGCCTTCTGCGTTTGCGCCCACCCCTGTAGGAGCGGCCTTGTGTCGCGATGGGCCGCACAGCGGCCCCAGATTTCAGCTTCGCCGCCGAGAATGCCAGGGGCCGCTATGCGGCCCATCGCGACACAAGGCCGCTCCTACAGGGATCGCGCAGGCCTTGGATTTGTATCAGCCGAACAGGCTGGCCTCGACGTCGAAGCCGGCATCGCGCATCTGCGCCAGTTTGTATCGCAAGGTGCGCGGGCTGATGCCGAGGCGTTCGGCGGCCTCTTTGCGGCGGCCACGCTCGTTGCGCAGCGTGTCGATGATCATCTGGTACTCATGCCGGCGCATGTCATCGCCCAGCCCGCTGGCCTCGGCTGGCACCACAAGTAATGGCTCAGTGCCAGCCGACAATGGAATGACGCCGGCCAGACAGAAATCCGCCGCCTCGATCACCCCACCCTGCTGCAGGATCAGCGCCCGCTGCAACGCGTTGTCCAGCTCACGCACGTTGCCAGGCCAGGCATAGCCCTGCAGGCAAGCGCGCGCCTGGGGCGATAGCTGCACCGGGGCGTGCTTCATCTTGGCCACATGGCGCGCCAGCAGGCGCTCGGCCAGTTGCAGGATGTCACCCGGGCGCTCGCGCAGCGGCCGCCAGGCCAGGGGGAATACCGAAAGTCGGTAGTAGAGGTCTTCGCGGAAGCGCCCGGCCGCCACTTCGCCCGCCAGGTCACGGTTGGTGGTTGCCAGCACGCGAATATCAAGGCTGATCGGCTTGCGCCCACCTACCCGCTCCACCTCGCGCTCCTGCAACACACGCAGCAGCTTGGCCTGCAAGGCCAGCGGCATTTCCGAGATTTCGTCGAGCAGCAAGGTGCCGCCTTGCGCCTGTTCGAATTTGCCGGCCTGGGCGGCGATGGCGCCGGTAAAGGCGCCCTTTTCATGGCCGAACAGGGTGGCCTCAAGCATGTTGTCGGGAATGGCCGCGCAATTGATGGCCACAAAGGGCTGCGCTGCCCGCGGCGATTGCTGGTGGATGTAGCGCGCCAGCACTTCCTTACCAGTACCGGATTCACCGGAAATCAACACCGTCGACTCACTGCGCGCCACCCGCGCAGCCAGCTCCAGCAACTGGCGGCTGGCCGGCTCGCAGGCCACCGGGCCTTCATCGTCAGCCACTCGCCCGGCAGCATGCCGCTCGACCAGGCTGAGCAACGCCTTGGGCTCGAACGGCTTGACCAGGTAGTCGGCAGCGCCTTGACGCATGGCCTCGACGGCGCGCTCGACGGCGGCGTGCGCGGTCATCAGCAACACCGGCAGCTGAGGTTGCTGGCGACGCAGCTGCGCCAACAGTTGGTGGCCGTCCATGCCAGGCATGTTCACGTCACTCACCACCAGGCTGAACGCCTCGTCCAGCACTGCTTCCAGTGCCTCCTCGGCGCTGCCCACCGCCTGGTAGGCGAAGCCGCCGATTTCCAGGGTGTCGCCCAGCGCCTGGCGCAATACGCGGTCGTCCTCGACCAGCAGCACCTTGACCATTACGCGCCCTCCGCCAATAGTCCGTCAATCAACGGTAACTCCACCCGCACACAGGTACCGCGGCCCAGCTTCGAGCGCAGGCTGATCGCGCCCTGGTGCGCCCGTACCACAGCCTGGACTACGGCCAGCCCCAGGCCGGTACCGGTCGCCTTGGTGGTGAGGAATGGCTCGCCCAGGCGAGCGAGCAACTCTGCGTCGATGCCACTGCCAGCGTCGCTTACGCACAGGTGCAGGGTGCGCTCGCGGCGGAACAGATGCACCTTGAGCCGCGCCGGGCCGTCGCTGGCCTGCAGGGCATTTTCGATCAGGTTGAGCATTGCACCTACCAACGTGTCGCGGTTGCACAGCAGCTCACCCAGGTGGCTGTCGCACTGCCAGCGTACGGCGTGCCCCTGTACATGCGACTGGGCCGCCTGTTGCAAGGCCTGGAACAACGCCTTTGGGGTCACCCGGTCATTGAGCGGCAACTCGCCACGGGCAAACACCAGCATGTCGCGCACCTGATGCTCCAGCTCGTGCAGGCGCTCCTTCAAGGTACCGGCAAAACGCTGGCGGGTTTCCACGCTCAGGTCTTGTTCGCTGTCGGCCAGGTGGCTGGCGTAGAGCATGGCGGCCGACAGCGGCGTGCGGATCTGATGCGCCAGCGAGGCGACCATGCGCCCCAGCGACGACAGCCGCTCGTGGCGGGCCAGCTGGTCTTGCAGACGACGGGTTTCAGTCAGGTCGTTGAGCAGCACCAATTGGCCGGGCTCGGCGTCCAGCGAGCGGGTCGCAATGGACAGGCGGCGGCCGTCGCGCAGCGAGACTTCATGGCCATCGTCCTTGCGCGGGGCGAAACTGCGGGCGATTACCTGCCGCCAGAGCTGGCCGATCAGCGGCTCACCCAGCAATTCGCAGGCAGCCGGGTTGGCTTCGCGCACCAGCCCCTGGCCATCGATCACGATCACCCCGCCAGGCAGCAGGTCCAGCAGGTTTTGCAGGCGGTTGGCCAGGCGTTCCTTTTCACTGAGTTCGTCGATGCGCTGGGCACTGACCACGGCCAGCTCACCCTTGAGCTCACTGACCCGGGCCTCAAGCAGGCTGTAGGACTGGCTCAGCTGGCTGGACACCTGATTGAACAGGGCGAAGGCGTGCTCGATACCCTGGTGGCTGTCCTGCTCGACCGGGGTTTGCCCCTGTTGATCGGGGGCTCGGGATACATGGGCGGCCTGGGGCATCGTGCTCTCTCGCGTGGCTGACCGTCATAAAAACGGTGTGTTGCCAGCGGTAAAGCAATAGCCGTGCCGGAGATGAGGGTTTGGGTTGGCAGTGAGGGCCTCTTCGCGGGCACGCCCGCTCCCACAGGGACTGCGCAGCGCTCAGGGCCTGCGCTGTACCTGTGGGAGCGGGCGTGCCCGCGAAGAGGCCGGCACAGGCCTACGCCCATGTATCAGTTCGCCAGCCAGGCCTTGCGCCAGTTAGCCAGGTTGTCGCCTTCCAGCATCCAGCCACCGAGCACCGCATTGCGCAGCGCATCGCCCGACTTCGCCGTGGCATCCAGGTCGGACAGGTGCATGCGAATGGCCTCGACCCAGCTACGGAAACGGTTCTTCACCAGCGTAACCGGCAAGTCGTTGTAGCCCTGGTAGCACCGTACGTCGCTGGCGATCACAGGGAAACCACAGGCGCCGTACTCCAGCAGGCGCAGGTTGCTCTTGCACTCGTTGAACAGGTTCTGCTCGACGGGCGCCAGGGCCAGGTCCAGGTTCATCCGGGCCAGCATCGCCGGATACTGCTCGAACGAAACACCCTCGTGGAACTCATGCACATAAGGGCGCAGCTTGTCCGGGCACATACCGAAGAATACCCACTCCACCTCGTTGGCCAATTCCTTGACTACGTCGGCGATCACCTCCAGGTCGCCGGTATGGCTTGCGCCACCCGCCCAGCCGACACGCGGCTTGCGCGACTGCTGGCGCAGCGCCTTGAGGTCTTTCCAGTAGCGGGTGTCGAGCGTGTTGGGTACCACCCGGATATCGCCATGCAGGCCAGCGAAGGCCTCGGCCAACGGTTGCGTGGAGACGACGAAGCGATCCACATACGTCAGGCCACGGCGGATGGAACGCAGAATGTCCTTGGGCATGTGCGCACGGTGCACGCTCTTGAGCGGCAGATTGGGCAGGTAGTCGTCCAGCTCGTAGACCTTGAAGGCCCGCGAAAACGCGTGCATGCGGCGCATGTGTTCAAGCTGCTCGTCGCCAACCTGGCGCTGCAGGATGATGCTGTCTGGCTGGTAACGCTCAAGCTCCGCAGGCGCCAGGTAATTCCACGCCAGCGCCCCCTCGGCCAAGCCCTCGCGGTTGAGCGCATCCAGCGGCTGAATGACCCTGTAGTTGCCACACCCACCACTGTCTGCCACGTGGGCGAGGACAGTCGGCAGCGGCTTCCACGACGACAACGGCCGCCAGCTCAGGCCGGAAGGCGCCAGCCCCAGGCCATTGCTGGAGGACAGCGAGAAGTTAGGGTTGTGCAGCGGGTCGCGTGCCAGTACAGGCAGCCAGCGGTCATACAAGGCATCCTCTTCCTCGGTACCGGCCGGTGTGGCGGCATCCTCGCTGAGCAACAACTGCACACGCGGCGTCCACACGTTCAGGTAACCGCCACGGTGTAGACGCAGGCACAGGTCGACATCCGCCCAACGCTGCAACTCGGGCGTCTCGTCGAAGCCACCTGCTTCCAGGAACAGGGCTTTGTTCACCAGCATGCACTTGCCGCTTACTGCGACATAGTTCTGGTCAACCTGCAGACGCTGCAAGTAGCCAGAGGCATCCATCGGCTGACCGGCAAAGGCTTCACCCACAGGGCCATTCAGGCCAAGTACGAAACCGGCATGGCTGATGGTAGCGTCCCCCGATACCAGTTTGGCCCCCACCACGCCGACTTCCTGACGCATCCCGTGGTTCAACAGCTGCTGCAACCAGTCGCCCTCGAGTACGGCAGCGCCTTCGTCCAGCCACAGCAGGAAGTCACCACGGGCCTGCCCGACAGCCTGATTGCGCATTTGCACAGGCGTCATGCCCGCCGGGAAACGCAAGCAACGAAGGGTATCGGTGCCAATTTGGGCTACGCCGTCGAGCCAGTTCTTTACTGCCGGCCCAGCATCGTCCCGCGCCAGCAGTAGCACCTCATGGTTTCGATGGGTGGTCTTCTGCAGAAGGGTTTCCATGCAACGCAGCACCCGCTCGGTGCTGTTACCCTGCAGCAGGATGAGGATACTGACCGACGCATCGCCGCGGGTGCCGTAATCAAGGTCATAACGCCCGGGCATACGCGACTCGACGCTGGCTTGGGCAAAGCCACGTGCGTGCAAATGGCGCTGAATGACCCCGCGTTCGTCAGGGCAGTCACGCAGTGAAGGGGCCTCGCAAATCAGCAAAGGCTCGCTGATATGCCCCAGCCCCTCGAAACCGCCAGACTCGATCAGGCGCAGGATGTAATCCAGCTCGAAAGCCTGGCCCGCTTCTGGGCGGAAGCCGTCCATCTCCAGCCACACCTGGCGGTTGAACAACCAGTGGCGAGACAGGCTCGCCGGCAAGCTGAGCAGTAGGTCCAGATTCAGGTCGGGGCGCAGCGCAGCCCCCATTTCTGCGCCTTCAGCGCGCAGGCCCTCATCACCATATACAGCCCGACAGCCAGGCGCAGCCAACAGATCCAGCGCGGTAATCAGCAGGCCGCTCGCCGTGAACTCAGCCCCCGCCTCTACCAGCATGAACCAGTCGAACTCACCGTCCTGCACCACCTGGTTGAGCTGGCTGCCCAGGTTGGCATCGGTCAAGCGCAGGACATGCAGTTTGTCCTGTGCCAACGTCGCTGGCGCATCCCCTGGCGTCAGCACCACGATTTTCAATGTGCGATACAGGCAGTGATCACTGGCCAGGCTTCGCAGCGATGCATTCAGTGCATCCGTGCGCCCTTGCGCATCCACCACAATGATCCCGATCACAGGCCCACCCTGGTGCGCTTGCAGGCGCTGCTCGATCAGGCGAGCCTGCGTGGCGCCCGGAACGCGTTCGGCCAGCCAGTTCTGCACGGTCAACGCCTTGGGTTTCCCACCCAGATGCTCCAGCATTTGCTGGCGCCCGCGCCTGACTTCTTCGCTGCCAAGGTCGGAGTGCCGCGCATACAGTTCACGATAGAGCGCCGGGTAATCCTTGAGTGCCTGCTCGGAGCGTCGTGCAGGTGCACTGTCGTCGCGACGCATGCGGACCTGCACCGTTTCACACTGGATATGGTGGAAGGCACTGCGCGCACTCAAGCGCATGAGCACGTCCCAATCCTCAAGACCCGCCAACGCTTCGTCGAAGTCGCCCACGGCCAATGCCAGCGCACGCGGGCAGGCAAAGGTGTTGATCGGGATGTAGTTGTTAACCAGCAAGCGCTCCCTTGAGTAGGCCTCGTGGGGGTAGCGTTGCTCGCGTGCGACTTCGGTGCGCTTGCCCGCCGCGATCGTTTCCTGGATGAACACTGCGTCCGTGTACACCACGCTGTCAGGGTGAGTATCCAGCGCCTTGGCCAGTGTTTCCAGATGGTCAGGCAGATACAGGTCGTCATCATCCAGGAAAACGACATACCGACCGCGGGCCAGGCGCAACGCTGCATTACGCGCTGCGGCTGGGCCGCCATTACGGCCTTGGCGGATATACGTGACCGGGAAATCGTACTCGGCCAGCAGCGACTCGACCGGGTCGCCATTGTCATTGACCAGGATGACATCGAAGTCCTTGAAGGACTGCTGGGCAATGCTATCCAGCGCATCGCGGAGCAGCTCGGGGCGGTTGTAGGTGGTCAATATGATGGAGAACAGCGCCCTCTCTGCTTCTTGAGCCAGGGCTTCCAAGCGCCCGCACAAATGCCGCACCCGCTTGCCCAGCTCCGTATCCTGCTCCTGCGGATACAGGCTCAGCCGACGCTTCAGGTGCGCAGCAACTTCACGCTCACAGCCCTTCAGACGCCCCTCGTTACCGCGTTCGAATACGCCTTCGAGGATGCAGGTATGCCCTTGCAGCGGTGCCGACGAAACATAGAACTCATGGGAGTGTTGCGCAGCATGGACGCGATAGCTCACACCAGGAACAGTGGTGAACACAAAGTCTGGGTAAAGCTCCGCAAGCTGGACCATGAGCAGCCAGTCACCGGACCCGCGAATTCTGACATCACGTCGCCATGCCTCGAAAAAGGCGTCTCTGCGAATGATGGCCGCAGAGGGGGTGATGTAGCTGTCATAGATTAGAAGGTCCGCGACCTCGTTGCGCCCACCAATATAGTCGGCACTGCGATGGCCCGGATGGCTTGGCCCTGCAACCGAATCACCTTGCTCACCCACCCAACAGATAGGGCTGTAACCAACCGCAATCTGCGCATTGCTTTCCATCGCAGGGAGAAGGCGCTGTACATGACCCGGGTTCATGAAATCGTCGGCCATGAACAAGACCAAGTATTTGCCTTTGGCCGCCCACATGCCATTGTGAGAACTGCTGCCTACCCCAAAATTTCGCCGATTACGCATATAGCGCACTCGCGTATCAGACGAGAAACCCGCCATGACCGTTTGGGTGTTATCCGTCGAAGCATTGTCCACAACGAGGATCTCGATATCCTTGATACCCTGATTCAGAATGGACCTGACTGCCTGCCCTAGATATCGGCCATAGTTATAGGCCGGAATCACTACGCTCAACGTCGGTGCAACACCACGCACCTCAGCAGCATCCAGTGCAATCACAGACGTTAACGCATTGATCCAGAAGTCGACGCTGTAAGGATAAATTCGCTCATCCGGCCGCGCGCTGCCCTGCATGAGAAACGTCCGCAGTCGACTCGCCAGAGCCTCGTATTCCTCCCAGGCCATACCATTCAGGAAAGCGGACAAGTTACCGCCATCAGCGAACACACGACCATCGATGTAGCAATCTTTTGGAAACCACTCCGGTACCGAAGCGGTTGCGGTTTGCACGGGCACGGCACCAGACAACAGACAAGATTGCCACTGAGGGGACAACCAATCAGGTAATTCGGGCTCAAGGTCACACAAAGCGAAGTGCGCGTGCGCCAGATCGACATCGTCCCGCCCAAACACACTTGCCCTTCCTCGAAACTCAGGGCGTGGTTTCAATTCCGCAAGAGGCAGCTCCAGCGGCTGATTGAGTCGCACCAGGTGCTGGCCCGTGAAAGCCTCTTTGCCTGGCAGAAACACCCTGTCAAATTGCTCGAACACAGGTGCGTCATCCATCGAGCGCTCTAGCCGAATCAGATAGCGTCGAGTACCGAGGGGTAACGTCAGCACCTGTGTGCTTGCATTGGCCAGTTCAATGAGAAGGATACTGTCATAATGGGGAGCCGCGCCTGATGGGCCTATCCGCTCGAAGCAAAGGCCATTGGCATCACCATATTGCTGCAACGGCCCAAGAGGTATCAGGGACTGCAGTTTCCGCCATTGCTCATCGCTTATCGGGAAAGCCAGCTTCTCCTGCCCAGGCTGAACCCCGGCAATACCCACTCGCCAAGGCTGACCCTGGCAATAACCGCCTGCAATTGAGCCCCAATCCATCACGTATACCCTCTGTCACGGCCTCGTTCACACGCAGGCTCGTTGAAATTCAATTTACATAACCCAGAGATTTTGCCCAGGCAGCCATGCTTTCGATCGACCGATCCAGGGTGGTCCAGACATCCAGGCCTAATGCGCGGGCCCGGCTGATATCCGGCACATAGTAGGAACGCCCCGAATCATCGGCCTGCCCCAGCACGCGCACGCACTTGCCAGGTGCAACCCGGTCAGTTACCCGCCTCGCCAGTTCAGCAATACTGATGGCCTGATCAGAGCCTACGTTGTAGGCCGCACCAGGCTTGCCCCTCAGCAACAATGTCAGCAACCACACAGCCAAATCTGCGCCGTGCAAGTAGCTACGCATGGCCCGACCGCTGGAATTGAGTACGATCTCCTCGGCACTCAAGGCATCGCGAACGAAGTTGCCTATGGCGAAATGCGCGTTCAGCGGCAATCCTGGGCCGGAGAACGCAAAACAGCGGGTCATGACGACCTCCAGGCCATGCTCCTGAGCGTAAATCGCGCCCAGGGTTTCCTGCGCCCGCTTGGCCTCACCATAGGTGCCGCTGACCCGGTTGCTCAAGCAGGCACCGACATGTTCCTCAACGACTGGGCTGTCAGCAGGGAGAACGCCGTACTGTGCTCCAGAACCGGTGAACAGAACCCGTGCGCCATCGCTGCGTACCGCGAGATCCAGTACCCGGCGCGCGCCCTCGACGATGGTGTCAAAAAGCTCCAGGGGGCGTGCATGAGCGGCTGCTGAAGTATCCGCCGCCCCGTGCAGCATCAGCTCCGCCGGGCGCCCGGGTAGCTCTCGCAGCTCCCGAATGTCCATGGGCAGCCAGCGTAACCAGGGGCAGTTGCGATAGTGCGGATGGTCATCGAGAAAGCGCTTGGGGTTGCGCGAAACGACAGTGACAGCAATATCCGCCCCCCGTCGATTGAGTTCGTCAAACAACGCGAGGAGCCAGCAGCCGAAAAAGCCGGTAGCCCCGGTGAGAAGCACATGGCGATTGGCGCACTGCTCAGCCAACGCGTCCAAGCCAGGCAAGCGCAGAAGATCATCACGCAGGAATGAGTGGTGCTGTGGTTTGGTCATTCGGCTCTACAGAGAAGTGAGGGATATTTTGTACTGCCCGAACTCCACTTCCGCAGAGGGGTACTCGGCAAACGTGAAGTCCTGCCGTGGCGTGCGCCACTGACCATATACAAAATCCAGATAGCCCGTAGCGTCAGCCGGCACCTTGAAGGTTTGACCAAACAGTTCAACATGCTCATAGCCAGCAAAGTGATGCTCGGGGCAGAAGAACTCTGGCATCGACCCCAGCACAACCGCCAAGCCATCACGGCGTACCCTGCGACTGATATCGACTTCAAAAGGCACAACGCTGCTGCTTCCCGGAAGATTGATGCAGGTAACCCGGACGGTCGCCCCCAGTTCTCCAGCACTCACGAGTTCCACACTCCACTGCATACCATCACGCTGTGGAAACTGCGCTTTGTTTTCACGCACCAAAGCAATGACTGCATCGAATTGCTCGTCATTGACAGCAAAGTCAATGTCATCATCCCAAGGGATAAAATCCCGTTCGCGGAAGGCCCCCAACAAAGTGCCGAAGTCCAGGTAGAGATCAATGCCATGCTCTTCTGCCAGAAGCCTCAGCGTGAGCGCCATTTCCCTGGCAATGTCCTTGGTCAACGGGTGAGAGAACGGGTGGGTATCGCGCATGCCCTTCATCTCCCGCTTGCCCGGGATCAACGTAGGGATCGCAGAAAGACCCAACGCTTCCAGTTGCTCCAGGATGCCTTTGGACCAGACACTGGCAATCACCACCATGTCGCACTGCGTCTCGCCTATCTGCTCTGGTGCAATAACCGCAATGCCGTGAAATTCCCCACCCTGCTTGGCCTGATCATTGTCAGCCACCGCCACGATGTTCAATCCGAGATTCTGCTCAATGAAGCAGCCACCGCTTTTTCCCGCACCGAACAGCACGAGCTTCTTGCCTTGTAGATCCTGCATGCACCCTCCTACCAGCTGACCTGTAGTCCCGACACTCACGGGGCGTTTCTGATGGCCACGCAACGCCCGACCCTGGCGTCCTCAGCGCGAAACTTGGCAAACCCATGCCCTTCGATTTCGTACAGCCGGGAAAAACCTGCAGCTTCGATGTTCGCCAAGGTGGTGCGATGGTCGAGGTAGCGCCGGTAATGGTCGTCACCGAACACCTTCTGCTGCTCGGCATCCGCCACGGTACGGTACTCAAGGAACAGCAAAGAACCCGGCAACAGCACATCCCCCAGGAGCATGAGAAAGTCGTTTTGCTCCTCCTCCCGGATGGCGTGAAGGAAAAAGCGGGCGTACACCGCCACCCGCTTTTTGCCGTTCATGAATCTCTCGACTTCTTCGCGCGCATCGGTTGCGCTGCGTTGCACGAAGTTCGCACGTGCATGACGCGTACCGGCACGGCAACGATCAATAGCTTCAGCGGACGCATCCAGCGCCAGCAGATCGAAGCCGTGGGCGGCGAAGAAGTGGCTATCACGTCCATTGCCACAGCCGAATTCGATTACCCCCTCCACAGCCTCAGAAGCGTCCAGGGTAGCCATCTCCCCCAACGCGAACGCGGCAAACTGCGATGGCAAAAGTGGCAGAGGCTGGTTTGAGTGCCCATAAAATGAATCCCAATAGACCAAACGCTCATCAGTTGCCATTGAACACGCTCTTTAAAATGTCGAGAGAGGCCACTCTCCGGGCCTCGTTGAAAACAGCGACGGCAAACAGGCTCACCATGTGCTACGCCCGCCGTCCACCACCAGGTTGGCACCGTTCATGTAGGACGAAGCATCCGAACAAAGAAAGGCGATAGCACCACGGTACTCATCGGCTTCGGCCATGCGCCCGAGCGGGATCAGTTGCGCAAGCTTGCTGACGAAAACGTCGTTCTGCCCCGCGTAGACGCCGCCAGGCGACAACGCATTGCATCGCACCCCCTGCTCGCACCAGTAGGTAGCAAGGTATTTGGTCAACCCGATCAGGCCATGCTTGACCACCGAATAGGTCACCGGCTTCACCGGCTGCTGCTCGGCCTCCCGCCCCTCTACCCGGTACAAGCGCTGATCCGGAGCTATCACGCCAAGGTCGGAGGCGATATTGACGATCACACCGCGTCCTTGCCTGGCCATTTGCGCGCCGAACACCTTGGCACAATTGAATGCGCCGCCCAGTCCCACATCCAGATCCAGGCGCCATTGCTCCCAAGGGAAATGTTCGAGGCGAGAAAAGTCCTTGTCAGCTCCGCTTTCCACCTTGGGATTGCGCGCAGCATTGTTGATCAGGACATCCACCCGGCCATGTCGTGCCATCAGCTGATCGAAAGCGATCGTCAAGGCAGCCAGGTCGGTGATGTCGGCCTTAAGGGTCAACGCCTCGCATCCGGTTTGGGCAAGCAGCTTCGCTGCGTTGGCGGCCAAGGCTTCGGCACTGATATCCAGCAGCACCGGCAGGCCACCGAGCCCAGCGATGGTGGCCGCGTGCTGGTAGCCCAACAGGCCACCGCCACCCGTGATGAGCGCCACGCGGCCATCCAGACGAAACAGGGACTCGACACTAGACATTCAGATTCACCTCGCCTAGCGCAACTTCCCGCCCCTCTTTCAGAGAACGCAAGGCGGCCAAGGCCAGGCGCAGGCTCTGCAGCCCATCGTGCAGGCTTACCGCCGGTTCGGCGCTGCCATTCAGGCATTCGAGGAAGTGCCGCGCCTGCGCCAGGAACATGTCATTGCGCGTAAAGTCGCGAAAATCGTTTTGCTCGCGCAACTCACCCTCGGCACCATAAACACTCAAATGGTTGGCGAGCAGATCGATCTCGGCATAGCCAGCGTCACCGACAATTTTGAAACGCCGCACCGCTGGGCGCTGCAGATAGTCCTGGTGCAGCAGAACAGGGAAGCTTCCATGGGGGCCATCACAACGCATCAAGGAGGACGCGGTATCCTCGACGTCGATCTCCAGCCTGCTGAGCTGACCACCGTGGGTGACGATGCTGCGTGGCAGACCGAAGAACCAGTAGATCAGGTCCATCTCGTGGATCTGCGACAGAATCACGCCCCCGCCCTGATCGGCACGGGCGGCATACATCTGCCGGTAATCCTCATACCGGTGCCAATTGGGCAAGTACTCGCCGATCTCCGAACGAACGCTTAGCAGACGGCCAAAGAACCCCTCCTCCAGTAATGCCTTGAGGCGTTGAAGGCCGGGGTGAAAGCGGAAGTTGTAGCCGACGTGAAAAGGCAGACTACGTGCTTCAACTTCACTCAACAGTTGGTCAATACCTGCCAGATCGCTGGCCAGCGGTTTTTCCATGAACACCGGCACCCCGGCACGCACGCATTGCAACGCAACCGGTACATGCAGGGAGTTGGGGTTGCAGACGAAAGCCGCTGCCGGCTTCTGCGCCAATGCCTCGGCCAGGTCGTGGTGGACCCGTATCTGATACGCCTGCTCAAGGTCGGCGCCTTCATCAACGGAGAGATTGTCGAGCAGCTTGATACGTTGGCCGCGTACCCGATAGGCATGCACCTCCAGCTCATCGCCGAGCAGTTGGCGCAGGTTACGCAAATGTCGCTGGCCGATACCGCCCAGTCCGCAGAAAAGGATTTTCACGATGTCTTTCTCTCGTTGAGGGCACTACCACGTAGCCAGTCGGCTGCCAGCGCAGCCATGCCGGCGAGCCAGCACGGCTCATCGCCAGCGTCGCCACGGGCAACCTGCAACACGAAGTCGCCCCGGTAGCCAAAGCGCAGTAGTTGCTCACGTAAACTGCGGAAGTCGGTATCGCCCTGACCCAGAGGCACAGTACCAGCGCCCAGACGGCGATCCTTGATGTGGAAACTGCCGATGCGCTCGCCGTAGGCGGCAAACTCATCTTCCGGTCGGTAACCCAGGGAGGCGCTATTGCCGGCGTCGTAGTTGACCTTCACCAAGGGATGCACAAGGCGATCAAGCAGTTCTCGGAAGGCCTGTGGCGCCAGATCAGTCTCCAGGTGGAGCTCGACACCCAGACGCTCGGCGATGGGTAAAACCTGGCGAAGATTCGCCACTACCTGATCCACCTCGACACGATCATGCATGCGCGAAGCATCGACGAACGGCAGAACAACCCGGCCTACGCCCATCTCCGGGCACAGTTCCAGCAGCCACTCCAGGCGCTGGATCAGCTGAGCGTTCTCAGCTGCACTACAACGCAACAGCGGCCGATCCATGAAATAGTCGGCGCAGATGGACACCACCGATACGCCGTGATGCGCCAGCAAGCCACGCAGTTCCTCACGACCGGCTGGGGTCTCCAGAGGATTGGCGCCTTCGCCGAACAGGTCGTAGATCCACTCGATGCCGCGCAGGCCGATCGCTGCTGCACGCTCGATTTCCAGGCGCCAGCCCTGGCGTGGGAAGGACTGGAAGCGGCCCTCCTCCGGCGCACACAGGCGGCCCTGCATGGTGTACAAGCCAGCATCGGCGTATTGGCTCAAGTAGTCATTCATTTCAATCATCCAACAGCGGAATCAGCATGTTCGTACGCAGCTCATCGCGTTCAAGGAAGGGGAACAGGTCCTCTAGTGGGCTGGAGACCATTGCGCCGTTCTGGCCAATTTTCGAGGTAATGCGCGGGCCGATGGCTTGGTCAGATTCCACCATCACCTCGCACAGCACCGGCCCATCAAGTGCCAGCGCCTCGTCGATGGCCTGACGCAAGTCATTTTTCCCGTCGATGCGCCGCACTGGTAGGCCAAAAGCCGCTCCTAAGGCAGAAATATCCGGCAGGGTCAGGCCAGAGTCTGGGTCGCAGCCGATGGTCTGCTTGAAGTAACCGCCCTGAGATGCCCGTATCGAGGCATAGCCGTTATTGTTCAGGACGAAGTACTTGATCGGCAGGCGCAAACGGCGGACCACTTCCAGTTCCTGGATGTTCATCACAAAGCCACCGTCACCATCCACCGACACGGTACGACGGCCACCGCTACCAAGGCAGCCGCCGATTGAGGCTGGCAAACCGTAGCCCATGGAGCCCAGACCACCGGTGGCTACGGCGCGTTGACCGCGCTTCAGGCGAACGGAGAGCCAGAATGTATCGAGTGCCGCCCCGGAGCTGCCCGGTATGATCTGGTCGCCTTCGGCCAGCGCCTCGGACAGGGTTTCGCTGAATACATAGGTATTTACGTAGTCACCCGGCTGTCGATATTCCGGTAGCACTACCGGGTAGGCCGCCTTCCAGGCACCGCAACGCTCTCGCCAGGCCTGGCAGACCAGAGGCTGATCGCCGCTGGCGAGCAGCAGTTGCTCCATGAATACCCGTGCATCGCAAATGAATCGCTGATCCGGCATGTCGCCGAGCTTGGCGACCTCCGCCGGGTCGATATCCACTACGACAATATCGGCCGCACGGGCAAAGTGAGTGCGGTTGAACCCGGTGATGGAGAAGTCCATTCGGCAACCGATGGCCAGTACCAGATCGGCGTTCTGCACACTGAAGTTCGCACCACGCTGGGCCACCGTGCCGCAGCGGCCGACATAGAGCGGGTGTTCATACTCGAGCAAATCGGCGCCGATCCACGTGGTCAGGGTAGGAATACCCAGGGTCTCGATCAGATCACGCATCGCCGCCTCGCCACCCGAGGCGTGCACGCCATTCCCCACCAACAGCACCGGACGCTCAGCCTCACGCAATCGCCTTACAAGGGTATCGAGGGCCTCGGCATCTGGAGCGACCGGCAAGCCAGTGCCTTGCGGCACAAAGCCTTCAAGTTCAGCGGGATCGATTTCAGTCGCCTGAACATCCAGCGGTACATCGATCCACACCGGCCCCTTGCGGCCAGTAAGCATCAGATGGAGAGCCTTCTCCAGCTCATAGCGCACACGTTTCGGGTCCAGCAGGCAAACAGCGTACTTGGCCAACGGAGTGACCACACTGACGATATCCAGCTCCTGAGTACCCAGCTGACGCAGGCCACTGTCGCCCTTGAGATCGGCGCGTTTGACCTGGCCGGAGACGAACAGTGCCGGCGTGGACTCGAACCAGGCACCGGCCAGGCCGGTGATGGCATTGGTAGCGCCAGGTCCCGAGGTCACCAGGCAGGCGCCGAACTTGCCAGAAGTACGTGCGTAGCCCTCCGCCGCAATGGCTGCGCCCTGCTCGTGGAGCATACTCACTGCGCTCAGACGCGGTTGGCGAAAAAGCGCGTTGTTCAGGTGCATGGCTCCGCCACCAGGCAGGAAGAACACATGCCCGACGCCCTGGTTAGCAATGAACTCGAAGATATAGTCGGCGACACGCATAACATTGTTACTCGGCGGTGGAGTGCTGGGGAAGGCGATCGGCGGGGACGGCATAGAGCACCAGATCCCAGCCCTCGGCCAGATGCGGACAAAGCTTGAAGTGGTAGTGCGGGTAGTACTCGTGCAATTGCAGCAGAACACTCCAAAGGTGGTTTTGTTCGTGATAGACACAAACCGCGATCACCGGATGACACTCGCTGATCAGCTTGCGCCCACCCGCCAGGCACTCTGGCTCGAAGCCTTCGATATCAATCTTGATGAAGCTCGCCGGGGCGATCCGGGTGGCCAGATCATCAATCGTGGTGATCGTTACTTGCTGGCTACCGCGCCCCACACGGCTTGCGGCACCACTACCATCCTCGATAAGAATCTCGCCGCTGCTGTCGCCTACCGCCAAGGGATGAGCGAACACGCTCAGGCCCTTGTCTGTCTTCAGCTTGCTGAGGCTGGCATTCAGTTCAGCGAAGTTGGCTGGGGAGGGCTCGAAGGAATGGATCTCGTGGTAGCTGCGGCCGCTTTCGAGGTACTCCACCACCGAATCGCCGTCGAACGCGCCAATGTCATAAAGTACTTCGTCCGCACAGTCGGTGCTGAAACGGACGTCGAAGTAGATGGCCAGCGGCGAGGCGGGAGGCAACAGATCATGGTTCAGCGCAAGCCGCCATTCGACATGATCAACAAACAGCTGACGCGAGGCTTCATCGTCGAGCAAGGCGAATGCCCGGCGAACATCCTTGGCCTGCGCTACGACTTTCTCCGGCAGATCCAGGAAGTAGTGCGGCAGGAAATGATCGGGATAGCGCCAGGCGAGATGACCGAATAGCGCAATTCGCTCAAAGCCCAGTTTACGCAGCGGCGCAAGCCGGTCGGTCATGCGTTCACTGATTTGCCCGCTCCAGATGGTGCAAATGATCGAAGGCAGCGTGCCGCCGTACTGCTCGGCCAGTTGAGCGGGACTCATGACTGGCACCGCATCAATGTGGGTTCCCCAAGATGCCGGGTTGTTGTCGATGAAGGCGCAGGGCGAAAAACCCATCTGCTTCAACACAGCTTGAGTCTTGCGCCCCAGATGGCTGGCACCAAACAATGCGAAGGGCTGCTGCAGTCCACCGATCAACCTTTCCAGGGTATGGTTCTGGCGCTCTTGAATGCATTCCAGCGGTTCGCTCAACAAGGCTTCCAGACGATCGCTCAGGCTCGGATTGGTCATGGCCGGACTTCTCATAGTGACTGCAGGTATGCCAATGCCGACCAGAAGCCAGCACCATGATCCTTATGCCCTTGCCAGACTTCAGGAATGAAGCTGACTTCGGGGTGTTGGCGAATCTGCGCCCAGGTGGCCGGCCAGTCGATGTCGCCGGTGCCCATCAGCACGCCCTCACCATTGATGCCCTTGGCATCGGCCACGTGCAGATGCGCCGAGTGCGGCAGCAGCAGCGCCAGCGCGGCCTGGAAATCGAGGCCGAAGTGGAAGCAGGTCATCTGCAAGTGCGACAGGTCCAGGCACAGGCGCAGGCCGTGCTCGCGGGCCTGGGCCGCCAGTTCGTCGGGCATCATGAAGATGTTCTGGTGGCGCTGGCCGCCGAAGTGCCACGGGAACGGCGCCATATTCTGCGGGATCAGCTCGGTACCGGCGAAGTCCACCTGCCGGCAGGCTTCGTGGAAACGCTCGTAAAGTTCGGGGCGCATGGCCAACGGGCGTGGCGCGTCGGCGGAGAAACCGCCGATGTTGGCAACGATCAGCCGGGCATCGGCCGCGGGGAAGAACTCACCGATCTGCAGGGTGGCATCGACCACGCGCTGCAAATTGTCGATGGAGCGGCGACGGTAGGCCGGGTCGTCCGCAACCAGGTCCAGCAGCTCGCTATTCTCGAACAGCTCCGGCGCGTGAACCACCAGTCGCGAACATGCCACTTCAGCCAGGAAAGGCTGTGGTTTCAGGCTGAGGTCGCGGTACGAGAGATGGAACTCGAACAGATCCGGTTCGATACGCCGCTGGTAGTCGCGGAAGTCGTGGTAGCGCACCGGCACACCCCAGCGAATCGGCATGTCGAACGCCAGTTTCTGCTCGGCTTGCTGCTCTTGCAGATCGCTCTCGAACAGGAAGTCGCCTTGGGCGATATCGCGCTGGGCCGGCTTGCCCAGCAGCTCCGGCAACCGGTACGGCGGCAGGCCCTGGCCAGGGCTGGCGATGCGCAGCATGCCCTGCTCCAGTACCGCGCCTTGGGGGATGTCGCGGGCAGCGATCACGCTCTTGCCAAGGTTCTCGCGGTTCAGCAACTCACCCTGGCTGGCATGGCGACCTGGCCCTTGCCAGGGCAGCGCCAGTTCCAGCTGGCGGATGCCGTCCACCAGCTGGCGGAATTCGGTGGGTTCCAGGCTGGCCAGGTGGTCCGGGCCTTCCATGTTACGGTCCAGGGTGATGTGGCGCTCCACCAGCTTGGCGCCCAGGGCCACTGCGCCGAGGGTAATAGCGATACCGCGCTCATGGCCGGAATAGCCGATCAGGCCATGCAGCGCTTGCAAACGGCGCAGGTAGCCGAGCTGGATATCTGCCTCCGGCGCCGGGTAGGCGCTGTTGCAGTGCAGCAGCGCGAAGGGCGTACCCAGCGCGTTGAGCTGTTCGATGGCGCGGATGATTTCGTGCTCGAAGGACATGCCGGTAGACAGGATCAACGGCTTGCCCAGGCTGGCGGCCTTGGCGATCAGGTAGGGGTTGGACAAATCCGCCGAAGCGATTTTCAGGGCCGCTACGTCGAATTGCGCCAGGGCATCGACGCTGGGTTCATCCCACGGGGTGCACAGGTAGGTGATGCCCTTCTGCGCGCAGTAGGCGCGTACCTGGCGGTGTTCGTCGAGGCTCAGCTCAACCTTGTCGAGCAGGTCCTGGATGTACTCCACGCCAAGGTCTTCGGCACGCGAACCATCAGCCTTGCGCCGGTACAGCGCCTCGCGGTTGCGCAGCTGGAACTTGACGCAGTCAGCGCCCGCCGCAATGGCGGCATCCACCAGTTGCCTGGCCAACGCCAGCGAGCCGTTGTGGTTGTTGCCGACTTCGGCAATGACATAGACGCGCTCGCCACCCAGGGCGATGCCGTCGAGAAGAATCGGGGTCATTGGATTTTTGTCCGCCAGGAAGTTACACCGCAAGTCTCAAAGCGGAAGCCTTGAGTCTGGCAGCCCAGTGCACGCACCGCTTGCACCACGCGCTGGCGATGCTGGGGTTGTACGTAGAACAGGAAGAAGCCACCGCCACCGGCGCCCAGCAGCTTGCCGCCGAGCGCGCCGGCCGCCAACGCCGCCGCGTAGATCTGATCAAGGTGGTCATGGCTGATTGCCGAGGAAAAGCGTTTTTTCAGGCGCCACGCTTCGTCCATGCACAAGCCGAACTCGCGCAACTCGCCGCGAATCAGGTACCGGTGCATACGCCGGCACAGCGCCACGCTGGCGTGCAGCAGGTCCGTTTGCGAGGACTCGGCCTGCATCTCTTCGCGCTGCAGTTCATGCAGGCGGCCAGAGTCGTGAGAAATACCGGTGTCGCACAACACCAGGCAAGACTCCAGCTCGTTGCGGGTCGCCTCTTCAAGGCGAATCGGGTGTACCAGGTTGCGCTGGTTCTCGAACTCGATCAGGTTGAAGCCACCGAAAGCCGAGGCGTACTGATCCTGCCAGCCGCCGGCGATGCCGAAGCACAGGCGCTCGGCCTGGAACGCCAGTTCAGCGATCTCATAGGTGCTCCAGCGGTCCTGGCGCAGTTCATTGAATGCCGCGATGGTGGCCGTGGTAGCCGCGGAGGAGCCGCCCAGCCCAGAGCCCACCGGGAAATCCGAACGCAGGTAGAGATCGAAGCCATATTGCGGCTTGATCACCGAAACGATGGTCGCCAACAGGCTCTTCTCGCTGGCGGCCAGCAGGTCCGCCAGGGAGTCGTAGTCCTCCTCGCGGCCCAGGTCTTCAGAGAAAATGCGGATACCACGGTCACTGCGCGGCACCAGGGTGGCGTGGGCATAAAGCCCGACGGTACAGCTGAGCACCGCTGCCGGGTGGTCGATGAAGAAATAGGTCAGGTCCGCACCACCGCCACAGAAGCTCATGCGCACCGGCGCACGGGCCCGCGCCAGCACCGGCACTTCCGGGCTGGCCGCCATCAGCCGGGTATAGACCTCGACCAGGCGCCCCTGCTCGTCCACAGCCGGGATGGCGTTGAAACCAAGGTCGAACGCCTTGAGCAATTCCTCTCGCGATGCCCCGGCCTGAACGGAGCGGTAATGGCTGTTCATGCAGGTGGTCACCGGCAGGTCGGTCTGCCCACCCTGCAACAGGTGGCGACGTACATCGCCGTTGGTTACCACCCCCAGCAGGCGGCGGTCATCGGCAACCACGAAGGCGATCTGCAAGGCGCCCGCCTCGATGCACTTGACCGCATCGAGAATGCTCTGGTGCTCGCCGATGCTGAGGGTCTGCACAAGCAGGCTCATAGCGAAGTATCCGGTAGAAATTCGTGGGTGTAGCGCGCAAGCGATTCTGGCGTGCCGATATCGATGAAGCGCCCGCTGTAGTCGACAACGGTTACGGCCTGTCGCTGAAGCAACTCGGGCAGCAAGTCGTGCTCCATCGAACATGCGCGAACGGGGCTGGTGGCGAAGGTCGACGCGGTAAAGGCATAAACCCCTGCGTTGATCAGGCCGGGCCCCTGCACGCCTTTTTCCTGTAGCGAGGCCAGGTGCCCGGTAGCATTCACTGCCAGGCTGCCGTAACGGCTGCGGTCATCGACCCGCGCCGCCAGCACGGCGTTACCTTCGCTGGCCAGCATCTGCCGGTAACCCTGCGCGTCTACAAACGTATCGGCATTGAGTACCAGATAACGCCCTTGCGCAGGCTGCTCGCGCAACGCATTGAGCAGTGCGCCGCCGGTTCCCAATGGGCTGTCTTCCACCACCATCGACAGTGGCAGGCCGGCCTGGCACGACAGCTCGGCAAGCTGCTCGGCTACCTGTTCGGCGCGATAATGCGCGCACAGTACGGCTTCATGGATACCGGCACGGGCCAATTGGCTCAATACGTGCGCCAGGAAGGGTTCGCCGTGAACGGGCACCAAGGCCTTCTGCGCGTCGGTAACGCTGCGCAGCCGCGTACCGAAACCGCCACACAGGACATAGGCGCGCATCAGCAGAGCCTCTGCAGGTAAGTTTCCAGGCAGCGCGCCGCATGTTCCAGATGGTCGTCGCTCAAGCCCGGCCACAGGCCGATCCAGAACGTGTCGTTCATGATCTTGTCAGTGACTGGCAACTCGCCGGAAACCCGGTAGTTCAACCCCTGCATGTAGGGCTGGCGGGTCAGGTTGCCGGCAAACAGCAGGCGCGTACCCACACCCTGCTCGTCGAGGTAGCGCACCAGCTCGACACGGTTGATTCCGCAACCATCGCGCAGGGTAATCGGGTAGCCGAACCAGGAAGGGTCACTGTCGGCGGTGGCCCGCGGCAGGATCAGTTTGTCCGCACAGCCGGCCAGGCGCTCGCTGAGCCAGACAAAGTTGCGTTTGCGCGCAGCCACGAAATCATCCACCCGGTCCATCTGCGCCAATGCACAGGCGGCCTGCATGTCGGTGATCTTCAGGTTGTAGCCCAGGTGCGAGTAGGTGTACTTGTGGTCATAGCCTTGCGGCAGGTCACCCATTTGCCAGCAGAAGCGCTTGCTGCACGTGTTGTCCTCGCCTGGCGCGCAGTAGCAATCACGGCCCCAGTCGCGGAACGATTCGATGATGCGCTTGAGCAAGGGCGAATCGGTAAACACCGCCCCGCCCTCGCCCATGGTGATGTGGTGCGCAGGGTAGAAGCTGAGGGTACCGATGTCGCCGAAGGTGCCGACCATACGCCCCTGGTAGGTGGACCCCAGGGCATCGCAGCAGTCCTCGATCAACCACAGGTTGTACTTGTCGCACAGGGCGCGGATGGCGCCCAGGTCGAAGGGGTTGCCCAAGGTATGGGCCAGCATGATCGCCTTGGTCTTCGGGCCGATGGCCGCCTCGATCAGCGCCGGGTCGATATTGTAGGTGCCCATCTCGATATCGACGAACACCGGTACCGCGCCGAATTGCAGGATAGGGTTGACGGTGGTCGGGAAACCGGCGGCAACGCCGATCACCTCGTCACCCGGCTTGATCGCCCGGTCGCCAAGGCGTGGCGAGGTCAACGCGGAGAATGCCAGCAGGTTGGCCGAAGAACCGGAGTTGGTGGTGAGTACGCAGCGACGCCCCAGGTACTTGGCCAGGCGCTTCTCGAACGCCTCGTTGAAGCGCCCGGTCGTCAGCCAGCCATCCAGCACCGCCTCGGTCATCATCTGCAGCTCGCCGGCACCGATCACCTTGCCGGAAGGCGGAACAGTGCTCTGCCCTGCCACGAAAGGCTTCGGCGCCATCTGCAGCTCGGCATAACGCCCGACCAGTTCGGCAATCTGTTGGCGCAACTGCTGCGCCGTACTGTCACTCATGGGTTCCGCCTTGGTGAGCCGCGATCTGCTCGCGGGTAACGATGTTCATGTCACGCCCTGCGCGCCAGGCCAGATGCCAGTCCAGGGTATGTTTCAGGGTGTCATCCAGCGACCAGCGCGGCACCCAGCCAAGCTGTTGGCGTGCTTTGCTGGAATCGAGCGCCAGCAGGCCGGCTTCGTGCGGCTGGGCATCGCCGGCAATCGACCAGCGCGCCTCGCCGGGCCAGCGCTCGGCAAGCCGCTGGACGATGTCGCCGACAGTGGCCAGCCCTGCGCTGTCAGGGCCGAAGTTCCAAGCGGTTGCGTGTGCCTCGGCATCCGTGAGCAAGCCCTGCGCCAGTTGCAGGTAGCCCATCAGCGGGTCGAGCACGTGCTGCCAGGGGCGTGTGGCATGTGGATAACGCAGGACCACTTCTTCACCGCCCTGCCAGGCGCGGAAAATGTCCGGCAACAAGCGCTCGGCAGACCAGTCGCCGCCACCCAGCACGTTGCCTGCGCGCGCCGTTGCCAGCGCCACGCCGGCGGAACGCAGGAACGAATCGCGGTAGCTCGCGCACAGCAGTTCGACACAGGCTTTGCTGCTGCTGTAGGGGTCGAAGCCGCCCAGGGCATCCTGCTCACGATAAGGCCATGGCCACTCGCGGTTGTCGTAGCACTTGTCGGTGGTCACCACCAGCACCGCACGCACCGAAGGTGTGGCGCGCACGGCCTCCAGCAGGTTGAGCGTGCCCATGACGTTGGTTGCGTAGGTGTCGGCTGGCGCCCGGTACGATTCGCGCACCAGCGGTTGCGCCGCCAGGTGCAGCACCAGCTCGGGCTGGTAATCCTTCAAGGCACGGGCAAGCCCCGAGGCATCCCGGATATCGGCGAGGTCGCCGGCAACCTGCTGTTGCAGTTGCGCCACCTGCCACAACGAAGGCGTGCTGGCAGCAGGCAAGGCGAAGCCGCGCAGCTCGGCGCCAAGCTGGCGCAGCCATATGGCCAGCCAGCCGCCCTTGAAGCCGGTATGCCCGGTCAGCAGCACGCGGCGCCCGGCCCAGAATGCAGGGTTCAGCGCCATAGCTGCCATGCTGCGTCGCCGTTTTTCCAATGGGTTTCAAGCAGCGTGCGATCACGCAGGGTGTCCATCGGTTGCCAGAAGCCGCGGTGCAGGTGGCTCATGAGCTGGCCGTCCTCGGCCAGGCGACGCATGGGCTCGTCTTCCCAGGTGGTGGTATCGCCGTCGATGTATTCCAGCACGGCCGGTTCGAGCACGAAGAAGCCACCATTGATCCAGCCACCGTCGCCCGCCGGCTTTTCCTGAAAGCCGCGTACCTGTTGGCCGTGCACGTCCAGAGCGCCATAGCGCCCCGGAGGCTGTACAGCAGTAACCGTGGCCATCTTGCCGTGCTGGCGATGGAAGTCGACCAGGCGCGGAATATCGACGTCGGACACACCGTCGCCGTAAGTCAGGCAGAAGGTTTCATTGCCAACGTACTCGCGGACACGCTTCAGGCGGCCACCCGTGGCGGTATTTTCCCCGGTGTCCACCAGCGTCACCCGCCAAGGTTCGGCGTGGCGGTTGTGGATGTCCATGCGGTTTTCCGCCATGTCGAAGGTAACATCGGACATGTGCAGGAAGTAGTTGGCGAAGTACTCCTTGATCACGTAGCCCTTGTAGCCCAGGCAAATGACGAAGTCGTTGATTCCGTAGTGGGAGTAGATCTTCATGATGTGCCAGATGATCGGCTTGCCGCCTATTTCGATCATCGGCTTGGGGCGCAGGTGGGATTCTTCGCTGATGCGTGTGCCCAGCCCACCGGCCAGAATGACTGCTTTCATTGTGCTCTTCGTCCGCATTGGTCGGAGGGGCGACAGAAAACTGACCCCAGGCCCTATGCGCTAGGCAAAGCAAAACGCATGCCTGCTTTCTGAGGCTTTCGCAATGCATGACTTGAGATTTTCAGAAGGGCGGTAATCGAGCGCCGCCCGCGCGGCGCATCGCGAGCAAGCTCGCTCCTACATCTGTTTCAGGCCAATACCCCTGCACCGACGCGCGCGACCGCCTTGTTTGTCCCGCACGATATTGAAGTGGAGGACGAAGGAGCGCGCGCGTGCGCATCAGGAAGAACTGGCCCGAAACAAATGTAGGAGCGAGCTTGCTCGCGATGCGCCGCGCGGGCGGCGCTCGATCTGAAGAAGAGCGGAGAAGCCGAGGTGAACACCCCGGCCAGGCGTCAATCCTCCGCCTGATCCTCGCCAGCCTGGCGGCTCATGCCGTACTTGCGCATCTTCTCGACCAGGGTGGTACGACGAATACGCAAACGTTCAGCCGCGCGCGCCACGATGCCGTTGGCATCGTCCAGCGCCTGCTGGATCAAGCCCTGCTCCAGGCTACCGAGGTAGTCCTTGAGGTCCAGGCCTTCGGGCGGCAGCATGGCGTGATTGCTGAAGCTTGGCGCATGGCCGTTGATGGCCACGCGCTCTTCCAGATCGCTGCGCAGGTTGTCGACCAGCTGCTCGTCTTCGTCATCGACATAGCGGAATTTCTTCGGCAGCTCCGATACGCCAATGACCCCGTACGGATGCATGATCGCCATGCGCTCGACCAGGTTGGCCAACTCGCGCACGTTGCCCGGCCAGCCATGGCGGCACAGCGACATGATCGAGGCGGAGTTGAAGCGGATGGAACCGCGCTTCTCGTGCTCCATGCGCGAGATCAGCTCGTTCATCAGCAACGGGATGTCTTCCACCCGCTCACGCAGCGGCGCCATCTCGATAGGGAACACGTTCAGCCGGTAGTACAAATCTTCGCGGAAGCTGCCGTCCTCGATCATGGTTTCGAGGTTCTTGTGCGTCGCGGCAATGATGCGCACGTCGATGCTTTGGGTCTTGTTGCTACCCACGCGTTCGAAGGTGCGCTCCTGCAACACACGCAACAGCTTGACCTGCATTGGCAACGGCATGTCGCCGATTTCGTCGAGGAACAGGGTACCGCCATTGGCCAGCTCGAAACGCCCGGCACGGCTGGTGATTGCCCCCGTGAAGGCGCCCTTCTCATGGCCGAACAGCTCGCTTTCCAGCAACTCGGCCGGGATGGCACCACAGTTGACCGGCACAAACGGCGCTTCGCGGCGCTTGGAGTGGTAGTGCAGGTTACGCGCCACCACTTCCTTGCCGGTGCCCGACTCACCCAGGATCAGCACGCTGGCGTCGGTATCGGCCACTTGCTGCATCATCTGCCGCACATGCTGAATGGCACGACTGGTGCCGACCAGGCTGCGGAACAGGTTGGGTTCGCGCTGGCGGCCACGCTCGCGCGCCTGGTCGTACATCTCGCGGTAGACCTGGGCACGGTGCAGCGAATCCAGCAGCTGGCTGTAGCTTGGCGGCATTTCCAGGTTGGAAAGCACTCGGCGGCGAAGGTCTTCCGGGAAGTCCGCAGAAGAAATTTCACCTAAAAGCATGACCGGAAGGAACTCATCCCACCCGGCCACTGTCTTAACGAGCCCAAGGAGATTGCCCGGAGCATTCACGCTGCCGATAAGCACGCACAATATTTCGCGGCTCGACGCCAACGGCTCGACCGCCTGCTGCCAGTCATGGCTTGAGCAAGCGAGGTTTTCTTCGCCCAGGAAGTTCAGCACCACCGCAAGGTCGCGGCGGCGTGCGCTGTCGTCATCGATCAGCAGAATCTTGGTTTCACGCCACATGCAATAGCAACTTCCCTAGTCATATCGGCGCCCTGCAAGGGCAAGCTCGACATCATTCCGACTGAATGGTCAGTGTTCGGACGTCTGAAATTCGAAAACAGCCACTAGTAAAGTCAAAAAGGCCCACACAGTCAAATTTATGGCGCCTTTTGTTAAGTTGTGCGCATCTTAACTGAACAAATGGTAAACCTTCGAAGCATTTTTCGCTTGGTTGATCTGCATCATTTCTTCAGCAATTGCCTGGCGTTCGCCGGTTGTCACGTCGATCAGGTTGCGGTAGACCCGCAGCACCCCTTCCAGCTTCTCGCGCAGCAACGCCTGGTCCATCGCGTGGGTTTCCAGCACCTCGTCGATGCACACGCGGCACGCCACATCCAGCTTGGCAATGGCATCCCAGTCACGCTCACCCAGCGCCCCGATCAGGGCATCACAGGTGTCATCGAGGCGTTGCAGTGCGGTCACGGTCATCTCCTTGCCATCAGCTGGCGGGCTGGGCGTCGGCAATGCCGTCCCAACCGCTTTTCACGGTAATCAGCAGCTGGGCAACTTCGTCGATAATGCCGGCATCGTTGTCGATATTGGCCTGCATCAAGCGGTTGGTCATGTAGACGTAAAGAGAGTCGAGTTTCTCGACAGACTCAGGGTTTTCGCTTTTTTCCGGCTGCAGGCCGTCGCGCAGACCGATGATGATGTCGATCGCCTTGCCGAGCATCAGGCCCTTTTCCGCGATGTCCCCGCGTGCCATGGCGCCTTTGGCCTGAGCCATGCGATCGAGGCCGCCTTCCATCAGCATCTGCACCAGGCGATGGGGCGTGGCTTCGGAAATCTGGGCATGGGAATTGACCTTCTGGTACTGACGAAGGGCTCTCATGGGATTCATCTTGCGACCTCGTGACGGGCAGGCTTAAAGGGGAGATATTCCTTGTATCGGGCAGGCGGCGAAAAACTTTACCGGCCGATGACATGAAGCCCGGCATCATGCCCGGACTTCATGCAATGTTCACGGATTAATCGTCACTGCTCGATTTGTTCAGCGCATTGAGCGTACTGAGCACGGAGCTCTGCTGCTGACGCAGCTGGGTGACCAGGGTATCCATGTTGTTGTACTTGTCCTGCAGGCTTTTCTGCAGGGCTTCCATGCGGGCGTCCAGGGTGTCCTGCTCGGTCTTGAGCTTGGTCAGGCTTTCGCTCAGGACCTTGGAGCGCTCGGCGAGAGTACCGGTACTGGCCTTGGCGAACGGCTCGGTCACCTTTTGCAGGCGCGCCAGCAGGCCGTCCTTGCCATTGAAGATGCTGGTAAGGTCCGCCGCGTTGGTGGAGGCAGCCTTGTCCCACTTCTTGTCGTCCAGGCTCAACGCACCGCCATCTTGCGCGGAAGTTACACCAAAGGCAGCCAGCGACTTCAGGGTACCGTTGCCCGCGACCGCATTGAGTTCCTCCCGAATCGAGGACATCAACGTCCGCATCGTGGCATCACCGGTCAGCGCCGCAGCGGTCATGGTGCCGTCGGCATTCTTGGTGACCTTGGTTTCAGCGTTCATTACAGTGAGCAAGGCGTTGTAGGTATCGATGAAACCCTTCAAACCCGACTTCAATGTAGCGGAACTGGTCGTCAGCGACAGCACCGTCGCCGTAACCTCGCCACTGGTAGCGTTTTTCGGCGAAGTACCCACCAACTTGATGTTCAGACCGCTGACGGCATCGGTGATGTCGTTGGTCTTGGACTTCATGGCAATGCCGTCCAGCGTGTACTCGGCATCCGTCGGCTCATCCACAACGGTATACCCCGTGTCGATGCCCGAATTGCCCGACAGGGTGATGTCGGAGCCTTCGCCCATGGTGGTCGAGGTAATGATCAAGCGCGAGCCATTGGCGTCGGTCAGCACGTTGGCACTGAGGCCGGCCACACCGAACTGGCTGTTGATGCTATCGCGCACCTGCTGCAAGGTTGCACCGGCAGGAACGCTCAGATCGTAACTCTTGCCATTCTGGCTCATGGTCAAGGTGGTCGGGCTGGTGCCGCTATTGACTACCGTGCCCGCGCCATTGGCGTATACCTTGGTCGAAACCTTGGATGCCGTGGCCAGCTTGTCGACAATCAACTTGAACGAACCGTTGGCAGCGCCGGTGCCCATGGTCACGGTCGCGACCTTTTCATCCGAAGACTTCAGGCTCAGGCCACCAAAACTGTTGGTGTCGGTCATGTTGGTCAAGGCGCCGCGGAAGGCGTCCAGGGCCGACTGGATCTTGCCGATAGAGGACAACGTGGTGGTTGCCTTCAGCGTTTGGGTATTGATCTGCGCCTGCTTCGGCGCCTTCTGCGCGGCCACCAGGGATTCGACGATCGCCTGGGTATCGATGCCCGAGCCAATACCGCTGACTGTTGTACCTGCCATCATTGCTCTCCTTGTTCAGTAGCTGCCGGATCCTTGGCGGATAAATCCATCAAGGGGCGACAGCAACAAAAATCATGCCAGCCTATGCCTGATCATCGAACAGCAGGCTGCTGGCTTCACTGAGGCTTTGCGCGAGCTTCAGCGCCGTTTCCGACGGGAGCTGGCGGATCACCTCGCCTGATTGGGTGGCAATCACCTTGACCACAACCCGACCAGTGGAATCATCAATGGAAAAGTCCAGCTGACGCTGGCTCGACTGGACGAAATCACGAATCTCGCCAACTGCCTTTTCCAGGTCTTCACGCGTGTGCGGCTGGTTGGCGGGAGCCGCAGCCTCCTGCACCTTGGCAGGCACTGCCGGGTCGCGATCCCGGTCAGCGACTGGCGCCTGGGGTAACGCAGACGGATACACCTGGCTCAGCTTGACACTCATGTCCATGCTTCGAACTCCTCATGTCAAAAAGGGCGAAAGGGCACGTAAACGCGCCCTTTCACCCTTTACTCAGGCGCCTGAATTACTGGAGCAGTTTCAGGACCGAGGAAGGCAGCTGGTTAGCCTGCGACAGGATCGCGGTGGAAGCCTGTTGCAGAGTCTGCTGCTTGGTCAGCTCGGCAGTTTCCGAAGCAAAGTCCACGTCCTGCACGGTGGAGCGGGCAGCGGTGGAGTTCTTCTGGATGTTCTGCAGGTTGTCGACGGTGGTTTGCAGACGGTTCTGGGTAGCACCCAGGCCCGAACGAACGCTGTCGATCGAACCGATGGCCTTGTCGATAACGGCCAGGGCGTTCTGGGCGTTGACGGCATCGGTAACGTCGGTGTCGGCGATGGTGGTCTTGGTAGAAGAGACCGAAGCAGCACCGAACAGAGTGGTAGCACCAGTACCGGTACCGCCGTTGGCAACCGAGTAACCTTTGGCGGAGTCCAAGGAAATCTGACCCGTTACCACCGAGGTAGCGGCAGCAGTACCAGACAGAGCGGTCAGGGTACCTGGGTAGTCACCGTCACCGTTCTTGGCACCGACAGAAATGGCAGCTGCGCCGGCCTGCGAGGTAAATTTAAGGTTTTCGCCGGTGTCGGACTTGACCTCCAGGCTCTGGGTCGACTCGTCGTAGTTGACGCTGATACCCAGCTTGGCAGCGTTGGATTTCAACTGATCAGCCAGGCTTGCAGTGTCGGTAACACCGATGAAGCTAACAGTGCTGCTACCTACGGTCAGGTCGAAGTTGGCTGGGGTGGCTGCAGCACCGCTGGCAACGGCCAGCTTGACTTCAGTGCTGGCTGCAGCAGTCAAGCCACCAATTGCGCCATTGAGCTGGGCAGCGATGTCTTTGGCCGAAGCACCAGCGCCGTATGCGACGGTCTTGGTCTGGCCGTTGCCGGTTACAGTCAGGTTGGCTGCCGCCAGGCCGCTAGCGCTAGGTGCGATAGTCTGCGACTTGACCTGCTGCGAACCAATGCTCTTGGCCGAAACGTTGTCCAGTGCCAGGTTGATGGTTTCGTTGGCGTTGGCGCCGACCTGGATGGCCTTGGTGCCGTACGAGCCGTCCAGCAGCTTCTGGCCACCGAAGGTGGTGGTTTCCGAAATACGGTTCAGTTCAGCGGTCAGAGCCTGGTATTCGTCGTTGTTCGACTTACGGTCGTCGGCGCTCAGGGAGCCAGTAGCCGAGGACAGGGCCAGGGTACGCATTTTCTGCAGGATGTCGGTCGAAGCCTGCATTGCACCTTCAGCGGTCTGGGCAATGGAGATACCGTCGTTGGCGTTCTTCACTGCCTGGCCCAGGCCGTTGATCTGGCTGGTCAGACGGTTGGCGATCTGCAGGCCTGCAGCGTCGTCTTTAGCGCTGTTGATACGCAGACCCGAGGACAGACGCTGCATCGAAGTGGTCTGAGCGTTGCTAGCCTTGGTCAGGTTGCCCTGAGTGGTGATCGACGCAATGTTGGTGTTTACAGTTAAAGCCATGACGAAATCCTCGTTGGATGGGTACTGCGGCTTCCGGCCTTGGCAACCGCCGGACTGGCCTAGAGAACCTTCGTAATAGTTATCGTCGGGTGCGCGGGTTGCTTGAGGGCTTTTTCGAAAAAAAAATGCTGGCAGCGGGCCAGCCTCGAGAAATCAAGGGGTTAAGGGCGGTTTATTGGCGTCAAAAACCAACTCCAGACTCCGCCGTCACCCTTGTGGGAGCGGGCATGCCCGCGAAGAAGGCGACTCAGTGGATGGCACCGGCTTTGCCGGTGTTCGCGGGCAAGCCCGCTCCCACAGGGATCGCACACGGATCTGCGAATATTTTTACAGGCATTAAAAAAGCGCCGGGCGGTGGCCGCCGGGCGCTTTTTTATGAAGCTGCTGAAGATCAGTCGCGATAGAGGATGGCCGAGCCCCACGACAGGCCCACGCCAAAGCCGCTGATAGCCACGCGCTTCCAGCTACCGTCAAGCATGTGCTTCTGCAACAGCAGCGGCACGCTGGAAGACACGGTATTACCGGTTTCCAGCATGTCCTTCACGAACTTCTCGGGGTGCTCTTCTTCAAAGCGACGGGCCACGGCGTCAACAATCGCCGCGCTGCCCTGGTGGATGCAGAAGGCGTCGATGTCTGAAGATTTCAGGCCGCTGGCATCCAGCAACTCGTGCAGGTGCGCCGGCACCTTGACCAAGGCAAAGTTGAACACCTGGCGGCCGTTCATGAAGAACTTGCCGTCCGTGACCTTCAGGTGCTCGGCACCGGAACCGTCAGTACCGAAACGCGCCTGACCCAGGTTCCATACCGCGTTTTCACCCATCCAGGTCGCCGTGGCGGCGTCGCCGAACAGCATGGTGGTGTTGCGGTCTTCCGGGTCGACGATCTTCGAATACGGGTCGGCAGTGATCAGCAGGCCGTTCTTCAGCCCTGCCGCCTCCATGAAGCCCTTGATCGCGTACAGGCCATACACGTAGCCGGAGCAACCCAGCGACACGTCGAACGCCGCCACGCGGGTAGACAGGCCGAGCTTGCTCTGGACGATGGCGGCAGTGTGTGGCAGCCCTTCCTCGTCACCGTTCTGGGTGACCACGATCAACGCATCGATCGACTGCGGGTCGAGGTCCGGGTTGCTGGCGAACAGGGCCTGGGCGGCTTCTACGCACAGGTCGGAGGTTTCCTGTTCTTCGGCCTTGCGCGGCAGGAACGACGCGCCGATCTTGCCGAACATGAACTCTTCGTCCTTGCCAAACTTCGCACCCTGGACGTAGTTGTCCAGGCCAGCGGTGGGCACGTAACTCGCGATGCTTTTGATGCCAATCATTCTGGCTTCCCAATGAAAACAGCCAAAGACCACCACTCGATGAATTGAGGGCGCCAAATACCGGGGCATGACTGCCAGGGGTTGAAGGCAGCGCTCACCTGCGCACCGGTAACAAAATGCTGCAACAGCTGCTGCATAGAATACAGGGAAGATGACCGTTTTGACTCATTGGTCACATTGAAATGCTGCGAAAGCCTTGCAGAGGGTGTGGGGAGCGGGGAATTCGGGAAATGACCAGGCGGACACGACGCCCGGATTGTCAACTTCGTAACCGATATTGCCGGGGCCGCTTTGCGGCCCGATCGCGACACAAGGCCGCTCCTACAGGACTGCGCAATGCTCAGGAAAGCGCAGTATCTGTAGGAGCGGCCTTGTGTCGCGATCGGGCTGCGCAGCAGCCCCAGGATGTAACGGCTGGATCAGAGCTTGTTGAACAGGCTCAGCTGCGAAATGCGCGAGAAGGCCAACTGCGAGGCCTCAAGCATCGCCTGCTGCAAGGTCAGGGTGATGGCCGCCTGCGACATGTCGGTGTTGCCGATGGCGTTCTGGGTGGTCTTGTTGGCCAGGCCCAGGCTAGTGTTCTCCTGGCGCTGGATCTCCAGCGAGTTGCCACGGGCACCGATCGAGCCACGGGTAATGTCGACCTGCTCACGGGCACTGGCCAGGTTGGCAATTGCCGAAGCCGCCGCATCCTTCATCGCATTGGCCGCGCCGGCACCGGTCACTGGCGTATCCAGTGCTGCGCGCAGCTGGCTGATGGTTTCCAGCACATTCTGGTTCTGGTGGGTGTTGGCGGTAACCGCAAACTGGTCACCCGCCTCTGGCGAACCGGATACCTGGTAGGTCACGCCAGCCACCGTCAACGACGGCGCAGTAAAGGTACCACTGGCCACCGGCTTGCTGTCTGCCGTCAGCGGCTGGGCGTAGAACTCATACGCGCCCGGGCCGGTGAACTTGATCACCCCGCCATTGCTGGGGAAGGTGCTGCGATAGGCCGCTTCGTCGGTCACGGTGCTGCTGGTGACCTGGGCAGTGGACGTGTTGGCGCCGTTGCGGGTGGTATTGAACGAGTCCGGGCGCGCCTCCAGGGAAAATGCGCGACCGGCCACTGCGGCGTCGGCATCGGCGCCCTCTTCCAGGGTGACGGTGATCTCGAACTCCACCCCACGCAGGGCAATGCGGTTGGCACCCTCGGTCTTGCTGTCGAAGGTACCGTTGGTGGCCGTTTCAGAGGTGACGTCGTTGCCGTTGGCGTCGGTGATGGTGTACTGGGTCGCGCTGGTGAAGGTCAGCTTGTAGGGCTGGCCTGCAGTGAAGCTGTTGTTGTAGCTGGTGCTGGAGGTCATCAGCCCTGGCGACACACCTACCACGCCATCGTCAGTGGCCGGCACCAGCAGGGTCGACTGGGTACGGCTCTTGTTGCTGGCCGAGTCGAAAATACTGAAGCCGCTGTCGTTGGTGGCCAGGTTCAGGGTATCAGAGACCTGCAGGCTCAACTGGGTCTGGTCGCCCTGATAGCTGTAGGTACCATCGGAGTTGCGCACATAGGGCTGCGTCGTGCTCTTGGAGCCGCCGAACATGTAGTCGCCGTTGGCATCACGCGAGTTGAGCAGGCCGAAGATGTTCGCCTCGATCTCCTTCAACTCGGTACTGATGGCCACGCGGTCAGAGTCGGTAACCCCGGCGCCACCGGCACGGATCGCCAGTTCGCTGGCGCGCTGCATGGCATCGTTGATGGTGGAGAGCACACTCTCCTGCTGCAGCAGGGCGTTGCTGACGGTGTTGATGTTGCCGCTGTACTGGTCCAGCAGCGACTGCTGCTGTTGCAGCAGCAACAGGCGCGCCGCGCCGACCGGGTCGTCGGCGGCAGTCTGGATGCGAATGCCCGACGTGACCTGATCGTTGGTCTTGTTCATGCTGGAGAAGTTCTTGGAGTAGCTACTGGCGCTGGCCTCATAGAACTGGGCAGTGGAAATACGCACGATCGTCTACTCCTTACAAGGCATTGATCAGGGTGCTGAAGGTTTCTTGCGCCGCCTTGATGATCTGCGACGACGCCGTGTAGTAGTGCTGGAACTTCACCAGGCTGGCCGCCTCGTCATCGAGGTTGACGCCCGACACCGCGCTACGGCTTTCGCTGGCGGACTTGAGCACCGCCTCGGTTGCCGTGGTGTCGATGGACGCCTGGTTGGCCTTGGCACCCACGCGCTCGACCAGCGAGGCATAGGCCGAAGTGAAGCTGGTACCACCACCGGAGCCGGTGTTCACCGTCGACTTGGTCTGCAGGCCCAGCAGCGCCGTGGCGTTGCGGTTGTCGGCCTTGCCGTCGGCATTGAACGCCAGGGTGAAGCTGTCGTTGGTGGCCGGGCTGCCGGCAATGGTGGTCTCGACCGCAAAGGTACGCGGGTTGCCGCTGCCATCGAGGATCGGGTTGCCACTGCTGTCGCGCATCGGCACGGAAATGGACAGTTTGTTGTCCTGGCCGGGCACCACGCTGCCGGTACCAATCTGCGTGCCTTTGGAGTCATACAGCTTGTAACCCTGCGAGCCACCACTGGCCGCATCGAACACCACGCGCACCGGCATCGAGTCGCGAATCGACTGCTGGATCAGCGCGGTGTCGGCACCGCCGTAGATATCCAGCGATTCGCTCAAGGTAGGCTGGGTGATGGTGCCAGTGCCGCTGTTGCCACTGCCCGAGGTCGCGCTGATCGGCCCGGCAAAGGCCAGTTTGTTGGCATCGGTCAGGGTGGTGGTGATGCTGCCAGCTGCTGCACGGGTGGGGATCACCTTGAAGCTGTCGCCTGCCGACAGGCCGCCACCGTTCAGCGACAGGCTGAAGCCGTCGATCACCGGAGCCGGGTCGGCGCTGAGGTCGAAGCTGCCCATGTCGGTACCGTCGGAACGGCGCACGCTGTACTGGTTGGCGCTGGTGAACTTCACCTCGTAGTCGTAGGTGGTCAGCGCGCCACTGTTGGCGATGGTTACATCCAGGTTGCCGGAGCCTGAGCTGTTGTTCGATGAGGCCAGGCTGCGCTGGGCAACGGCGGTGGCGCTGTTGATGCTGGAGAACAGCGAGCTGCCGAACTGGCCATTGGCATCCAGGCCCTGCCCCAGCTGGCTGTTGATGCTGTCGGCCACCACCAGGGCCACACGGCCCAGCTCGTTCATGGACGGCGTCAGCACATCCTGGCGGTAGCGCAGCAGGCCGCCGATCGAGCCACCGGTCACCACCGAGGTCACATCGGAGCTGAACGACTCGTAGTTGATACGCAAGCTGGCCTGGCTCTTGTCGGCCGTACCCGGCTGCACCGACAGGGTGTTGGCCTTGTTGCCGGTGACCAGCGACTGGCCACTGCCCAGGTACACGTCGTAGTTGCCGTCGCGCTCCTGCACGGTCACGCCAACCAGCTCGTTGAGCTGGCGCACCGCTTCGCTGCGCGCATCCAGCAGGCTGTTGGGGGTATTGCCAGTGCCCGAAGCCGCGGCGATCTGCTTGTTGTACTCGGCAATGTTGGCGGTGAGCTTGTTGACCTGCCCCGCCATGGTGTCGAGCTGCGAGTTGATCGTGTCGTTCTGCTGCGACAGCTGCGTGCTTACCGCGTTGAAACGGTTGCTCAAGGTTTGCGCCTGGGTCAGCAGCAGTTGCCGCGAGGCGACATCGCCCGGCTTGGCCGCTGCGGTCTGCAGGGCCGAGAAGAACGCGGTAAGCACCGAGCTGATACCGGTGTCGCGATCGGCCAGCAGCTTGTCGATGCTGGTGATCTGGTCCTGGAAGGTGGCCGAGTCTGCCTGCAACGAGGTGGCAGTCTGCAGCTGGTTGTCCAGGTACGAGCTGTAGATGCGGCGCACGTCCGCCAGCGTGGTACCGGTACCCAGGAACCCCGCGCCGATATTGTGCGAAGGCCCCGCAGCCTGAATCGTCTGCTGGCGCGAATAGCCACTGGTCGCGGCGTTGGCGATGTTGTTACTGGTTACCGACAATGCCGCCTGGCTGGCACTCAGGCCACTCAGGCCGATCGAAATCAGGCTCGACATGATTTAGTCCTTTTATAGATTCGTGGTTCTGCCAGCCATGGCGTATTGCGGGGTTGACTGCATTTGCTGGGCGATGCTGATGATCTTCTTCGCATAGCCCGGGTCGGTCGCATAACCTGCCTTTTGCAGCTCTCTTGCAAACTGTTCCGGGTTATCGGCCGAGTCCAGCGCATCTTGATAGCGGGAATTGCTCTGTAGCAGGCTGACCAGGTCGTGGAAGCTGTCCTGGTACGAGTCGTAACTGCGGAATGCAGCCGTTTCCTTGACGAACTGGCCATCGCGGAATTCGCTGGTAATCGCCCGCGCCTGCTCGCCCTGCCAGTTACTGCTGGCCTTGATGCCAAACAGGTTGTGGCTGCTGCTGCCATCGGTATTACGCATTACCGACTTGCCCCAGCCGGTTTCCAGTGCGGCCTGGGCCACCAGGTAACGTGGATCGATACCAATGCGCTTGGCGGCCTGCTCGGCCATCGGCAGCATGGTCGCAACGAACTCGTCACTGTCGGCAAATGCCTTGTTTGGTGCCAGCGGCGGCTGGGCCACGGCACGGCCGACAATGCGCAGGCCGTTGTCCGGTACGGCGAAGGCCTTGGCCACCTGCTGCCCGTCACGGGCAGGCACGGCTGCTGTATTGGCGGTGTCCGCCGACGGCACGATGCCGGCCAGCAGGCGGTCGGTGAGCTTGCTCGGCAAAGCCAGGCGCCGCGAGTTGAGCGCAGCGACGTCGTTGCGAGTGGCGGACGACTGCGTGGCATGCACCGGGTCCGCTACCTTGTTGCCCCATAGCGCCGGGCCACTGCCATCGGCACGCGGGAACGGGCTGGTGTTTATCGACGCACTGCGGCCCTTGGTCAACTGGCGCACCAGCACGTCCTGCAGGCCAATACCGCCACCCTCGCGGGACATGCTCACGGCCAGCTGCTGGTCGTACATGTCGCGGTACTGCTTGACCGTTTCGGTGTTCATCGGGTTGTCATCGGCCAGCACGTCGCTGGCCTTGCGCGAAGCCTTGAGCATTTCGCTGATGAACAGCGATTCGAACTCCTGGGCCACCTTGCGCACATTGGCCTCGCTGTCGCGGTCACCGTGCTTGAGGGCGCTCAGGCGGTTGAGGTCGGTATAGGCACCGCTGTCGGCACTGCCGGAGACCTGGCTTTTGATATTCATCCGCGCCGTCCTCAGATCACGATCAGGTCGGCCTGCAAGGCGCCGGCCTGTTTCAGGGCTTCGAGGATGGCCATCAGGTCGCCGGGCGCTGCGCCCACCTGGTTCACCGCCCGGACGATCTCATCCAGGGTGGTGCCCGGGCCGAACTTGAACATCGGCTTGGCTTCCTGCTCGGCGTTCACCCGCGAGCGCGGCACCACGGCCGTCTGGCCATTGGAGAAGGCGCCCGGCTGGCTGACAATCGGGTCTTCGGTAATGGTCACGGTCAGGCTGCCGTGGGTCACCGCGGCCGGCGACACCTTGACGTTCTGGCCGATGACGATGGTGCCGGTACGCGAGTTGATGATCACCTTGGCTACTGCCTGGCCCGGGTCGATCTCGAGGTTTTCGAGGATCGACAGGTAGTCCACGCGCTGGCTCGGGTCCATCGGTGCACTGACCCGCACCGAACCACCATCTACCGCCTGGGCCACGCCCGGGCCAAGCAGTTCGTTGACCTTGTCGACAACGCGCTTGGCAGTGGTGAAGTCGGGGCGGTTCAGGTTCAGGGTCAGGGTATTGCCCTGGTTGAAGCCGCTCGGCACGGCCCGTTCTACGCTGGCACCACCGGGGATGCGACCGGCCGACGGAACGTTGACGGTGATCTTCGAGCCGTCACGCCCCTCCGCATCAAAGCCCCCCACCACCAGGTTACCCTGGGCAATGGCGTAGACGTTGCCGTCGATACCCTTGAGCGGGGTCATCAACAGGCTGCCGCCGCGCAGGCTCTTGGAGTTACCGATCGACGACACGGTAATGTCCACCACCTGGCCGGGCTTGGCGAACGCCGGCAGGTCGGCATGCACCGATACCGCCGCAACGTTCTTGAGCTGCACGTTGCCGGACCCGGCGGGCACCTTGATGCCGAACTGCGACAGCATGTTGTTGAAGGTTTGCAGGGTAAACGGCGTCTGGGTGGTCTGGTCACCCGTGCCGTTCAGCCCCACCACCAGGCCGTAACCGATCAACTGGTTGGAACGCACGCCAGAAATGCTGGCAATGTCCTTCAGGCGCTCGGCCTGCGCACCGAAGGCACAGGACAGGAGCAGGGTTGCGGCAATCAGCTGCCTCACGTTGAACATGGTCATCCGTACTCAGAAAGGCCAAAGCGGGCTGATGAAGAAGCGGTCCAGCCAACCGGGCTGGCTGGCATCGGCAAACGAGCCGGTACCGGAATAAGTGATGCGCGCATCGGCCACACGAGTGGACGGCACGGTGTTGTCGGTGGCGATGTCGTCGGCGCGAATCATGCCGGCAATGCGCACCAGCTCTTCGCCAGTGTTCAGGGTCAGCCACTTTTCACCGCGCACGGCAATGATGCCGTTGGGCAGCACTTCGGCCACGGTCACGGTAATGGAGCCCGTCAGGGTGTTGCCCTGGGTGGCCTTGCTGTCGCCCTTGGTGGCGCGCTCGCCGTTGTAGCCGGCTTCCAGCGACAGGTCACCACCGCCAAACGGGTTGTTGGTGTTGGGCGTGCTGCCGAACAGCGAGGTCAGGCCAATGTTGGCGTTGCTGTTTTTCTGGATTTGCGACCCGGCGTTCTTGCTGGCCGAGGTTTTCTCGTTGAGGGTGATGGTGATGATGTCACCCACCCGGAACGCCTTGCGGTCGCTGTACAGGTTCTGCTCGAAACCGGCCTGGTAGATAGAACCGTTGTTGGCCGCTGCCGGCAACGGGGTGCGCGGCAGTACCGGCGCGTAGTACGGGTCGTTGGGCTTGGGCGTCGGGCCGACGCAACCTGCCAGCAACACCGCCCCCCCCAGGGCGAATACGGACAACAGACGATTCATGGTGCATACCTCACGGGTGTAACGAAGCGACAGGGCTTAGAGCTGCTGGGTCACGAACGACAGCATCTGGTCGGCGGTGGAGATGACCTTGGAGTTCATCTCGTAGGCGCGCTGGGTGGTGATCATGTTCACCAACTCCTCCACCGTGCTGACGTTGGAGTTTTCCAGGGTCTGCTGCTGGGTGGTGCCGAAACCGTTCAGGCCCGGGGTGCCGACTTGCGGCGCGCCACTGGCGGCAGTTTCCAGGAACAGGTTGTCACCGATGGCCTGCAGGCCGGCCGGGTTGATGAAGTCGGCGGTCTGGATGTTGCCGATCACCTGCGCAGCCGGGTTGCCGGCGGTAGTGATCGACACCGTGCCGTCCTGGCCAACGGTGAAGGTTTGCGCGTCGTTCGGCACGACCACGGCAGGCTCCAGTGCATAGCCGTTGGCGGTAACGATCTGGCCGTCGGAGTTCAGGTGGAAGGTACCGTCACGGGTGTACGACACAGTGCCGTCCGGCTGCAGGATCTGGAAGAAGCCACGGCCGTTGACCGCCATGTCCAGCGGGTTTTCGGTGGTTTGCAGGCTGCCGGCAACGAAGCTTTTCTGGGTACCGATAATGCGCACACCGGTACCGACCTGCAGGCCCGAAGGCAGCTCGCTGTCCTGGGTCGACTGGGCGCCAGGCTGACGCTTGATCTGGTAGAGCAGGTCCGCAAACTCGGCGCGATCACGCTTGAAGCCGGTGGTGGAGACGTTGGCCAGGTTGTTGGAAATGACCGTCAGGTTGGTGTCCTGGGCGGACAGGCCGGTTTTAGCGACCCAAAGAGCCGGAAGCATGTAAGTTCTCCTCGTGCGCCTGTTTTACGGCACCCGTTCAAAAGTGATTAGCCGATTTGCAAAACCCGAGCCATGGCTTCGTCGCCTTCCTTGGCCGTGTTCATCATCTTGACGTGCAGTTCGAACTGGCGGGACAACGCCAGCACCGAGGTCATTTCCTCGACAGCGTTGACGTTGCTGCCCTCCAGGAAGCCCGACACCACGCGCACGTTGACGTCGGCATCGGCCGGCTGGCCAGTGGTGGTATGGATCAGGCCGTCCAGGCCCTTGGTCAGGCCTTTGGTATCCGGGTTGACCAGCTTGATACGGTCGACCTCGGCCATTACCCGCGGGCCTTCACCCATGGAGCGGATGCTCAGGGTGCCGTCAGCGCCCACTTCCACCTTCTGCTCCGGCGGGATGGCGATCGGGCCACCGTTGCCGATCACCGGCATGCCGTTGCCGGCACGCAGCACGCCAAGGGCGTCGATGTTCAGGCTGCCAGTGCGTACATAGGCTTCGCTGCCGTCCGGTGCCTGTACGGCAATGAACCCTTTGCCGGTCACGGCAACATCCAGGTCACGACCGGTCTCGACCAACGGGCCTTCACTGAAGTCGGTGGCCGGGCGCTCGGTCATGGCAAAGGCACGCGCCGGAAAGCTGTCGCCGAACACCGGCATCGAGCGGGCCTGCTCCAGATCACGCTGAAAACCATTGGTGGAAATGTTCGCCAGGTTGTTGGCGTGGGCCTTTTGCGCCAGCGCGTTCTGGCTGGCGCCGGTCATGGCCACATAAAGCAACTTGTCCACAGTATCTCCTCTGCGCGTCGCTGCCGCGCTGTCACTAGGCAGGTTCGAAGCAATAATCGAACCAAGTCTGAAAGCGCCTGTTTACGGGGGCTTCAGGGCAGCGATGGGCAACAAACGTCAGTTTGTCGGCGGATGTTTGCCGCCTGCGGCAATGGTGGGTTCAGAAGGCGCGGCACGCGGCGTTGTTGTAGGGGCCGGAATGGCGTACCCAGCCTTCGCCGGGATTGCTGGCCGAGCACATGTAACGACCGGTGGCCAGGCTTTGCCATTGGTAGAACGGTGCGGGGGCGGCCGAGAGCGGCAGGGCCATGGCCAGGAGGGCTACGAGTATCAGCCTGTTCATGAGCGTGTACCTTTCAGAATTTGGGGCCGCTTTGCGGCCCATCGCGACGCAAGGCCGCTCCTACAGGGGAACGCGATCTCCTGTAGGAGCGGCC